>NZ_JBEZKE010000001.1:0-502511 GCF_040651555.1 Streptomyces sp. NPDC048424 | reverse complement strand
CTCACCTTCCCGACCAGCAACTGCTTCGACGATCCGCTCGACGGCGAGAGCGAGTCGATGAGGACGGCCCTGCCGAAGACCCTCGCGACGAAGGTGGGGGCGGAGCCCCCGCAGCGGCGCGGCAGACGCTAGTCCTGCTTCAGGACGAACGAGGTCCGGGCCACCGGCATGCCGGGGGACTTGACCTCGACCACGTAGGTGTCGGGAGCAGCGGACCCCGCCGGAGGCGCCTGGCACTGGTCGGCCGCGCTGAACTTGCGGTCCCATTCCAGCGACTGCTTCGTCTCCCCCTGCGCCGGCAGGCGGAAGAAGGCGTTGCCCGCGCCCGTCGGGCAGTCCGCCGAGGACCACACCGCCTTGCTGCTGCTCGCCTGAAGGATGGTCAGGACCGCCTGCCTCGGGCCGAGGTCGACCTTGCAGGTGGTGCCGGAGGTGTTGCGGGCGACCAGTTCGAGCTTGGGCTTCTCGCTCGCCTCGTACTCGTTCTTCACGCTCTTGACCTCCCACTGCAGCGCACCCGTCGCGCACGTGGGGAGCGGGGAGTCCGCCGGGACCTGCGCCTGCCCGGCCGCCGCGCCGCCACCGCCCGAGCCGGAACCGCCGCTCGCGGCCGTGCCGCTGCCCGGCTCGCCGTTCTTGCCCGCGCCGCCGCTCCCGCCGCCTTCGGAGCCGGTGGTTCCGCCGCCCGACTCAGGGCGCCCGCCGGGGGCCGCGCTGATCGCGGGGCCCGTCCCGGCCGGGCCGGGGGTGATCGAGGCGACCGGGTCGGGGCCGCTCTGGCCCTTTCCGTTCGTACTCGTCTTCCCCCCACTGGAACTGACGGTCCATACCGCGAGGAGCGCGAGGAGCGCGACGACGGAAGCCAGCACAGCCCTCCGTCGCCAGTAGATGGAGGAGGGGAGCGGCCCGACCGGATTGCGCAGAGATCCCACGGACGGAACTTTACGAGAGATCACGGCCCGATCAGTGCCCCACATGCCGCGCAGCAGGCTGGATTTGCCGATGATCATCCTGCGGGAGTACGCGGAACCACCGGGAACCGGCCATTGGTCTGATGTGACGATTAGGCCGCTTTGACTACCTTCGGTAGCCATGGACAGCTCAGGCCTCTACCTCGACATCACCGCATTCGCCCGATCCGCCCCCGGATGGGTGCGGTCCGCGTTCGAGGCCTGGACGGTCCACGGGCTCCTGCTCTTCGGCGTGCTCTTCGTCGCCGTCTGGTGGCGCTCGCGCGGCCGCGGCGGCCCCCGGCCCGTCGCGCTCGCCGTGCTCGCGCCGCCGGCCACCGCCCTCGCGTACGTCGCCTCGGAGCTGGTGAAGTCGGCCGTGGACGAGGAGCGGCCCTGCCGCGCGGTCGCCGGGGCCGCCGCCCCGCTGGTCGCGTGCCCGGCGCCGGGCGACTGGTCGTTCCCCAGCAATCACGCGGCCATCGCGGGCGCCGCCGCAGTGGCCCTGGCCCTGGCCGTACGCCGGCTCGCGCTGCTGACCGTGCCGCTCGCGCTGCTGATGGCCTTCTCCCGCGTCTTCGTCGGCGTGCACTACCCGCACGACGTGGCGATCGGCCTGCTGCTGGGCGGTTCGGTCGCCGCCCTCGTCGTCCTCGCGCTCACCGGCCCGATCAGTACGATCATCGCCGCCATGCGGGCGAGCGGGGTCCGCGCGGCGCTCTGGTTCACCGGCCCGGGCCCGGCGGTGCGGACCCGAAACGTGCCAGGATGCCGTCTGTCATGACTGCATCCCCCGCTTCCGCCACGGCCGTATCCCCCGACTCCTCCCACGCGCTGCACTCCCCCGTCATCGCGTGGTTCGACGAGCACGCCCGCGACCTGCCCTGGCGCCGCCCCGAGGCCGGCCCCTGGGGGGTCATGGTCAGCGAGTTCATGCTCCAGCAGACTCCGGTCAGCCGGGTCCTGCCGGTCTACGAGCAGTGGCTCGCCCGGTGGCCCCGCCCCGCCGCCCTGGCCGCCGAGGCCCCCGGCGAGGCCGTACGGGCCTGGGGGCGGCTCGGCTACCCGCGCCGCGCCCTGCGGCTGCACGGCGCGGCCGTCGCCATAACGGAGCGGCACGGGGGCGACGTACCGCGGGAGCACGCGCAGCTCCTGTCGCTGCCCGGGATCGGCGAGTACACGGCGGCCGCCGTGGCCTCCTTCGCGTACGGACAGCGGCACGCCGTCCTCGACACGAACGTCCGGCGGGTCTTCGCGCGCACCGCCACCGGGGTGGAGTACCCGCCGAACGCCACCACCGCCGCCGAGCGGCGCCTGGCCCGGGCCCTGCTGCCCGAGGACGAGGCGACGGCGGCGCGCTGGGCGGCGGCCTCGATGGAGCTCGGCGCGCTGGTGTGCACCGCGAAGAGCCCCGACTGCGCGCGCTGCCCGGTGGCCGGGCTGTGCGCGTGGCGCCTCGCCGGGAAGCCGGCGCACGAGGGGCCGCCGCGGCGCGGGCAGACGTACGCCGGGACCGACCGGCAGGTGCGCGGCAAGCTCCTCGCGGTGCTCCGGGAGGCGGTGGGCGCCGTTCCGCAGGCCGTGCTCGACACCGTGTGGGACGAGCCGGTGCAGCGGGCCCGGGCACTGGACGGGCTGGTCTCCGACGGGCTGGTGGAACCCCTCGACGGGGGCTTCTACCGGCTTCCGCAGACCTGAGCGGAACCGGCCGGGCGGGGTCCGGGTGGCCTGCGGACGGCCGCCCGGAGAGCGCTCGGCGACGGCTCGGCGACCACCCGTAGTCGACCTTGAAACTGAGTCGACAATTCCGCTTCTCGCCGGGAAACCGCAGCTCACGGCACTGTTACACAACCTATGGGTGTCCGTGCGCCCACCGAAGGCTGGCCCGCACAGGCCCGTGACAAGCCCTCCGTACCTTCGAATCCGTAAGGCAGCGGATGACGGTGGACGGCAGCGGAGGCGGTCTCAGATGGCGCACGGTGAGGTACTCGAATTCGAAGAGTACGTACGCACCCGGCAGGACGCGCTGCTGCGCAGCGCCCGGCGCCTGGTCCCGGACCCCACCGACGCCCAGGACCTCCTGCAGACCGCGCTCGTGCGCACCTACGGCCGCTGGGACGGCATCGCCGACAAGTCCCTGGCCGACGCCTACCTCCGACGCGTCATGATCAACACCCGTACCGAGTGGTGGCGCGCCCGCAAGCTCGAAGAGGTCCCCACCGAGCAGCTCCCCGACGCCTCCGTCGAGGACGGCTCCGACCAGCGCGCCGACCGCGCCCTGCTGATGGACATCCTCAAGGTCCTCGCGCCCAAGCAGCGCAGCGTGGTCGTGCTGCGACACTGGGAGCAGATGAGCACCGAGGAGACCGCCGCGGCGCTCGGAATGTCTGCGGGTACCGTGAAGAGCACTCTGCACCGCGCGCTGGCCCGTCTCCGGCAGGAGCTGGAGAGCCGGGACCTGGACATGCGGGCGCTGGAGCGCGGTGACCACACCATGCGGTACGAGGGGCGTGAGCGGTGCGCGGCCTGAACGGCCAAGTTCTGACCGGCGGTAGATCGCTGGTACTGGTGTCGGCGGGGACGGTCGTCCTCGTCGGCACTGCCGTGTTCGCGGTCGGTTGCGCGACCGGCGGCGCCGGCCTGCGCGACGGCGGCCCCGCCCGCTCCGACGCGGTGGCGAAGGCCAGCCCGGTCTCCCCGTCCGCCCCCGCCGATTCCTCCCCCGGCGCGGCCTCCGCGTCCGGCCGGCCGTTCAAGAAGGTCGACCCCGTCGCGCTGCTCAAGGCGGACCCGAAGGTCAGCGCCGAGATCAAGCGGGACCTCAAGCCCTGCGCGGGCAAGGAGTACCCGGTGGACGTGAGCTACGGGAAGGTCACCGGCAGCCCCGTCGTCGACATCGTCGTCAACGTCCTGTCCTGCGCCGACGCCCTGGGCCGCGGCTCGTACGTGTACCGGGCGGACGGCGGCTCGTACGAGAATGTGTTCTCGGACGAACAGCCACCCGTCTACGCGGAGATCGACCGGGGCGACCTGGTGGTCACGAAACAGGTCTACGGAAAGAGCGACGCGCTCGCCTATCCGTCGGGCGAGGACGTGATCACGTACCGCTGGAACGGGGAGACGTTCACCGAGCAGGACCGAGTGCACTCGGAGTACAGCAACGTGGTCGACGGCGGTCTCCAGCCCGCCCCGGCCACGAGTCAGAAGAACTGAGCACAGAGGAACCGAGGCGAGGCTTCCGCATGGCCGAGACCCATGTCCTGTTCGTGGAGGACGACGACGTCATCCGTGAGGCCACGACCCTGGCGCTCGAACGCGACGGGTTCGTGGTCACGGCCATGCCCGACGGCCTGTCCGGCCTGGAGTCCTTCCGTGCCGACCGGCCGGACATCGCGCTGCTCGACGTGATGGTCCCCGGCATGGACGGCGTGAGCCTGTGCCGCCGCATCCGTGACGAGTCCACCGTCCCCGTGATCATGCTGTCGGCGCGCGCCGACTCCATCGACGTGGTGCTGGGCCTGGAGGCGGGCGCCGACGACTACGTCACCAAGCCCTTCGACGGCTCCGTGCTCGTGGCCCGGATCCGCGCCGTGCTGCGCCGCTTCGACCACTCCGGCGGACCGCAGAACGGCGGACCGGGCTCCTCCCACGAGGCCTCGGACCCGGAGCGCGGCGTGCTCTCCTTCGGCGACCTGGAGGTGGACACCGAGGGCATGGAGGTCCGCAGGGCGGGCGCCGCCGTGGCGCTGACGCCGACCGAGATGCGGCTGCTGCTGGAGTTCTCCTCGGCGCCCGGCACCGTACTGTCGCGCGACCGCCTGCTGGAGCGGGTCTGGGACTACGACTGGGGCGGCGACACCCGCGTCGTCGACGTCCACGTACAGCGGCTGCGCACCAAGATCGGCCAGGACCGGATCGAAACGGTCCGAGGCTTCGGATACAAGCTCAAGGCATGAGACGGTTCACCCTCCGTACGGGGATCCGCTGGAAGATCACGCTCGCCATCGCCGCCGTGGGCGCCCTCGTCACGATCGCCCTGAGCCTGGTCGTGCACAGCGCTGCCCGCGTGTCCATGCTGGAGAGCGCGCGCGAGGTGCAGCTGGACCGCGTGCAGTTCATCTCCCGCAACGCCGAGGCCGGGCGCAAGCCGCCGATGGGGGCCAAGCTCAACGACCCCGAACTCCCCGCCGAGCTGCGGCGCAAGGTGCAGTCGGGGCGGCGCGGGACCTACATCCAGGAGCGGCCGCACGGGCTGCCCGAGGTGTGGGCCGCCGTGCCGCTCCAGAACGGGCAGGCGCTGTCGCTGCACACGCAGTTCCAGGAGAGCGCCAATCTGATCCCCGACCTGGACCGGGCCCTGGTCGTCGGCGGGCTCGCCGCCGTGATCGGCGGATCTGCGCTCGGCGTGCTCATCGGCGGGCAGATCTCGCGCAGGCTGCGCAAGGCCGCGGCCGCCGCGCAGCGGGTGGCGCACGGTGATCCCGACGTACGGGTGCGGGACGCGGTCGGCGGCGTCGTCCGGGACGAGACCGACGACCTGGCGCGGGCCGTGGACGCCATGGCCGACGCCCTGCAGCAGCGGCTGGAGGCCGAACGGCGGGTGACGGCGGACATCGCGCACGAGCTGCGGACGCCGGTGACGGGCCTGCTCACGGCGGCGGAGCTGCTGCCTCCGGGGCGGCCGACCGAGCTGGTCCGGGACCGGGCGCAGGCGCTGCGCGCCCTGGTCGAGGACGTGCTGGAGGTGGCCCGGCTGGACAGCGCCTCGGAGCGGGCGGAGCTCCAGGACGTGGCGCTGGGCGAGTTCGTGAGCCGGCGGGTGACGGCGCTGATGCCGGAGGCGACCGTACGGGTCGTCGCGGACGAGATCGTCAGCACCGACCCGCGACGGCTGGAGCGGATCCTGGGGAACCTGCTGGCCAATGCGGCGCGGTACGGGCAGCCGCCGATCCAGGTCGACGTCGAGGGCCGGGTCGTACGGGTGCGGGACCACGGGCCGGGCTTCCCGGACGCGCTGCTGCGCGAGGGGCCGAGCCGCTTCCGCACCGGGTCGACGGACCGCGCGGGCGTGGGGCACGGCCTGGGACTGACCATCGCGGAGGGCCAGGCGCGGGTCCTGGGCGCCCGGCTGACCTTCCGCAACGTGGCCGCGCCGGGCGGCTTCGACAGCGAGGGCACGGCGGCGGGCGCGGTGGCGGTCCTGTGGCTGCCGGAGCACGCGCCGACGGCGACGGGCAGCTTCCCGGTGATCAAGCTGCCGCAGGGCTGACGGCTGCGGCACCGGTACCGGTGCGGCGGGCCGACGGCGGCCGGAACGGTACCGGGCGGTACGGAGCGGGGGGTCGTGTTTTAGCATCCCTGGCATGACCGACGCCGTGAATCCCCCGAGCAACCCGCAGCCCGAGCCCGCCCCCGGGAGCGGCGGATACGGGTTCCCGCCGGGTCCGCCCGCGCAGGGCGGCGGCTACGGCTTCCCGCCCGGCCCGCCCCGGCAGGGCGGCGACCAGGGCGGCTACGGATACCCGGCCGGTGGCGAAGGGTACGGCTACGGCTACCCGCAGCAGGGGCAGCAGCCGAACCCGTACCAGCAGCAGGACGCCGGAGCGGGGTGGGCGCCGACCCAGCCCGCCCAGCCGCTCATATCCTCGTCGCAGCCCGACTGGGAGGCCATGGCCGACCGGTCCGCCGCCGAGCGGCGCAAGAAGCGGCTGTGGATGCTGGGCGGCGGGGTGACCGTACTGGCGCTGCTGGCCGGCGGCGGAACGTTCTTCCTGCTGGGCGACGACGGCGACGGGCCGGAAGGGGCCGACGCCCAGCCCTCGGCGTCCGCCGCGCCCGAGCCCGGTGATTCGAAGTCCCCCGCGGGCTACACCGCGACCGTCGAGGGCGACGCGACCCTGCTGCGCGACAGCTACGGCAAGACGGGCATCCGGCTCGGCCCCGACTTCCAGGTCGGCCCGCTGGGCAAGCGGTTCCAGATCGTCGGCAAGGGCAACGCGAACTCGTACGCCCAGTCCGCCGAGCCCGTCGTGGACGTGAGCAAGAGCTTCACCGTCACGGCCCGCGTCTACAGCTCCGGCGCCAAGGGCTCACGGATCGCCATCAGCCAGGGCGACGGGGAGTCGTTCTCCTTCGAGCTGGGCGTGAACGAGGTGGGCGGCAAGCAGGCCTGGATCTTCCGCGTGCAGACCGGCGACAAGGGCGCCGCGGCGACGACGCGGACCGTCACCGCCGAGGGGCCCACCGTGCTCAAGACCCCCACGATGCTGATGGCCACCTACGACGCCGAGAAGAAGACCATCGCGCTCTACGTCGAGGGCAAGAAGGCCGGCGAGACCACCCAGGTGCCGCCCATCTGGCAGGCCCCCGGTCCGCTCCAGCTGGGCCGCTCCAAGCACCACAACATCTGGACCGGCGCCTGGCAGGGCGCCCTGCACAACATCAAGTTCTACGACACGGCCTTCACGCCGGAGCAGGCCGCCGCGTACAAGGAGGGCAAGCTCGGTCCGGAAACGAAGCCGGCCCACGCCTGGCTGCTCACCTGAGCAGCCGGCCGGGCCGGGTCGTGGCGACGGTCACGGGGACCTGTCGGTCAGCTGTCGGTCAGCCGTTGATCAGACGCTGACGCCGACGGTGCGCAGGAAGGCCACCGGGTTGACGGCCGAGCCGTAGTTCGGGGTGGTGCGGATCTCGAAGTGCAGGTGCGGGCCGCTGGAGTTGCCGGTGTTGCCCGACAGCGCGATGCGCTGGGAGGCGGCGACCTTCTGGCCGATCTTGACCTGGATCTTCGAGAGGTGCGCGTACTGCGAGTACGTGTTGTTCGCGTGCTTGATCACGATGGCGTTGCCGTAGGCGGGGCCGTCGCCGCCGCCGTTCGGGCCGGCCTTGACGACGACACCGGCGGCCGCGGACTTGACCGAGGTGCCGACCGGGACGGCGAAGTCCTGGCCGGAGTGCTTGTGCGACCACATGCTGCCGCCCTTGCCGAAGGTCGCGGACAGCGTGTACTTCTCCAGCGGCTTGTCCCACAGACCGGTCTTCGAGGCGGTCTTCGCAGCGGGCTTCGCCTCGGCCTTGGCGGCCGCGGCGGCGGCGCCGGCCTGGGCGGAGGCCTGCTGGGCGACCAGCTCGGCGGTACCGGCGAGGGCCGTCTGCGCGGTGTCGGCGAACGCGGCGGTCGTCCCGGCCCCCAGGGCCAGCACCGCACCGAGAGCGGTGGTGCCGACGGCGATACGGGTACGACGGGTGCTGACGCGCTTCGCGGACATGTGCAGACCTCCGGGGCCGGGGACAAGGGCGGTTCACGCCCACCACGGGCATGAAGTGACCCGGCACGTTGGAACGTGTGCCGGGTTGGCTCACCTTTGGTAACCCGCGGCCGGGGACTTCCCCAAATGTCCCGATTACTACCGGGACTCGTAGCCGGGCGGGTGTGATGCGCCCGGTTGACGGCCTCCCTGCTGGGACGAAGGTCCCTTCCGAAGCCCCTTTGGATCTACGAATCCACCTAGTACGTCCGTTTTGTTCTGTGCGGCTTGTCACCGGCCCGGGACCTTCGACCCGCCCCGTCCGGGACCATCGGCGGGCAACCCCACGACGCTCCGGCGACGTGGACGCCGAAGCCCCGCCCGCGCGCCTTCGCCCGCACGCTCCGGGCCCCGACGGGTGGACCCGGCAGAGTTCGTCCCGCCGGACCCTCCGGGGCTTCCTGGGGGCGCGGGCGGCCCCCTGGAGCGTCCACGGGAAAAGGGGCGGCCCCGGGACTTCTCAGTCCCGGGGCCGCCCCTTTGGTGCTCGGTCGCGCTTACGCGCCCTTCGACAGGTCCGGGCCGGAGCCCGTGGCCTCGATCGGGGGGAGGTCCGGCAGAGCCGACTTCTCCTCGCCGCGGAAGGTGAACTTGGCTTCCTCGCCCTCACCCTCCTTGCCGACGACCACGATGTGACCGGGACGCAGCTCGCCGAAGAGGATCTTCTCCGACAGGACGTCCTCGATCTCGCGCTGGATGGTCCGGCGCAGCGGCCGGGCACCCAGGATCGGGTCGTAGCCGCGCTTGGCGAGCAGGAGCTTCGCGTCACCGCTCAGCTCGATGCCCATGTCGCGGTCCTTCAGGCGCTCGTCGACCTTCGCGATCATCAGGTCGACGATCTGGATGATGTCTTCCTCGGTGAGCTGGTGGAAGACGACCGTGTCGTCGACACGGTTGAGGAACTCGGGCCGGAAGTGCTGCTTGAGCTCTTCGTTGACCTTCGCCTTCATCCGCTCGTAGCCGGTCTTGGTGTCGCCCACGGCCGCGAAGCCGAGGTTGAAGCCCTTCGAGATGTCCCGGGTACCCAGGTTGGTCGTCATGATGATGACCGTGTTCTTGAAGTCCACGACCCGGCCCTGGGAGTCGGTCAGACGACCGTCCTCCAGGATCTGGAGAAGGGAATTGAAGATATCCGGGTGGGCCTTCTCGACCTCGTCGAAGAGGACGACGGAGAACGGCTTCCGGCGCACCTTCTCGGTGAGCTGGCCGCCCTCTTCGTAGCCCACGTAGCCGGGGGGCGAACCGAAGAGACGGGAAACCGTGTGCTTCTCGCTGAACTCCGACATGTCGAGGGAGATCAGCGCGTCCTCGTCACCGAAGAGGAATTCGGCGAGCGTCTTCGAGAGCTCGGTCTTACCGACACCGGACGGGCCGGCGAAGATGAACGAGCCACCCGGGCGCTTCGGGTCCTTCAGACCCGCACGGGTACGGCGGATCGCCTGGGAGAGCGCCTTGATGGCGTCCTTCTGGCCGATGACCCGACGGTGGAGCTCGTCCTCCATGCGGAGCAGTCGCGAGGACTCCTCCTCGGTGAGCTTGAAGACGGGAATGCCGGTCGCGGTCGCGAGGACTTCGGCGATGAGCTCGCCGTCGACCTCGGCGACGACGTCCATGTCGCCGGCCTTCCATTCCTTCTCGCGCTTGGTCTTCCCCGCCAGCAGCTGCTTCTCCTTGTCGCGGAGAGAAGCCGCCTTCTCGAAGTCCTGGGAGTCGATGGCCGACTCCTTGTCGCGGCGCACGGCCGCGATCTTCTCGTCGAACTCGCGGAGGTCCGGCGGTGCGGTCATCCGGCGGATGCGCATCCGGGAGCCGGCCTCGTCGATCAGGTCGATCGCCTTGTCCGGGAGGAAGCGGTCCGAGATGTAGCGGTCCGCCAGCGTCGCCGCCTGGACGAGGGCCTCGTCCGTGATGGAGACGCGGTGGTGGGCCTCGTAGCGGTCGCGCAGGCCCTTGAGGATCTCGATCGTGTGGGGGAGGGAAGGCTCCGCCACCTGGATCGGCTGGAAGCGGCGCTCGAGGGCCGCGTCCTTCTCGAGGTGCTTGCGGTACTCGTCCAGCGTCGTGGCACCGATGGTCTGGAGCTCACCACGGGCCAGCATGGGCTTGAGGATGCTGGCGGCGTCGATCGCGCCCTCGGCGGCGCCCGCACCCACGAGGGTGTGGAGCTCGTCGATGAACAGGATGATGTCGCCGCGGGTGCGGATCTCCTTGAGCACCTTCTTCAGGCGCTCCTCGAAGTCACCGCGGTAGCGGGAACCGGCGACCAGGGCGCCGAGGTCAAGCGTGTAGAGGTGCTTGTCCTTGAGGGTCTCGGGGACCTCGCCCTTGACGATCGCCTGCGCCAGGCCCTCGACGACGGCGGTCTTGCCGACGCCGGGCTCGCCGATGAGGACCGGGTTGTTCTTCGTACGGCGGGACAGCACCTGCATGACCCGCTCGATCTCCTTCTCGCGCCCGATGACCGGGTCGAGCTTGGATTCGCGGGCCGCCTGGGTGAGGTTGCGGCCGAACTGGTCCAGGACGAGCGAGGTCGAGGGCGTGCCCTCGGCCGGGCCGCCGGCCGTGGCCGACTCCTTGCCCCCGCCGGTGTAGCCGGAGAGCAGCTGGATGACCTGCTGCCGGACTCGGTTGAGATCGGCGCCCAGCTTCACGAGGACCTGGGCGGCGACGCCCTCGCCCTCGCGGATCAGGCCGAGCAGGATGTGCTCGGTGCCGATGTAGTTGTGGCCGAGCTGGAGGGCCTCTCGGAGCGAAAGCTCCAGGACCTTCTTCGCCCGCGGGGTGAAGGGGATGTGGCCGGAAGGGGCCTGCTGCCCCTGTCCGATGATCTCCTCAACCTGCTGGCGAACAGCCTCGAGCGAAATCCCGAGGCTCTCCAGGGCCTTAGCGGCGACACCCTCACCCTCGTGGATCAAGCCCAGGAGGATGTGCTCGGTGCCGATGTAGTTGTGGTTGAGCATCCGGGCTTCTTCCTGAGCCAGGACGACAACCCGCCGCGCGCGGTCGGTGAACCTCTCGAACATCGTTTATCGCTCCTCAGAGCGGTCGGGCAGTTCGGGGTCGGTCCCCGCCCTGTCCTTCCGCATGCTAGTCCCGCGGGGCGGGACAGCTCATTCCAACTGCCGACATCCGTCCTCGGCTCACCCCTGCATCAGCGGGAAAACCGGCTTGAAGAGCCGACAACTGCTCCAACTCGATGGTGCGAGACGATGTTCCCGCAGGCCAGGCAGATACCCGTCATGCGTGTACGCCGACGGCGAACGGAAGCCCGTCAAATCAGCGTGTCGCCCCGATCCACTAGGAATGTCTTACCCGTAAGGACTGACACTCCATGCCCCCGGCACCGGTCCCCTCAGCTAAGGGCGAACACAGTTCCGTCCCGAATGTGGGACTCCGCTGCCACGGACGTTTACGTTCCGCATATGAGTGAGTGCGGTGTGTCACGGCGAGCGTAACCCCGGGGCGTTTCGCGAGTTGCTCCGGGCATGGCCCTCACCGTCGTGCCGACCGTCCCGCCGCCCCGCGTCGCACCCGAGGAGCGTGCGTACGCCTCGTGGTACGAGAAGGTGCTCGGCTGGACCGTCACGGGCGGTCCGCCCGGCCTGCTCTCGACCGGGGTCCGGTTCGACGTGCTGGAGCTGCCGTCCGACGCGGGAGCGGCCCTGCTGCGCAGGCCGGTCGCCACGGGCCCGGTGGCGCTCATGGGGCGCCGGATGCGGTTCCTGGTGGCCGCGGGGAGCGCAGACGAGCTGGAGGGGTTGCTCGACTGGCTGGAGTGGGGCGGGGTCGCCCTGGACCTGACCGCCCTGGGTGCGGGTGGCCGGATCACCGCCCCGGCTCCCCCGGGGCAACCCCTGGGAGAAAGCCCTCGGGGAGCCGCTGTGTGGCTGCGACCCCCCGAGCAGGGGTGTGAAGCACTGCTGCCGGCCCTGCCCGGTCCCGGGCGGGCCGCCGGACCCGGCCCCGGAAAGGGCACCGCCGGGCCCGATCTCGTACGCCTGGTGGCGGCGGCGGCGACGGAATGCCACCGGGCCCGCCTGGGACGGCGTACGGCGGGGGTCCGTCAGCCCTTGGCCTTTTCGTAGGCCTCGCGGATCTCGGCCGGGACGCGGCCGCGGTCGTTCACGTTGTAACCGTTCTCCTTGGCCCACGCGCGGATCTCCGCGGTGTCCGGGTTGCCGGTCGTCGCCGAGGCGCGACCCTTGGCACGTGCCGCGGAGGCACGGCCACCGGTGCGGCGGCCGCCCTTGGTGTACGGGTCGAGCAGACCGCGGAGCTTTTCAGCGTTGGCGGTGGTGAGGTCGATCTCGTAGGTCTTGCCATCCAGAGCGAACGTCACCGTCTCGTCCGCCTCGCCACCGTCGAGGTCGTCGACAAGAAGGACCTGAACCTTCTGTGCCACCGGGATTTCCTTTCATCGAAAAGCAGTACGTGGAAAGGAAACCGCTTTTGCCTGGAAAACACAAACCCCCGGGGAGAGGTTCAGGACCGCAACAGGGCGGGAAACATACGCGATTCGGACATAGGCCACAGGTTGCTGATCGACGGAAAAGCGTAGGCCATCGATCAGAGGTGCAGAAGCATCCGACTGTTGCCCAAGGTGTTCGGCTTCACTCGTTCGAGACCGAGGAACTCGGCGACACCCTCGTCATAGGAACGCAGGAGCTCCATGTAGACATCGGTGTCGACCGGGGTCTCGCCGATCTCGACGAAGCCGTGCTTCGCGAAGAACTCGACTTCGAAGGTCAGGCAGAAAACCCGGCTCACCCCGAGCGTGCGGGCGGTCCGCAACAACTGCTGCAGCACCTTGTGGCCGACACCGGCGCCCTTCAAGCCGCGGTCCACGGCGAGAGTACGCACTTCGGCAAGGTCTTCCCACATCACGTGGAGAGCGCCGCAGCCGACCACCTGACTGTCGGAGTCGCGTTCCGCGACCCAGAACTCCTGGATGTCCTCGTAAAGGACGACCGGGGCTTTGTCCAGCAGGATCCGCTGCTGCACGTACTGGTCGAGGAGGCGGCGCAGCTCGGGAACATCACCGGTGCGGGCACGGCGGATCGTCACTGTTTCTGCGTGTGCAGAGGAAAACTCTCCCATGGCTGCGGACGCTATCGCCCCGGCTCCTGCGGGCGCTCGGCGGAGTCCCCTTCGGCTTCCTGCGGAGCGGGGAGTTCGGCGGGGGGTTCGGCGGGGAGTTCGGCAGAGGGTTCGGCGGGAGCTTCAGCCGTGGCCTCGGCGCCGGACTCGCCGTCGTGCTGGACGACCCGTACGGCGTCCCTGAGTGCTTCCCGCTGTTCCGCCGACATCATGCCGAAGAAGGCGACGAGGGCGGCCGCGGGGTTGTCGCTCGTCGACCAGGCTTCGTTCATCAGTGCGGCCGAGTAGGCGGCGCGGGTGGAGACCGCCGTATATCGATAGGCGCGGCCTTCGGCTTCCCGGCGGACCCAGCCCTTCTGATGAAGATTGTCCATAACGGTCATGACCGTGGTGTACGCGATGGACCGTTCCTGCTGGAGATCTTCCAGTACTTCACGAACGGTGACCGGGCGGTTCCACTGCCACACCCGCGTCATGACGGCGTCTTCGAGTTCTCCCAAGGGGCGAGGCACAACAGCACGATAGTGCTGCTTGTGCGGAATTGCCCGACTATTCGCTCGGCAACGCGCGACAAAATCGGGAGTGCGGCCGGTGCGGCCGCACTCCCGTCGCCCGGAGGGCTACTGCTGCTGGCGCGCGGACTCGGCCCGGGCGATCACGGCGTCGACCGCGGCGTCTTCCTTGGCCTTGTTGGCGCCGCCCTGGCTCTTCACGATCGTCACCACGAGAGCGATGAAGAACGCGGCCATCACGACGGGGGGCACGAGCGCGGAGACGTAGTCCATGCCCCACAGCGTAGCTACCCGACGGCCCGCCCGGCCGCCGGGGGCGGGGTGGGCTTGCGGCGCGGCGGGAACACCTCGCCGGGGGTGGGAACCGGCCGCTCGGGGCGCGGCGACTCGGGACTCGGCGGCTCCTTGGGCCGCGGAGCCGGCTTCGGCTGCTCCTCCCGCCCGCCGGCCAGCGCCAGCAGGCGGGTCCGGGGCGCGGGGGTCGTCGACAGCCGCCGGCGTACGGAGCGCTCCGCGACGACCTGGGCCCGCTCCAGCAGCGCCGCCGCGACCGGATTGGCGCGGAGCGCGCGCAGGGCGGCGAGGTCGTCGGGGGCCGGTTCGTAGCCGGCGGCCAGGGCGTCCTGCAGCAGCTCCAGGTAGCCGGAGAGGCTGCCGGGCAGGGCGCCCCGGTAGCGGGCGAGGTCGTCGAGGAGGAACGCTCTGAGCCGCCCCGCCTCCTGGACCGCATCGTCCACCGCCTGCGCGAGGTGCAGGCAGTCCTGGACCTCCGCGGCCGCCAGGGGGGCCGGGGAGGACTGAAGGGCGTGGGCGAGGAGACGCCTGAGCACGTGCAGCTCAGCAGCGCTGAACGCCATGCCGCCGCGGGATCCGTAGGGCGTGGGCATGGGCCGAAGATACGCGCTAATCGGACAAAATCCCCTGAGGGTGAGCCGTTACGGCGCGGCGGTTTCCTTCACGGCGCGGATGAAATCGGCCCAGGCGGCCTGGGTCGTGGCGAGCACGAGGTGCGCGGGGTCGACGCGGTCGGCGACCTTGACGAGGGCTCCGGGGGCGGTGGCGACGTAGACGCAGGCGTCGCCCTCACCGCAGAACGAGGACTTCCGCCACGTGGGCTGAGCGGTCATGGTGTCTCCTCCGGGCAACGGTGGCCGGTAATTGCCGTCGATGGACGGTAACTCCGACACCGGCCCGGACCGATGAGTTTCCCGGAATTCGGTGATTCGTGGCGAAGCCGTGCACAAGTCCGTCCCGCCCCGCCGAAAGATCCGGAAGAGACGGCCCGGACAGGGCCTAGAGCCGCGCCACGAAGTCGGCGGCGGCCCGCTTCACGTCGGACTCCGTCCAGGACAGGCCCGGCTCGGTGATCTCCAGTTCCGTCACCGCGAGACCCGGCGGCCCGTCGGGGGACCACCGGCGGAAGAGGACCGTGCCCGTCTCCTCCGCGAGCCGCAGGCCCGCCTCCGTCAGGCGGTCCGCCCCGTACGGCAGCCACACCTGGAACTGGTGCGTGTGCGGCTCCTCCGGGTGGATCCGGGCCCACGGGACCTGCGACTCCTCGAACGCCGAGCGCAGCGCCCCGGCCACCAGCCGCGCCTGGGCCACGTACGACGGCAGCCGGGGCAGTTCCCGTTCCAGTCCGGCCAGCGCGGACAGGGCCTGCGGGAACTGCCGGAAGATCTGGCCGCCGTACCGGTGGCGCCAGACCCGGGTCTCCTCCACGAACTCCCGCGGCCCGGCCAGGCAGGCCCCGCTGAGGCCCCCCAGCGACTTGTAGAAGGAGACGTACACCGAGTCCGCGAGCCCGGCGATCTCCGGCAGCGGGCGTCCGAAGTGGACGGTGGACTCCCACAGGCGGGCCCCGTCGAAGTGGACCACCGCCTCCCGCTCGCGGGCCGCCTCGACCAGCGCCTGCAGCTCCTCCCAGGTGGGCAGGAGGAAACCGGCGTCCCGCAACGGCAGCTCCAGCATCAGCGTGCCGAAGGGCTCCCGGACCGCCCCGACCTCCGCGGGCGTCGGCTGGCGGGCCTCCGTCGTCGGGTGCACCACCCGCAGCCCGGAGACGTTCGACAGCGCGTCGCCCTCCCACCGCTCCGGATGGCTCATCGGGTGCAGTGCCACCACCGGGTTCCCGGTGCGGCCCGCCCAGCAGCGCAGCGCGATCTGCTGGGCCATCGTCCCGCTGGGGAAGAACGCCGCGTCCTGCGTGCCGAGCAGCTCCGCGACCCGGCGTTCCAGCGTCTCCACGACCCCGTCGCCGTACACGTCGGCCGGTCCGTCCATGGCGTACGGGGCTTCGGCGAGCGCGGCGAGCAGCTCCCCCACCGTGGGTTCGAGCAGGCTGCGCGACAGCCTGCGCTCCGCTCCGCGCCAGGCCGCCACCTGCCGCTTCGTACGTTCCGTGTCGTCACTGTCGTCGCTCATGGAGCCCGATCCTCACCCACGTCGTCGCCGTCCGGCCAATTGCCCCAGGAGCTAGCATGGCGGCGTATCGTCCGGTACCCCCCGCGGACTGGAACGGAAGGCCCTCCCCGCGTGAATTCCTCACAGCAGCCACGCCCTGCCCGGCTCGCCGTCGGCGTCGTCGGAGCCGGCCGTGTCGGTCCGGCGCTGGCCCGCGCGCTCCAGCAGGCCGGGCACCGGCCCGTCGCCGTCTCCGGAGTGTCCGACGCGTCCGTGCGCCGGGCCGCGCGGATGCTGCCCGACGTGCCGCTCGTGCCGCCCGCGCAGGTGCTGGAGCGGGCCGAGCTGGTGCTCCTCACCGTCCCCGACGACGTGCTGCCCTCCCTGGTGGAGGGCCTGGCCGAGACCGGCGCGATCCGGCCCGGCCAGCTCGTCGTGCACACCTCGGGCCGGTACGGGACCGCCGTGCTCGACCCGGCGCGCCGCGCGGGCGCCCTGCCGCTGGCCCTGCACCCCGCGATGACCTTCACCGGCACCGAGGTCGACGTGCAGCGCCTGGCCGGCTGCTCCTTCGGCATCACCGCCCCCGAGGAGCTGCGGCTCGCCGCCGAGGCCCTGGTCATCGAGATGGGCGGGGAGCCCGAGTGGATCGCGGAGGAGAACCGTCCGCTCTACCACGCGGCCCTCGCCCTCGGCGCGAACCACCTGGTCACGCTGGTCGCCCAGTCGATGGAGCTGCTGGCCAAGGCCGGGGTCGAGCACCCCGACCGGATGCTCGGCCCACTGCTCGGCGCGGCCCTCGACAACGCCCTGCGCTCCGGCGACGGCGCCCTGACCGGTCCGGTGGCCCGCGGAGACGCCGGTACCGTCGCCGCGCACGTCTCGGAGCTGCGCAGACACGCGCCGGGCGCGGTCGCCGGATACCTGGCGATGGCCCGCACCACCGCCGACCGGGCCCTCGCGCACGGTCTGCTCAAGCCCGAACTCGCCGAGGACCTGCTCGGCGTGCTCGCCGACACGGACGCCGACGGGGGCCACCAGTGACCCAGCTGCTGCACACCGCCCAGGAGCTGCACGGCCTCGCGCGCGCCGGCCGCCGCGCGGTGGTGATGACGATGGGCGCCCTGCACGAGGGCCACGCCACCCTGATCCGTACCGCCCGCGAACAGGCCGGGCCGGGCGGCCAGGTCGTCGTCACCGTCTTCGTCAACCCGCTGCAGTTCGGGGCGAACGAGGACCTCGACCGCTATCCGCGCACCCTCGACGCCGATCTGCGGATCGCCGAAGGGGCGGGCGCCGACGCGGTGTTCGCGCCGTCCGTCGACGAGGTCTACCCGGGCGGCGACCCGCAGGTGCGGATCACGGCCGGGCCGATGGGCGAGCGCCTCGAAGGGGCCACCCGCCCCGGCCACTTCGACGGAATGCTGACCGTCGTCGCCAAGCTGCTCCACCTCACCCGCCCCGACCTGGCCCTCTTCGGCCAGAAGGACGCCCAGCAACTGGCGTTGATCCGGCGGATGGTGACCGACCTGAACTTCCCCGTCGAGGTGGCCGGCGTACCGACCGTCCGCGAGGAGGACGGTCTCGCCCTGTCGTCCCGCAACCGCTACCTCTCCCCCGCCGAGCGGCACACCGCCCTGGCCCTGTCCCGCGCCCTGTTCGCCGGACAGGACCGGCTCGCCGCGCAGGCGGCGCTGCGCGCCCGCGCCGAGGCCTCCCCGGCCAGCGACGAGCGGGCCACCGCCCTGGCCCGGCTGGGCGAGATCCGCGCCTCGGCCGACGCGCACGCCGTCTCGGCCGCGGGCGGGGGGCTGCCGGACGCCGTACGGGCCGCCGCGCTGCACGTCCTGGAGGAGGCGGGCCGCCACGAGCCGCCGCTCGACCTGGACTACCTGGCGCTGGTGGACCCGCAGGACTTCACCGAGGCCGGTCCCGACTTCACCGGGCAGGCCGTGCTGGCCGTCGCCGCGAAGGTGGGCGCGACCCGGCTGATCGACAACATCCCATTGGAATTCGGAGCACACTCGTGAGCACCCCAGGCAGAGGCCCCGCAGGCAGCGACGGCGGAGACACGGCCGCGGGCACCGGCATACGCCTGCACGCGCCCGCCCCCGGCTGGTCCCTCGACGCCGATGTCGTGGTCGTCGGTTCCGGCGTGGCGGGCCTGACCGCCGCACTGCGCTGCGCCGCCGCGGGCCGCCGTACCGTCGTGGTCACCAAGGCCCGGCTCGACGACGGCTCCACCCGCTGGGCCCAGGGCGGCATCGCCGCGGCCCTCGGCGACGGCGACACCCCCGAGCAGCACCTCGACGACACCCTGGTCGCGGGCGCGGGCCTGTGCGACGAGGCGGCCGTACGGCTGCTCGTCACCGAAGGCCCGGACGCGGTACGGCGGTTGATGGCCGCGGGCGCGGTCTTCGACACCTCGGCGGAGACCGGCGAGATAGAACTGACCCGCGAGGGCGGCCACCACCGGCGGCGCATCGCGCACGCGGGCGGCGACGCCACCGGCGCCGAGATCTCCCGGGCCCTCGTCGAGGCGGTCCAGGCCGCGGGCATCGAGACCGTCGAGAACGCCCTCGTACTGGACCTGCTGCACGACGCGCAGGGCCGTACGGCCGGAGTCACGCTGCACGTGATGGGCGAGGGCCAGCACGACGGCGTCGGCGCCGTCCACGCGCCCGCCGTGATCCTCGCGACCGGCGGCATGGGCCAGGTCTTCTCCGCCACCACCAACCCGTCGGTGTCCACCGGTGACGGCGTGGCGCTCGCGCTGCGCGCCGGCGCCGAGGTCTCCGACCTGGAGTTCGTGCAGTTCCACCCGACGGTGCTCTTCCTCGGCCCGGACGCCGAGGGGCAGCAGCCGCTGGTGTCGGAGGCGGTCCGCGGGGAGGGCGCGTACCTCGTCGACGCGGACGGCGTCCGCTTCATGGTCGGCCAGCACGAGCTCGCCGAACTCGCCCCGCGCGACATCGTCGCCAAGGGCATCATGCGCCGCATGCAGGAGCAGGGCGCGCAGCACATGTACCTGGACGCCCGGCACTTCGGCGCCGAGATGTGGGAGCAGCGCTTCCCGACGATCCTCGCCGCCTGCCGCTCGCACGGCATCGACCCGGTGACCGAGCCGATCCCGGTCGCGCCCGCCGCGCACTACGCGTCCGGCGGCGTACGGACCGACCTGCACGGGCGGACCACCGTCCGCGGCCTGTACGCCTGCGGCGAGGTCGCCTGCACCGGTGTGCACGGCGCGAACCGGCTCGCCTCCAACTCGCTGCTGGAGGGCCTGGTCTTCGCCGAGCGGATCGCCGACGACATCGCCGCGCAGCGCTTCGGCGGCAACGGCCCGGTCGTCCCGGTCCCGGCGACCGGCCCGCTGCAGCCCGCCCCGGCCCGCCACGAGGTCCAGCGGATCATGACGGAGGGCGCGGGCGTGCTCCGCTCCGCCGCCTCGCTGGCCACGGCCGCCGAGGCCCTCGAAGCGCTGTACGCGACCGCCCTGAACGACCTGGAAGCGCACGGCAAGACCGCCGAGCCGGGTGTGGACACCTGGGAGGCCACGAACCTGCTGTGCGTGGCACGGGTCCTGGTCGCCGCCGCGCAGCGGCGCGAGGAGACCCGCGGCTGCCACTGGCGCGAGGACCACCCGGACCGGGACGATGCCGACTGGCGGCGTCATCTCGTCGTCCGGCTCTCGGCGACCGAGAAGCGGGCCCTGGTCGTCGTACCCACCGACTCCGCGGACTTCCCGTCCGTGCACCCCCTGAGCACCCCGAGCCTGGAGCAGTGACCGTGAGCACCCCCGAACTTCCCCTGATCGACCAGAACGACGGCGGCTGCGGCGACGACTGCGCCTGCGGTGACGGCGAGGAGAGCGGCCTGGACCCGGCGCTGGCCCAGCTGCTGGCCGACGCGGGCCTGGACCCCATCGAGGTCGAGGACATCGCGCACATGGCGCTCTCCGAGGACCTGGACGGCGGCGTGGACGTCACCACCGTCGCCACGGTGCCCGAGGAGGCCGAGGCGATCGCCGACTTCGTCGCGCGCGAGAGCGGCGTCGTGGCCGGTCTGCGGATCGCCGAGGCCGTGTTCTCCGTGGTGTGCACGGAGGCCTTCGAGGTGGAACGGCACGCGGAGGACGGCGACAGCGTCGAGGCCGGGCAGCTGCTGCTGTCGGTGCGCTCGCGCACCCGCGACCTGCTCACGGCGGAGCGCAGCGCGCTGAACATCCTGTGCCGGCTGTCCGGCATCGCGACGGCCACCCGCCGCTGGGCGGACGTGCTGGAGGGCACCGGGGCGAAGGTCCGCGACACCCGCAAGACCACGCCGGGCCTGCGCGCGCTGGAGAAGTACGCGGTGCGCTGCGGCGGCGGCGTCAACCACCGGATGTCGCTGTCGGACGCCGCGCTGGTCAAGGACAACCACGTGGTGGCGGCGGGCGGGGTCGCGCAGGCCTTCAAGGCCGTGCGGGAGGCCTTCCCGGAGCTCCCCATCGAGGTCGAGGTCGACACCCTGGAGCAGATCGGCGAGGTCCTGGAGGCCGGCGCCGACCTGATCCTGCTGGACAACTTCACGGTCGCGCAGACCGCCGAGGCCGTGGCCCTGGTGGCCGGGCGCGCGGTGCTGGAGTCCTCGGGCCGCCTCTCCCTGGACACCGCCCGGGCGTACGCGGAGACCGGCGTGGACTACCTGGCCGTCGGCGGGCTGACCCACTCCTCGCCGATCCTCGACATCGGCCTCGATCTGCGCGAGGCGGTGTAACCCGTGCTCCTCACCATCGACGTAGGCAACACCCACACGGTCCTGGGCCTGTTCGACGGTGACGAGATCGTCGAGCACTGGCGCATCTCGACCGACCCGCGGCGCACGGCCGACGAGATGGCCGTGCTGATGCAGGGCCTGATGGGCATGCACCCGATGCTCGGCAACGAGCTGGGCGACGGCATCCACGGCATCGCGATCTGCTCGACGGTGCCGTCGGTCCTGCACGAGCTGCGCGAGGTCACCCGGCGCTACTACGGCGACGTGCCGGCGGTGCTGGTGGAGCCGGGCATCAAGACGGGCGTGCCGATCCTCATGGACAACCCGAAGGAGGTCGGCGCGGACCGCATCATCAACGCGGTCGCGGCGGTCGAGCTCTACGGGGGCCCGGCGATCGTGGTCGACTTCGGTACGGCGACCACCTTCGACGCGGTGTCCACGAAGGGCGAGTACGTGGGCGGGGTGATCTCCCCGGGCATCGAGATCTCCATGGAGGCCCTCGGCGTCCGCGGCGCCCAGCTCCGCAAGATCGAACTGGCCCGCCCGCGCAACGTGATCGGCAAGTCCACGGTCGAGGCGATGCAGTCGGGTGTGGTCTACGGCTTCGCGGGCCAGGTCGACGGGGTCGTGGCCCGGATGGCGAAGGAACTGGCCGGACCGAACGGCGACCCGGACGACGTCCGCGTCATCGCGACGGGCGGGCTGGCGCCGATGGTGCTGGGCGAGTCCTCGGTGATCGACGACCACGAACCGTGGCTGACGCTGATCGGACTGCGACTGGTCTACGAACGCAACGCGCCGAACTTCGACTGATCCGGCCGGCTCCCGGGGCTCCGCCCCGCACCCCGCTCCTCAAACGCCGGAGGGGCTGAATAGGGTGCGGCCGAACCGGCCCAACCGGCCCCCGGCCCCGGCGCAGCCGACCGGCCCGGTCCGGCGCGGGGGCCGGGTCCACCAGCCGGTGGCGTTTCAGCACGCGCGGGGCCGGCTCAGCATCCGGCGCAGGGCCGCGCGCCACGGGTGGCCGGCCGGGCGGCCCTCCACCACGGCTTTGACCTGCTCGTACGACCGGATCTCGCGCAGCACGGCGACGTCGTCGCGGCCGGGAGGCGGGGGCATCGGGTCGCCGTGCTGGGAGGCCCGCCAGGTGTCTATGAGGTACTGCTCGATCGCGCTCATAGCTCTACCCTCACCCCGTCGGCGGCACCGCGCACGACAGTTGACGTTCCCCGTCAATCGACGGCTCCCCGCGGCCGCTCCCCAGGCAAACGATCACTCGTCCGGCCGCCGCGCCGGACCGCCCGCGGCCACTCGTACGGCGGCGCCGGACGGTCCACCCGGCGCCACTCTCGGTGAGCGGGACGACAGAATGGCCTGATGAGCGTCACGATCGACATCGCCGGACTCCCCGCAGAGCGGATCACCTTCGCCCCCTCCCCGCTCGCGGAGCTCTGCATGGCGCTGCACGCGCTCTCCCAGCCCGCCCATCACCCCGCGCTCACCTCCTGGACCACGGCCACCGCCGCCTCGCTCGATCCGTGCCTCGCGGACCGGCTGCTGGAGGGCGAGTTCATGTGGCGGAGCTCCTTCTCCGACATCTTCATGGCCTTCGCCGGGATCGCCGGCGGGACCGGGGTACCCGCCGGGACCCTGGCCGAGGAGCTCGACGTACTCGACCGGCTGGACGACGAGCAGTTCGTGACGGCCGCCCTGGAGCACTGCTGGCTGGCGCTCTACAACGAGGGCGGCGGCCCGTCCCCGCTCACGAACCCGGCGGCCCGGGCCAAGGCGCTGGAGGTGGCCGCCGCCCGCGGCCCCCACCAGCTGGAGTTCTCCGTACGCCTGCTGGACGACACCGCCGGCGTACGGGTGTGGATGCGCCGGCTCCTGGAGGACTGCGACGAGGCCTTCTTCGCGGAGACCTGGAAGCGCGTGGAGCCGGGGCAGAGCGCCGACGCCCGGCACAAGACCGAACTGCTGCGCCGCAAGGGGCTGCCGGCCGCGCTGAGGGAGGTCTCGGCGGCGCTCAGCGTCGACGAGGGCCTCACCACCATCACGGTCGACAAGATGGTCCACGGGGCGGCGACCGCGACCGACCCCCGAATAGGCAGCGGCCTCGTCTTCGTGCCGACCAACTTCGGCTGGCCGCACCTGCTCGTGGTGCACGCACCGGGCTGGCGGCCGGTGGTCCACTATCCGCTCGGCACCTCCGAACCGGTCTCCGCGCCGGGCTCGGTGGAGCTGCTCCAGCGGCGGATGGAGGCACTGGCCCATCCCATGCGGATGCTGCTGTGCCGGAGTCTGGCGCGGGCCCCGTACACGACGAGCGAACTGGCGACCGTGTACGGAATCACCGCGCCGGAGGTGTCACGGCATCTGTCCGTCCTGAAGAAGGCCGGCCTGATGCACACGCGACGGCAAGGCCGCTACGCCCAGCACCAGTTGGACCTGGGTGCGGTCGCCCGCATCGGCTCCGACTTCATCGAGGGCATCCTGCGCTAGGCGGAACCGGCGGGCGATTGGCCGGATTTGATCGGCGCAGAGTCACCGATATACGGAATTCATAAACCGAAAACAGCGAAAACCCTGGCCTTGGTGGCCACTTGCTGTCTAACGTGCGCTCACTGTTTCCCCACCTGACGCACACCGATTCTGCGTTTCGGTCGCACCACGCGTCACCACGCTGTGCCCTGCTGTGCCTTGCTGTGCCCAGATCCGCCCGCCCTGCTCGCCTTTGTCGTGGAAGGACCTTCATGCCCTCACGCCGTATAGCCGCAGCAACCGCCGCCCTGGCCGCAGCGGCCCTCGTCTCACCGCTGCTGCTCGCCGGACCGGCCGGAGCCACCGGGAGCCCGCAGAGCGACGCCGCCCGCGGTGACGCGCTCGCCAAGAAGCTGGTCAAGGACGCGACCGGCAAGGGCGCCTACAACCACCTCAAGGTCCTGCAGTCCCTCGCGGACTACAACAACGGCACCCGCGTGGCCGGTTCCAAGGGCCACGAGCAGTCGGCCAAGTACATCGAGGCCGTGCTGAAGGGGGCCGGGTACACGGTCACCCGCAACGAGTTCGACTTCGTCTACGTCGAGACCATCGAGCAGAAGCTGACGGTGGGCGGCGCGAACGGGCGCGACGTACCGATCCACCTGATGACCTACACGGCGAACTCCCCGGAGGGCGGTGTGACGGCCCCGGTCGCCGTCGCCCCCGTCGACGCGGACGGGACGAACGGCTGCGAGCCCGGCGACTTCGCCTCCGGCACCTTCACCGGCAAGATCGCCCTAGTCAAGCGCGGCGGCTGCACCTTCGCGGTGAAGCAGCAGAACGCGGCGACCGCCGGCGCGGTCGGCGCGATCATCTACAACAACACCGCGGGCGCCCTGAACGGCACCCTCGGCGACCCGACGCTGGGCAAGGTCCCGACGGGCGGCATCACCCAGGAGGACGGCGAGAAGCTCGCCGCCGAGGCCGCCGCCGGTCCGGTCGAGGTCACCCTCGACATCCGCGAGCTGCGCGAGAACCGCAAGACGTTCAACGTGATCGCCGAGACCAAGGGCGGCGACGAGAACAACACCGTCTTCCTCGGCGCGCACCTCGACTCGGTCGCGGCCGGCCCGGGCATCAACGACAACGGCTCCGGCTCGGCGGGCATCCTCCAGGTCGCCCAGCGGCTCGCGAGCGAGCAGAAGAAGGTCAAGAACAAGGTCAAGTTCGCCTGGTGGTCGGCGGAGGAGTTCGGCCTGCTCGGCTCGGAGGCGTACGTCGCCGGGCTGACGGACGAGCAGAAGAAGCAGATCAAGCTCTACCTGAACTTCGACATGATCGCCTCGCCGAACTCCGCGTACTTCGTCTACGACGGCGACGACTCGGACGCCACCGGCGCGGGCCCCGGCCCGGCCGGCTCCGCCCAGCTGGAGAAGGGGATCACCGACTTCCTCGACTCCAAGAAGATCCCGCACGAGGGCACGGACTTCTCCGGCCGCTCGGACTACGGCCCGTTCATCGAGGTCGGCATCCCCTCCGGCGGCACCTTCACCGGCGCCGAGGGCATCAAGACCCCGGAGCAGGCCGCGAAGTTCGGCGGCCAGGCGGGCGTCGCCTACGACGTGAACTACCACGGCAAGGGTGACGACATCACCAACATCGACCAGAAGGCGCTCGACATCAACGTCGACGTCATCGCGAACGCGGTCGGCCACTACGCGCACGACCTGGCCCCGCTGTCGAAGCCGGTCGTCTCGACGCCGACGAACGGCTCGGGCAGCGGCGGCGGCCTCCACGAGGGCCACGACGAGGTCAACCAGTAGCAGAATCAGCCCCACCGGCGTTTGAGGCGCGGGGTCCGGGGCGGAGCCCCGGGTCCCGGCCCCGCCACATCCAGCCCCGCCGGCGTTTGAGGCGCGGGGTCCGGGGCAGCGCCCCGGCAACGGCGCCGCAGGTCCGCGTCAGCCGGTGCCTCCCCCGGCCCAGGCCTTGATGCCCACCGGCTGGCAGAGCCACAAGAAGTCGCCGAGCCCGCCGCGTGCGGTGAGCTCGGCGGCTTCTCCGGCAGCCGCCAGCCCCCGCACGTACGCCACCGGATCGGCAGAGGCCAGCCCCAGCGCGGGACGGGCGCCCGAGACCCCGAGCCCCGTCAGGGCCTCGCGCTGCGTCAGCAGCACCGCTCCCGGCCCCGCGCAGGAGTCCAGCGCCACGTGCGCGGTGACATCGCAGCTGCCGTCCGGGACGGGCCGGACCTCCCGGCCCGCGCGGAAGCCCGTCAGCGTGCCGTACGGCGGCCTCGCGTCCCGGGTGTGGCCGTAGTCCACCGCCACCGCCAGCCCCCGCTCCAGGCCGGCCACGGCCGCCGCCCAGGCCTCGTCGCGCGCCCGCCCGATCTCGGCCCGCCCGATCTCGGCCCGCCCGATCTCGGCGCGGCCTGTCTCCGCCCCACCGGTATCCGCCCCGCCGCCACCCGGCCACCACCGCTCCAGCCAGGCCCGGTCCGCGTCGTCCAGCGGGCCGCCGGGGCTCTCCGTACCGTCCGGGGCGACCAGGACGTAGCGACCGTCCTCCGCGATCTCCAGCGGCACGTTGTCCAGCCACTCGTTGGCGAACAGCAGCCCCGTCGCCCCTTCGGGCGGTGCCGCGACCCAGCGGATCCGCGGGTCGAGCCCCGCGGGCCGCTCCGCCCGCTCCACGGCGTACGGACGCACCCGCGCGGCCGTCTCCGGCTCCAGCGCGGCCAGCACCCCGGCCAGCAGCTCCCCGCGCCCGGCCCCCACGTCGACCAGGTCCAGCCCCGGCGGGTGCCCGAGCTCCGCGTCCACCCAGCGCAGCAGCCGTGCCACCGCTCCCGCGTACAGGGCGGAGGCGTGCACCGACGTACGGAAGTGCCCGGCGGGCCCGGGCCCGCCCGGACGCACGTAGAAGCCGCCGGGCCCGTACAGGGCGGCGTCCATCGCGTCCCGCCACCGGACCGGAGTCGGATGTCCACCCTGGGTGCTCACCCCACAAAGGCTAAGCTCAACTCCACCTTCGGGAGTACGCCCCCGAGGCGAGGTTCGAACCTCTGGTTGACTCCAGCACCTATCACCGTTCCCTACTCTGGGTTACGTGCAGCGCCTCTACGACTTCCTCCGCAGACACCCGACGGGCGTCGACAGCTTCTGGGCTGTCCTCCTCTTCGGGATCGGGATGCTGGAGGTCGCCGACGACAGTTCCCACAGCACCACCGCACGGCTGCTCGCCGTCCCCGCGGTGGTGGCGATGAGCGTCGTGGTGGCCCTGCGCCGCAAGTGGACCCGGGCGATGTTCTGGCTGGCCACCGGCACCGGCGCCTACCAGCTGATCACCCACACCGAGGCGAACTACGCCGACCTCGCGATGCTGATCATCCTCTACACGGTCGGGGCCTCCTCCGAGGTCTCGCGCCGGATGTCCCGTACCGCGCTCGCCATCGGATTCCTCGCCTCCCCCCTGTACGCCGTGCGCTTCGCGGTGGACACGGGCAACCTGCGCGACAACTTCATCTTCGTGCTGTTCGCGATCGTCCCGTTCGCCCTCGCCTGGGTGCTCGGCGACTCCGTGCGCACCCGCCGGGCCTACTACGACCAGCTCGTCGAACGGAACCAGCGCCTGGAGAACCAGCGCGAGGCCCAGGCCAAGGTGGCGGTGGCAGCCGAGCGGGCCCGGATCGCCCGCGAGCTGCACGACGTCGTCGCGCACAACGTCTCGGTGATGGTGGTCCAGGCGGACGGGGCGGCCTACGTCATGGACGTGGCCCCCGAACAGGCCAAGGAAGCACTCCAGACCATCTCCGGCACCGGCCGCCAGGCCCTCGCCGAGATGCGACGGCTGCTGGGCGTCCTGCGCACCGGCGAACCGCAGGAGTCCGAGGACTACGTGCCCCAGCCCGACGTCGAGCAGATCGAGGTCCTGGTCGAGCAGGTACGGGCAGCGGGGCTCGCGGTCGACTTCGAGGTCGAGGGCGCCCCGCGCCCACTCCCCAGCGGGGTCGAGCTGACGGCGTACCGGATCGTGCAGGAGGCGCTGACCAACACCCGCAAGCACGGCGGCCCCGAGGCGAAGGCCAGCGTCCGGCTGGTCTACTTCGACGACGGGCTCGGCCTGCTGATCGAGGACGACGGCCGGGGCGCGGCCCACGAACTGTACGAGGACGGCGGCGCGGACGGCGCCGGGCACGGACTGATCGGCATGCGCGAGCGGATCGGTATGGTCGGCGGAACCCTGGACGCGGGCCCGCGTCCGGGCGGCGGCTTCCGGATCAGCGCACTGCTTCCCCTGAAGAAGAGATGACGAGGACGAGGTAACTGATGTCCATCCGAGTGATGCTGGTCGACGACCAGGTGCTGCTGCGCACCGGCTTCCGGATGGTGCTCGCCGCCCAGCCGGACATGGAGGTCGTCGCCGAAGCGGGCGACGGCCTGGAGGCGCTGGAGGTGCTGCGGGCCACGAAGGTGGACGTGGTGCTGATGGACGTCCGCATGCCCAGGCTGGACGGTGTCGAGGCGACGCGGCGGATCTGCGAGCCGGAGGAGCACCCGAAGGTCATCATCCTGACCACCTTCGACCTGGACGAGTACGCCTTCTCGGGCCTGAAGGCCGGGGCGAGCGGCTTCATGCTGAAGGACGTCCCGCCGGCGGAACTGCTGGCGGCCATCCGCTCGGTGCACAGCGGGGACGCGGTGGTCGCCCCGTCCACGACGCGGCGGCTGCTGGACCGCTTCGCGCCGATGCTGCCGACGACCACGCAGGAGCCGCAGAACAAGGAGATCGAGCGGCTGACGGAGCGCGAGCGCGAGGTCATGCTGCTGGTGGCCCAGGGGCTGTCGAACGGGGAGATCGCGGCCCGGCTGGTCCTGTCGGAGGCGACCGTGAAGACCCACGTGGGCCGCATCCTGACGAAGCTGGGCCTGCGCGACCGCGTCCAGGTGGTGGTCCTGGCGTACGAGACGGGCCTGGTCCGCGCGGGCGGCGGCGCCGGCTAGCCCCGCCTTCGGCTGTTCCTCTCGGGCTGCCCGGCCCGAGGGGAACACCCGCCGGTGCCGTGCGCCGAGCCACCTCCTGCCGTTCGGTCCTACCCGAAGAGCCTGGCGGGGGTCACCCGGCCGTACAGCTCATCGAGACCGATCAAGAGCACGTCTCCACCGTCCTTTGCCACCTCGTCTCGCAGTGCGCCGCTGAACCCCGCGGCGCTGAAACACGCGAGCGCGCACCGGGTGACGTCCATCCCGCGTCCAGCGAGCACCTCTCGCGCGCGCCGGAGCCTCTCCACGTGGTTCTGCCCCATGACCGTCCCCCATTTGGCCTCACCCAGCATCGCCACCGTTGGCCTCCTGTCTCCGGCCCCTGCTTCAACGACGGCGACGTCGATCTGGATCTGCTGCCGGGTGGCCGGATCGGACACGATGCCGCCGCCCACCTGACCGAGCGAGGTACCGAGCAGGGACCTGCCCGGGCCGAGCACGTACTCACGACAGATCGCCTCGAAGTGCGGTCCTGCCACCTGCGCCGCGAAACGCTCCGCCGACTGTGCCCAGACCTCGGCCGCGTGCCCGCTCTCCAGCCGGGCCCATGCCGGACGCATCACCGCCTCGTAGAAGTTGATCAGCGGCTCGGTGATCCTGTACTGGGATTTCCCGGCCCGGAAGAGATCCGCGTCCCGTACCAACAGGTGACTGTCCTCCAGCACGTTGAGCGGGTGGGAGATGTCCACGGACTTCCGGCCGATATAGCCCGCGATCCCACCCCTCGTGCTGTTCCCCTGAGCCACCGCAGCGAGCACCGAGTGGTACAGGGCACCGTCACGGATGTCCGCTTCTTCGGCGAGCAGGTACCGCGCCTCGCGGAAGAGCGGGCTGTACGGCGACAGGACCGTACGGCAGATCCAGTCGCCGAACTCTTCCAGGCTCCCGGGAACGTCATCCGCCAGGAACTGCCGCCGGTAAGCGGGCGTACCCCCGAGCACGGCGTGGAGCCGGGCGGCAAGAGCGGGACTCCCGGCGACGCCCCAGAAGTCGGCGGCAGCTCGATATCCGAAGGGACGCACCACGAGTTCCAACTGTGCCCGCCCCCGCAACGGCGCGGTACTGGCGAGCAGTCCCCCCATGACGGACATCGCCGATCCGCACAGGAGCAACCTCATCCGGTTCGCCTCGACCTGGAACCGGTCGATCTCCCGCTGGATGAGCGACGGCAGTTCCGGTGCGGCCTTCGCCAAGTAGGGAAACTCGTCGATGACCACGAGCAGTGGTCCGGTCCCCCGGTCAGGGGCGCCGAGGCCGAAGAGGTATGAGATCGCGTCGTCCCAGGTGGCGAAGGAGAAGGGGACCGGGGAGCGCGCGTGTTCTGCCAGCGCTGCCCCGAACTGACGCAGAGATTCCGCCTCGGTCGCAGCCGTGGCCCCGAAGTAGAAGCCCTGCTGCTGCTCCACCAAGGCACGTAGCAGGTAGGTCTTGCCCATGCGCCGCCTGCCGCTGACGATGCCGAGCATCGCGTGCGGCATCGGTCTGCCCACGAAGGCGGTGAGGCTCTCCCACTCCGCACCGCGATCGAAGACATGGGACGGCTTGCTCGGCCCTGATCGATGCCGCATCTTCCCACTCCTTAGGAGTACACCCCTAAGAAGTGTACTCCTAAGGGGAGCGCGAGCCCTGTTCATCCAGCGGGGCACCTCAACCGGCGAGGAACTGCCGAGCACCGAACCCGAGAAACATGAGCCCTGCGAAGGTCGCCCCGCCGGCCGCACACGAGGCCGCCAGCCCCTGCTCGGCCCACAGGAAGATCGCAAAGGCGACCACCGCGCCAACGAAGCTGCCGATCGTGATGATCGCCAGCCAGACCCCCCGAAACGCCGGGTTGTTAACAGTCATGAGACTCCCCTTCCGCCGCGGCCGGGTGGAGTCGATCGACTGCACCGCCGACGAAGAGGCTAGAGGAGCGCGCTAACACTCTCAAGCTTTTACGACACTCTCACGGTGATAACCTGAACGGGATGGACCGGAAGCTCGGGCGCACCGCGAGGACCACCGACCAGGAAGCGGCACATGATCTCCAGCAACCTCCTGACCCAGGACCTGGCGCGACAGGCCGTCATCCTCGGACGAGACCTGCGCGAGCGCGCCCGGACCGGTCCGGCCACCGCCGCCCTGGCGGATGAGTACAAGCACCTCACGGCGAAGTCACTGACCTCCGCCACCTGGCACACCTGGCGGGACGAAAAGGTCGCGCAGGTGGCCGCTGCCTGGGTGCTCGCCACGGCCATCGTCAGGTTCTGTGAGGACAACGAACTGCTCGACTCACCCGGCATCGTCGGGGCCGAGGGCGAGGTGCACGCGCGTGAAATGATCATCACCGCGGTGGACCGGCTCAGTTCCCAGCCGACGATGGCCCAGGTCTTCAGCCGGCGGACGAACCCCATGTGGAGCATCAAGCCCAGTCAGGAAGCCTGCGCCGCGCTCCTGGCCTTCTGGAACCTCCGCTCCCCGGAGGGTCTCCTCATCCACGACTTCACGGACGAGTCACGAGGAACCCGCTTCCTCCAGGACCTGTACATCAGCCTCAACGAGCCGGCCCGAACGGTGTACGGATCGGTTCCGACCCCGGAGTTCGTGGTCACCCTGATCCTCGATCTCACCCTCGATCCGGCGCTCGACGCCTCCGCGTCCTCCCTCTCGGCGCTACAAGCACTCCGGGTCATCGATCCCGCCTGCGGATCAGGAAACTTCCTCATCGGCGCCTTCGATCGCCTCTTCCGGCGATGGACCGACATCGGAAGCGACATGAGTCCGTGGCAGCGGGCCGCCAGAGCCCTGAGATCACTTCACGGGTGCGACATCGACCCCGGTGCCGTGAGCATCACTCGCTTCAGACTCCTCATCGCCGCCATGAGCGCCGCAGGGGAACGGCGCCTGGACGACGTGCCGGACCTGCCCGTCGTGGTCACGGCTGCAGACGCGCTGATCAAGGGCTTGGGTACGGAGCCCGCCCCCTCCCTCTTCCGATCGGAACCGGACCCGACCGAGTCCGGGCCGGAGCAGGAGTTCGCCGAGTACGCGGACAGGCACGGGCTCTTCGGTCCCGACGGCTACCACGTGGTGGTGTCCAACCCGCCGGCCGTCACCGTAAAGGACAAGGCCCTGTTCGCGACCTACCGCGACGCCTACAGGAGCTGCAGCGGGCGCTACGCACAGACGGTCCCCTTCACGGAACTCGCATTCCACCTCGCCCGGCAGAAGGAGGGACACGTCGGTCAGCTGTTGGCCAACTCCTTCATGAAGCGGGAGTTCGGGCAGCAGCTCATCGAGCGCGTGCTGTCCCAGGTGGAGATCTCTCACGTGATCGACACGTCAGGGGCCTACATCCCCGGCCACGGCACACCCACGGCCATCCTCGCCGGGCGGAGCCGTACTCCCGATCCAGCACTGCCCGTCCATGTCGTCGCGGGGCGCCAGGGCGAACCCTCGATGCCTGAGAACCCGGGCGAGGGGCTCGTCTGGCAGTCACTGCTTCGCATGTCCCGTACGCCCGGCATCACCGATCAGTGGGCCGAGTCCTTCCTCCAGGACCGTGGCGAGCTGGCCCGCTTCCCATGGAACCTGGCGGATTCGTCCGTCAGGGACCTGCTGCACCGCATGGAACGGGGGGAGCGGCTCCGCGAACGTGTCGCCCGGATCGGCTATGCGGCCAACACGGGTTCCGACGACGCGTTCTGCGCTCCGGCTCACTCGTTCGATCGCCATGGCACGGAGAAGCAGGCCCGCGTACAGGTACTGACCGGTTCCGGGGTGCGCGACTGGGGTGCGCACGCCGACTCCGAGGCGTTCTTCACCCGCGGGGGCAGACACCTCGAGCTCCTCGATCTGGAGCAGCTGCCTGGTCACAGCCGCCGCCTGTGGCCCTACAAGTCGGATCTGAGCCAGCGCGCCGGCATCAAGAAGAGATCGGATTGGTACGACTGGCATCAGGTCGCCCCGGCCTGGAACGTGCACCCGTGGTCCATCGCCTTCCCCTGGGTTTCCACACACCCGCACTTCAGTCTGGTCCGGGGCTCCCTGGTCCCGCTCAACTCAGCGCCGGTCATCAAGCTCCCGCCGAACGCGTCGGACACGGAACACCTCCAGCTACTGGGAGTCCTCAACAGCTCGGCCGTCTGCTTCTGGCTCAAGCAGATGAGCCAGAGCAAGGGGCAGCCCAGAGCCGACCAGCTGCGTGGTGGCGAGTCATGGGAAAAGATCTACGAGTTCACCTCGACCCGGCTGCTCGACCTTCCCCTGCCCGACACGTTCCCTCTCGACCACGCCGAAGAGCTCGACCGCCTCGCTACCCAGCTGACGGAATACCTGTCGGAATTGTCTGCCCCCGATACCCGGCTCACTCCGGAGTACCTGGCATCGGCGGAGCGCCGATACGCTGCGGCGCGCTCGCGGATGGTGAGTCTCCAAGAGGAGCTGGACTGGCAGGTGTACGGCATGTACGGACTGCTCCCCGACGACAGCCGGGTGACCGGGCCACTGTCGGATGTACCGGCGATCGAAGTCGGCCGGCGCGCGTTCGAGATCGTGCTGGCACGCCAGGTGGCCAACGGCGAGGCCTCCTCGACATGGTTCGAGCGGCACGGGGTGCTCCCCGTGACCGAGCCTCCCCGTGATTGGCCGCCCGCGTATCGGGACCTCGTACGACGTCGTATCGAGGCCATCTCCCGGAGTCCTGTGCTGACGCTGCTTGAGCGAGCGGAGTACAAGCACCGCTGGTCGGTCCCGGACTGGCCGGACATGGTCCAGGCCACCCTTCGGGGCCGCATGCTCGACCTCTGCGAAAGGCCCTGCCTGTGGCATGCGGAAGAGAACGGGCGAAGCCGCCCGGTCACCCACACCGTGAGGGAACTGGCCGAGCTGCTGGAGGAGGACGGGGAGTTCGTCGCGCTCGCATCGCTCTACGCCCCTGAGGCGCGCCTCCTCGACACGGTGAGAAACCTGATTGCGGACACCCACGTACCTGCGGCCGCCGCACTGCGCTACAAAGCATCCGGGCTGGCCAAGCGGCGCGAATGGGAGGTGACGTGGGAACGGCAATGGCAGCAGGAGCAGGCCCGAGGAGACGCAGATGATCAAGAGCCCGGCATCGGCAACGGTGCATCGCCCGTTCCGCGGCGCTTCACCTCCGCGGACTTCCTCAAGCCGTCCTACTGGCAGCAGCGAGGCAAGCTCGACCTCCCCAACGAACGGTTCACCTCGTATCTGCCGCCCTTCTCTCCGCTGTCATCGACCACGGTGATCGGCTGGGCCGGATGGGACGCCGAGGAACGCGCGAGGGCACTGCTCGCCCTCCTGGAATCCAGCGCCGCCGCCCTGGCCAAGAGCCCGGAGTCGGCACTCCCTCTGCTCGCGGCGCTGCAGGAGGTGCTGCCCTGGGTACCCCGGACCGGATGCGGACTCGGCCCTGTCGAGCCCTCGCACGCGTACGACGAGATGCGGGGCGCCTTCACCCACCATCAGGACGAGCTCGGGGTCTCCGCGGACGCCATCGCCTCGTGGCGCCCTCCCGCACCGAAGCGAGGGCGGCCGCGCCAGAGCTAGGGGTTCTCCGCCCCCGCAGCCGCCCGCCCCGTCCGGCTCACGCGTCCGGCTGTGTCATCCAGCGGTCCGGGCGGGCCGAGGCGCGGGAGGTGCGGGCGCGGACGGCCTGGGCGGCCAGCAGGGCGGCGGCCTCGTCCGCAGCCCGCAGCCGGGCCGTGACCGTCCCGTTCGCGCCGGTGTCCACGTGCACGTCCGCCAGGCCGCGGGCGCGGGCCCACGGGCCCTGGCTGAGGCGGACGCTCTGCGCCTTGGCGTGCGGGACGATCTCCGTACGGCGGCACAGGCGGCCGTGCCGGGCGGCGAACACCTCCGGGGAGACGGCCAGCGCGTAGCCCTTCCACCACACCGGGACCACCCAGCGCGAGCCGGCCCGCGGGGAGCCGGAGAAGGCCAGGGCCGCCAGATCCACCCCGGGCAGCACCCGGGCGATCACGGCGTACGCGGCGGCCCGCGAGGCCACCGGGACCAGGACCTCGTTCTTCGAGCCCGCCACGGCCAGCTCCACGCGGACCCGGTCGCGCCGCCGCCACAGCAGCGGCTCCACGATCCGTACGGTCTGCACCCGCCCCGGCGGCACGGTCTCGTGGGCCCGGTCCAGCATTCCGTGGTCCAGGCGCAGCCCGTCCGGGGAGTCCGCGACCCGCCAGTCGTACTCCGTGAGGAAGCGGCCGACGGTGCCGGCCCAGACCGCGCCGAGCAGCGGGAGGACGGCGACGACGGCCGCCCACGGGCTGGAGCTGAACCACCACACGGCCACCGGCCCGACGATCCCGGCCGCGAGCGCGCCCAGGACGCCGAGGCTGAGCAGCAGTGACACGACCAGCTCGCGCGGGGTCACGCGCAGCAGCTCCGTGTCGGGGGCCTCGCCCAGGCGCACCGCCTCCTCGGGGGCGAAGCCCGCCGCGCGGGCCAGGAGCTCGGCGCGCAGGGCGACGGCCTCCTTCTCGCCGAGGAAGGACAGCTGGTCCTTGTCGTCGGTGCCGATGACGTCGAGGCGCAGGCTGGCGACGCCGGTCAGCCGGGCCAGCAGCGGGCGGGTGACGTCCACGGCCTGGAGGCGGTCGAGGCGGATGTGCGCGGTGCGGCGGAAGAGCAGCCCGGTACGGATGCGCAGTTCGGTGTCGGTCACGGCGTAGTGGGTGAACCACCAGCTCAGGAAGCCGTACACGGCGAACACGAGGATGATGCCGGCCAGCGCCAGCAGCCGGAGCAGGACGGACAGGTCCGCCACCCACTTCTGGGCCTGGTCGCCCTGGTGGGCGATCACTCCGACGGTCGCGGCGATCGGCACCCAGGCGCGGCGCAGCGGCGTGAAGGGGTGCAGCCGCCGTCCGCCTGCGCCGGGCTCGGCGCCGGGGGCGGGGATGGGAATCAGCGGGTCGCCGCCCGCCGGACCGGCCGTCACAGGCCCGCCGACCTTGCCTCGCCGAGGGCGGTGAGCCTGTCGCGCAGCCGCTCCGCCTCGGCCGGCGCCAGGCCCGGGATCTTGGCGTCGGTGGCCGCGGCCGCCGTGTGCAGCTGGAGCGAGGCCAGCCCGAAGCGCCGCTCCAGCGGGCCCGAGGTGACCTCGACCAGCTGCATCCGCCCGTACGGGACCACGGTCTCCTCCCGCCACAGCACCCCGCGGCTGATCAGCAGGTCGTCCGCCCGCTCGGCGTACCGCCAGGACCGCCAGTTCCGGCCGAGGAGCACCCAGCCCCAGCCCAGGACCGCGAGCCACACCACCCCGAGGGCCGCCCACCACGGGCCGCCCGTCAGCCCCAGTACGACGGCGGTCACGACGGCGAACGCCGTCGCCCAGATCACCAGCAGCAGCCGCCGCAGAGTGAGCAGCCCGCCCGGCAGGCCCACCCACACGGGCCCGCCCGTCTCACCCTCTGTCCCCGTATCCATCCACCAAGCGTAGGGCTGAGACAATGCCCGCATGACGGAGACCACGGTCGGCATCGGCGGAGCGGCGGAGAGCACCGACATGGTGCTCAACATCGGCCCCCAGCACCCTTCCACGCACGGCGTGCTGCGCCTGCGCCTCGTCCTGGACGGCGAGCGGATCGTCAGCGCCGAGCCCGTGGTCGGCTACATGCACCGCGGCGCCGAGAAACTCTTCGAGGCCCGCGACTACCGGCAGATCGTGATGCTCGCGAACCGCCACGACTGGCTGTCCGCGTTCTCCAACGAGCTCGGCGTGGTCATGGCCGTCGAGCGGATGCTCGGCATGGAGGTCCCCGAGCGGGCCGTGTGGATGCGGACCCTGCTCGCCGAGCTGAACCGGGTGCTGAACCACCTGATGTTCCTCGGCTCGTACCCCCTCGAACTGGGCGGAATCACCCCGATCTTCCACGCGTTCCGCGAGCGCGAGGAGCTCCAGGCCGTCATGGAGGAGATCTCCGGCGGCCGCATGCACTACATGTTCAACCGCGTCGGCGGCCTCAAGGAGGACCTCCCGGCCGGCTGGCTCGGCCGGGCCCGCGCCGCGATCGCCGACGTCCGCACCCGCATGGACGTCTACGACAAGCTGGTCCACGGCAACGAGATCTTCCGCGCCCGCACGCGCGGCGTCGGCGTCCTGTCCGCCGAGGCGGTGCACGCGTACGGGGTCTCCGGCCCGATCGCCCGCGCCTCCGGCGTCGACTTCGACCTGCGCCGCGACGAGCCGTACCTGGCCTACGGCGAGCTGCAGGACGTCCTCAAGGTCGTCACCCGCACCGAGGGCGACTGCCTGGCCCGCTTCGAGTGCCTGCTGGACCAGACCCACAACGCGCTCGACCTGGCCGTGGCCTGCCTGGACCGGATGGCGGAGCTGGCGCCCGGGCCGATCAACCAGCGCCTGCCGAAGGTGCTGAAGGCGCCCGAGGGGGCCACGTACGCCTGGACCGAGAACCCGCTCGGCATCAACGGCTACTACCTCGTCTCGAAGGGCGAGAAGACCCCGTACCGGCTGAAGCTGCGCAGCGCCTCGTACAACAACATCCAGGCCCTGGCCGTCCTGCTGCCGGGGCAGCTCGTCGCGGACATGGTGGCGATCCTGGGCTCGCTGTTCTTCGTGGTCGGCGACATCGACAAGTAGGGGCCGCCCGAGCGGCTCTCCGGCGGCAGACTGGACGGGTCCGCAGTCCGACGAGGAGGTCGCCCGTGCCCGTCCCGATCATCATCGACTGCGACCCCGGGCACGACGACGCGCTGGCGATCATGCTGGCGGCGGCGAACCCGGCGGTCGACCTGCTCGCCATCACCACCGTCGCCGGCAACCAGACGCTGGAGAAGACCTCCCTCAACGCCCGCCGGGTGTGCACCGTCGCCGGGATCACGGACGTTCCCATCGCCGCCGGGTGCGACCGGCCGCTGCTCCAGCCGCTGGTCGTGGCGGACGACGTGCACGGCGAATCCGGGATGGACGGACCGCGGTTCCCCGAACCCACGGTCGACCTGGTCCCCGAGCACGCGGTCGAACTCATCCACCGGATCCTCGTGGACCACCCGGAGCCGGTCACCCTGGTCCCCACCGCCCCGCTGACCAACATCGCCCTGCTGCTGACCCGCTACCCCGACAGCGCCGCGCGCATCCGCGAGATCGTGCTGATGGGAGGCTCCACGGAGCGGGGCAACCGCACCCCGGCGTCCGAGTTCAACATCCACACCGACCCTGAGGCCGCGGACATCGTCTTCCGCAGCGGGGTCCCCGTGACCATGTGCGGGCTCAACGTCACCCACCAGGCCCTGGCCACGCCCGAGGTCCTGGCCCGCTTCGAGGCCCTCGGCACCGAACTCGGCGACGTCTGCGCCGGATTGCTGGCCTACTTCGCGTCGACGTACAGCCGGCTGTGGAACATGCCGCACCCCCCGCTGCACGACCCCGTCGCCGTGGCCCGCGTGATCGACCCGACGGTCGTGGAGTGCGTCCCGGCGAACGTCACCGTGGAACTGCACGGCCGGTACACGCGCGGGGCCACCGTCGTGGACCTGCACCGGTACCTGGACCGCCCGGTCAACGCGCAGGTCGCCGTGTCCCTCGACACCCGGCGCTTCTGGGACCAGATGGTCGACGCCGTCGCGACCCTCGGCCGGACCGGCCCGTGAGTGGCCGGGCCCCGCGGGTAATTCCCGGGGCCCGCGCCCGGCCGGCGCGTAGGTTGACCGGATGATCTCTGACATATTCGACGGCTACCTGCGCCGGCTCGGCGTCACCGATCCCGGAGCCCCCGGCGTGGAAGGGCTGTTCGCGCTGCAGCGCGCCCACCTGGAGCACATCGCCTACGACAACATCGACATCCAGCTCGGCCGGCCGCCCGGCATCGACCCCGAGCTGTCGGCCCGCCGCTTCGCCGCCGGGCGCGGCGGCTACTGCTTCCACCTCAACGGCGGCCTCGCGCTCCTCCTGGAGACCCTCGGGTACGAGGTGACCCGGCACGTCGGCGGCGTGTGCGACGACGCCGCCTCCCGCGAGGTCGGCGGCGGCCACCTCACCCTGACCGTCCGCGTCGACGGGGCCACGTACTGGGTGGACGCCGGGCTCGGGGACGGCCCGTACGAGCCGCTGCCGCTGCGCGAGGGCACGTACGAGCAGGGCGGCCTGCGGTACCGGCTGGAGCGGTTGGAGCCGCAGGCGGGCGAGAGCGGGGACGCGGGCTGGAGCCTGCTCACCCCCGACATGCACATGCCCCGCATGAACTTCCGGGACGCCCCGGCGGCGACGGCCGACTTCGAGGCCATGCACACCCGGCTGTCGACCGCCGAGGACTCGGTCTTCGTACGGACCTTCGCACTCTTCCGCCGTGACGCGGAGGGCGCGGACGTGCTGCGCGGGCGGATCCTCACCCGACTGGACTCGGCGAAGGGGACCAGCGAGCGGGAACTGGCCGACGCGGACGAGCTCTTCGAGGTCATCGGGAGCGTCTTCGGCCGCGACCTGGACGACCTGAGCGCCGCGGACCGGGCGACGCTGTGGGCCCGGGTGCAGCAGGCGCACGAGGCCTGGCTCGCCGCCCGGCAGGGCTGATGTCGGCGGGGCAGGGCAGACTGGGCGCCATGTCCCACTCCCCCCGTCGGGCCTGCCCCTCCTGCGGCCGCGACTGCGCCGTCACCGCCGGCCGGATCGCCCGCCACGACCCCCCTGCCGGGCGCGGACGCGGCGACCTGGTGTCCTGTCCCGGATCCCGGGCCCGGGTGGTGCTCGGCGCCTGCGCGCCGACGCTGGACGGCTTCGTGCTGCCCGAACACCCCGGACAGCTGCCGCTGTTCTGAGGCCCTGCCCGGCCGGACCAGGAGCCGGGAACCAGGAGCCGGACGCCGGCGGGTGCTACGAGATCGCGGTGCGCAGCCTGACCACGTCGATCGGCTCGGTCTCGTCGTGGGCCGTCAGGTCGATGACCTGGCCCACCGCACGGGTCTCGGCGGTCGCCGGCTTGAACTCGGGCCCGGGGGCGGCCTCGGCGGACTCCGCCTTGTGGACGGCGAGGGCCTCCGCGCCGACCACGTCGGCCAGGTCCTCGTTCTGGACCGCCTCGATCACCGCGCGGGCCTGCGCCGCGTTCTTGGTGCCGAAGAAGTCGAAGCCGCCCTCGACGCGCGAGGCCGTACGCCGCTGGGCCGCGTACGGGGCCACCGCCGCCGCCGGACGCCGCGCGGGGACCGAGGAAGCGGGCACCGGAGCAGCGGGGACCGACGACGCGGGCACCGCGGGTGCGGGGAGCGAGGGCTCGGGGGCCGACGACGCGAGGGCCGGGGCCGCTGCGGCGGGGGCCGCGGGCAGGGCCGCCTGCGTCTGCTTCCTGCGGGCCAGCGCCCCCAGGGCCGCGTGGGCCCGGGCGTAGCCGACCGTGGTGGGCGCGCCCGCCGAGTTGCGCTCCTCGGAGACGGCGGGAAGTTCCTTGGGCGCGGCGGCGGGAGCCGCGGAGGCCTCGATGGCCAGCAGCCGGCGGCCCTCCAGGGCGCTGGCGCGCTCGGTCTCGGCGGTCGCGTAGCGCCGCAGCAGCGCCGCGTGCTCGCCCCGCAGCCCGGCGAGTTCGACCCGCTTGGCGCGCAGCTTGGCGTCGAGCCGGCCGCGCAGCACGCGGGCCTCTTCGAGATCGGATTCGAGCTCGGCTATCCGCTCGTCCGTCCGCCACTCGTCCTTGACCCGCTCGCGCAGGAGCTCCGCGACGCGGCGGCCCGCCGAACGGTCCCAGGCGCGCATCACGACGGCGCCGCCGACCCCGGTGGCCGCGGTGAGGGCCACGAGCAGCCTCAGCGTCAGGGGTTCCGCGAGCAGCCAGGCCGCTCCGGCACTGATGACGGACACACCTGCGACGGTCGTCGGCGTGAGCAGCCGGTGCAGGGGTTCGGGATTGCGGTGGCGTCCACGGGGCATGGCCCGAAATTTACAGGGCGTGGGGGTCCAGCGGGATACCCGCCCGGCAAATCTCTTGCCGCTCTTCCCGGGCAGGTACTCCACATTCCTCCATCAACCCCCGTGACTTCTACTTCTTGAGAAGGCCCTTGGACTCCAGGTAGGCCTTCGCGACGTCCGCCGGCTTGGCGCGCTCCGCGTCCACCTTCCGGTTCAGGTCGACCAGATCGGCCGTCGTGAGGACCTTGGTCAGCTTGTCGAGGGCGGCCGCGACCTCGGGGGCGCCGGCGTCCTTGGCGTTGACCACCGGGAGCACGTTGTCGGCGTTCTGGAGCTTCTTGTCGTCCTCCAGCAGGACCAGGCCGAAGCTGTCGAGCGTGGCGTCCGTGGTCGTGGTCAGCACGAGCTGGTCGGCGCCGTCCTTGACGGCCTGCTTGGCCTGCGGGGTGCCGACGCCCTTCGGGTCAATACCGGAAACTTGAATTCCGTATGTCTTCGTCAACCCCGGTGCGCAGAAGGGCCGTACGGAGCATTCGTCGCCCGCCGCGATCTTCACCTTCAGGCCCGACTTGCCAAGGTCGGAAAGGGTCTTCAGGTTGTTCTTCTGGGCGAATTCCTTGGTCACCGCGAATGCGTTCTGGTCGACGGCCTCGCCCGCGGGCAGCGCCTTCAGCCCGAGCGGGGCCGCGAGCTTCTCCAGGGCCGCCACCGTCGCCGCGACGTCGCTCGACGCCACCGGCTTCTCCTCGGGCGCCTTCGGACCGTTCACCTTGGCGTTGAGGAACTCCGCGAGCGTGGCCGCGTACTCCGGGACGACGTCGATCTCGCCCTTCTCCAGCGAGGGCTCGTACAGCTCGCGGTTGTTGACCGTCTTGACGGACGTGCCGTAGCCCGCGTCCTTGAGGACCTGCGCGTACAGCTCGGCCAGCACGTTCGACTCGGTGAACCCGGCGGCGCCGATCACCAGGCTGCCCTTGCCGTCCGCGGCCGGGGCGGACGAACCCCCGTCCTTGCTCTTCTCCAGGCTGTCGCCGCCGCACGCGGCCAGCGACACCGTCAGGGCCAGGGCGCCCAGGGACGCGCCGAGGACGCGCGTGGTCTTGGTCATGGAGTAACTCCGTTTCGAGGCGATGGACAGGGATCAGCGGTGGCCCGCGGCCCGCGGCAGCAGCCGGTCCGCCGCCACCAGCGCGCCCTCGACCAGCAGGGCGAGCGCCGCCACCAGCAGGGCGCCCGCGACGACCTGCGGGGTGTTGTACGTGTTGAAGCCGGCGGTGATGATCCGGCCGAGGCCGCCCTGGCCGACCATGGCGGCGATCGTGGCCGTGGCGATGACCTGCACCGCGCCCGAGCGCATCCCGGTCATCACCAGACCGCGCGCGAGCGGCAGTTCGACGCGCAGGAAGAGCTGGCCGCCGGACATGCCCATGCCCCGGGCCGCCTCCACCACCGAGCGGTCCACCTCGCGCATGCCGACGTACGCGTTGGTCAGCAGCGGCGGGAGGGCGAACAGCACCAGCGCGGCGATGGTCGGCACGTAGCCGGCGTTGCGCAGCGGGGAGACCATGAACAGCGCCAGCACCGCGAAGACCGGAACGGCCCGGCCGATGTTGGAGACGTTGATCGCGAGGGCGCCGCCCTTGCCGAGGTGGCCGAGGTACAGGCCGACCGGCAGCGCCAGCGCGCAGGCGATCGCCAGCGCGACCCCGCTCACGTAGACGTGCTCGCCGAGCCGGTGCCAGACGCCGCTCTCCCCCGACCAGTTGGCGCCGTTCGCCAGCCAGTCCCAGGTCTCTCCCAGTACTCCCACGGCCTCAGGCCCCCTTCCCCGGAGCCGCCGGCCGGGCTCCGGCCCGGGTCCACGGCGTGAGCAGCCGCTGTACGCCCAGCAGCAGCAGGTCGGCCACGAGCGCGAGCAGCACGCACAGCACCGAGGCGGTCAGCACCTGGGCCTTGAAGGAGCTGTTCACCGCCGGGGCGATGAGGTTGCCGAGGCCCCCCTTGCCGACGATGGAGCCGACCGTGGTCAGCGCGATCGTCGAGACCGTGGCGATCCGTACGCCGGCGAGCAGCGCGGGCAGCGCCAGCGGCAGTTCGACCTGCCACAGCAGCCGGCCCGGGCCGTACCCCATGCCGCGCGCGGCCTCCCGTACCTCCTCGGGCACGGCCTCCAGCCCGGCCAGCACGTTGCGCACCAGGATCGTCAGCGAATACAGCACGAGCCCGGTGACCACCAGCGCCGCCGAGAGCCCGAAGACCGGCAGCAGCAGGGAGAACATGGCCAGCGAGGGGATCGTGTAGAGCAGCGTGGTGAGGGCCAGCACGGGCGCCGCCCAGCGGCGGCTGCGGCGGGCCAGCAGGGCGAGCGGCACGGACACGGCTATGCCGATCAGGACGGACACGCCCGTGAGCCAGATGTGTTCGAGGGTGGCGTCGGTGAGCTCCTGGGAGCGGGAGGTGACGTAGTCCCAGCAGATCCAGTCGTTCGCCACCAGGCAGTTCCGCCCGGCCATGCACCCCACCCCCCGTCACCGTCGCGTACAGGGGTGACCCTAACCCCCGCCACCGACAATGGCCGGAATCCTTCGAACGACGTAACACTCTCCTCATAATTCCTTCGCACATCAGGGCGAGCCGGTGCGAGAGGATGGCGGTGTGATCCGATTCGAGCATGTGACCAAGCGCTACCCCGACGGGACGACAGCCGTCGAGGACCTGTCCTTCGAGGTGGCGGAGGGTGAGCTGGTCACGCTCGTGGGACCGTCCGGCTGCGGCAAGACGACCACGATGAAGATGGTCAACCGGCTGATCGACCCGACCTCCGGCCGGATCCTGCTCGGCGGCGAGGACATCGCGGCCGCCGACCCGGTCGAGCTGCGCCGCCGCATCGGGTACGTCATCCAGCAGGTCGGGCTGTTCCCGCACAAGACGGTGCTGGAGAACACGGCCACCGTGCCGCAGCTGATCGGCACCCCGAAGGCCAAGGCCCGCGCCCGGGCGGTCGAGCTGCTCGAACTCGTGGGGCTGGATCCGGCCGTGTACGGAGGCCGGTACCCGGAGCAGCTGTCGGGCGGGCAGCGCCAGCGCGTCGGCGTGGCCCGCGCGCTCGCCGCGGATCCGCCGGTGCTGCTGATGGACGAGCCCTTCGGCGCCGTGGACCCCGTGGTGCGCGAACGGCTGCAGAACGAGTTCCTGACCCTGCAGAAGACGGTGCGCAAGACGATCCTGCTGGTCACGCACGACCTGGAGGAGGCCATCCGGCTCGGCGACCGCATAGCCGTCTACGGGACGGGCACCATCGAGCAGTTCGCCAGCCCCGCGGCCGTCCTCGGCTCGCCGGCCACCCCGTACGTGGCCTCCTTCGTCGGCTCCGACCGCGGCCTGAAGCGGCTCGCGGTCACCGCGGTCGAGGCGGCCGACCTGGCGGCGGCCGAGGGCAACGCCCCGGCGGCTGCCGTGGAGCTGGGCGCGACGCTGCGCGAGGCGCTCGCGGCCCTGCTGCAGGAGGACTCGGGCCGGATCGGGGTCACGGACCCGGACTCCGGCGCCCTGGTCGGCGTACTGACCCCGGAGGGCGTGCACCGCGCCCTGCGCCGGGCCCAGTTGCAGGAGGCGTAGCGCGGAACGCGGAAGGGCCCGGCTCTCCCGAGCCGGGCCCTTCCGCCGTGCACGCGTCCACGGCCTCAGGCCTGGATGCGCCCGCTCATCCACACCAGCATCGGCGGGATCTCGCGGCGCCACGTGTTGAAGTTGTGGCCACCGCTGTCGAGGATGATCGAGGAGACCCGGTCCGGGCCCTGCACCTTCTTGATGAACTTCTTGGTGTCGCCGAGGTTCGGCTCGCCCTTCTCGCTGCTCGTCACGAGGAAGGACGTACCGCTCGGCTTCTTGTGCTCGATGCTGTGCAGCACGTCCGCGCGCTTCTTCAGCTTCTCGTCCCCGTGGAACAGGTCGCCGGTCGTCGGGTCGTCCGGAGCCTCGTAGTACGCGGACAGACCGGCGGCGGCGCCGAAGGTCTGCGGGTAGTGCGCGGCGATCTTCAGGGCGCAGTAACCGCCCGTGGAGTTGCCGATGAAGCCCATGTTCTGCGGCTTCTTGCCGACCCGGAAGGTGCTCTGGATGGCCTGCGGGAGGTCCTCGCCGAAGAAGGTCTCGGTCTGCGGGCCGCCGGGTATGTCGACGCACTCGGTGTCACGCGGCGGCGCGATGGTCGGGCGCAGCATGACCAGGATCATCGGCTTCATCTTGCCCGACTTGGACAGGCTGAAGGCCTTCATCGGGTAGTCGAGCCCTTTGATCAGGTTCTCGGCGGTGCCCGGGTAGCCCGTCAGGACGATGGAGGCGGGGAAGTTCTGGTCCTTGTGCTGCGGCTGGAAGTATTCCGGCGGGAGCCAGACGTAGCCGGGGCTCGTTATCTTCGACTTCTGCCCGGTTATGGCAACCTTCAGGATCTGACCGCCGACCTGGGGCTTGGCTCCACCGGGGACGTCCAGCTTCTGCTTGTCGACGACCTTGATGTCGTCGCTGCTCATCGAGTGGTCGACGACCTTGCCCATGGACGTCTCCTGGCCGAGCAGGTCGGCCCAGGAACCGTAGAAGAGGAACGACTTGTTAGCCGCGAGACCCACAGCCGAGAACAGCGCCAGCTGCGTCGCCAGCAGGAGCCCGATCCGGCCGGCGACAGCGCGCCAGGTGCGGCCCGAGAGCTTCGGCCACAGCCAGACCGTGGCCGCGAACAGCAGCACACCGGCCAGGATGGCCAACGCCAGAACCGTAGAACTCGTGAGACCCATGAGCAGTCAGTCGACTTTCTGGTGGCAGGACAGATTTTTCCGACGAAAGAGTGAACCCGCTCCTCGTCGATGTCGTCCTAAGGGACGCACCACAACACCGGAGGCTGTCGCGGCCTTCGGCCACATGATCTCTCGCGGAGCAACGGGAAGCGATGTCTAGCAGGATAGATGGCGATAAGTCGGGACAGGTTCCGAGCAGGGTCCGCCGAATCCTCCGAGGCCCACAGCCGGAGTCGGTGCCCGGCCTGGTAGGTACGGCCGTCATGATCGTCGGCCTTCTGGACATCGCGGCAGGAGTCTTCCCGCGCTTCCGGCACAGCAGGATCCACGCCGTGGCGGAGGTGCTGCCGGTCTTCGGCCCGTTCGCGGCCGCCCTCGCCATCAGCGCGGGCGTCCTGCTCCTGCTGCTCGCGCACGGCCTCAAGCGCCGCAAGCGCCGGGCCTGGCGGGCGGCGGTCGTCCTGCTGCCGGCCGGCGCGGTGGCGCAGTTCCTGTACCGGCACTCGATCCCCGGCGTGGTCATCGCGGCGGTGCTCTTCGCGCTGCTGCTGCGCCACCAGGGTGAATTCAAGGCGCTGCCCGACCCGCGCAGCCGCTGGAAGGCGCTCGCGAACTTCGTGCTGATGAGCGCCGGCTCCATCGGGCTCGGACTGCTCATCGTCAACGTCCACCCGAACAAGGTCGTCGGCAACCCGGGCCTGTACGAGCAGATCAAGCACGTCGTCTACGGCCTCTTCGGCTTCGAGGGCCCCGTCGACTACGCCGGCCAGGTCTCCTGGACCGTCGGCTACTCCCTCGGCGCGCTCGGCATGCTGACCGCGCTCACCACCATGTACCTGGCCTTCCGCCCCGAGCACCCGGCCGCCCGGCTCACCGCCGACGACGAGGGCAAGCTGCGCGAGCTCCTCGCCAAGCACGGCGGCCGCGACTCGCTCGGGCACTTCGCGCTCCGCCGCGACAAGGCCGTCGTCTTCTCCCCCAGCGGCAAGGCCGCCGTCACCTACCGCGTCGTCTCCGGCGTGATGCTCGCCTCCGGCGACCCCATCGGAGACGTCGAGGCGTGGCCCGGCGCCATCGAGCGGTTCATGGACGAGGCCAAGGCCCACTCCTGGACCCCGGCCGTCATGGGCTGCAGCGAGACCGGTGGCGAGGTCTGGACCCGCGAGACCGGCCTGGACGCCCTGGAGCTGGGTGACGAGGCGATTGTCGATGTCAAAGACTTCTCCCTCTCGGGCCGCGCCATGCGCAATGTCCGCCAGATGGTGAAGCGCATCGAGCGCAACGGCTACACCACCAAGGTCCGCCGGGTCAGCGAGCTCACCGAAGCGGAGCTGGAGCAGGTGCGCGGCGCCGCCGAGGCCTGGCGCGGCACCGACACCGAGCGCGGCTTCTCGATGGCGCTGGGCCGGGTCGGCGACCCGGGCGACGGCGACTGCTTCATCGCCACCGCGCACCGCGTCGAGGAGGGCGACACCAGCCCCTTCGGCGACCTCAAGGCCGTCCTGCACTTCGTCCCGTGGGGCAAGGACGGCATGTCGCTGGAGCTGATGCGCCGCGACCGCGCCGCCGACCCCGGCATGAACGAGCTGCTGATCGTCGCCTCCCTGGAGGCCGCCCCCGGTCTGAAGATCGAGAAGGTCTCGCTGAACTTCGCGATGTTCCGCTCGGCCCTCGCCCGCGGCGAGAAGATCGGCGCCGGCCCGGTCCTGCGGATGTGGCGGGGCCTGCTGGTCTTCCTGTCCCGCTGGTTCCAGATCGAGTCGCTCTACAAGTTCAACGCGAAGTTCCGCCCCCGCTGGGAGCCCCGCTTCGTGGTCTTCCGCACCACCCGCGACCTGCCCCGCATCGGCTTCGCCGCGATGCAGGCCGAGGGCTTCGTGACCCTGGCCCTGCCGCGCCTCTTCGCGAGCCGCCGGCGCCCCAAGCCGGTCCGCACGTGCACGCACAACCACATGACGACCGTCCCGAAGCAGACGGAACGCGAGGTTCAGGCGGCGTAGCCGCCCCGTACGCCCCCAGGGGCCCCGGCGGCCGCCAGACCGCCGGGGCCCCTGCCGTATCCAGGTCAGCCCTACCCTTGGACCTATGAACACGAAGCGCGGAGCCATCGGCAGGGGCCGGGTCACAGGTCTGCCGGAGTGGGACCGCTGCGCGGTCATGGGCGTCGTGAACGTCACGCCCGACTCCTTCTCCGACGGCGGCCGCTGGTTCGACACCACCGCGGCCGTCAAGCGCGGACTCGACCTCGTCAAGCAGGGCGCCGACCTCGTCGACGTCGGCGGCGAGTCCACCCGGCCCGGCGCCTCCCGCGTCGACGAGGAGGAGGAGCTGCGCCGGGTCGTCCCCGTCGTGCGCGGCCTCGCCTCCGAGGGCGTCACCGTCTCCGTCGACACCATGCGCGCGGCCGTCGCCGCGCAGGCCGTCGCCGCGGGCGCCGTACTCGTCAACGACGTCAGCGGCGGGCTCGCCGACCCCGGCATGATCCCGGCCGTCGCCGCCGCCGAGGTGCCCTTCGTGGTGATGCACTGGCGCGGCTTCAGCGCCGGCATGAACAGCCTCGCCGTGTACGAGGACGTGCTCGCCGAGGTCACCGCCGAACTCCGGGACCGGATCGACGCCGTCGTGGCCGGCGGGATCGCCCCCGAGCGGCTCGTCGTCGACCCGGGACTCGGCTTCGCCAAGAACGCCGAGCACGACCTGGCCCTGGTCGCCCACCTGCCCGAACTGCGCGCACTGGGCTTCCCGCTGCTGGTCGCCGCGTCGAGGAAGCGTTTCCTCGGCCGGGTCCTGGCCGGCGCGCAGGACGCGGCACCGCCGCCCGCCCGCGAACGCGACGCGGCGACGGCCGCCGTCTCGGCCATCGCCGCCCACCAGGGCGCCTGGGCCGTACGGGTCCACGAGGTGAGGGCGACCGCGGACGCGGTTCGGGTGGCCCGCGCCGTGGAAGGGGCACTCTGATCCTCAACGACCGACAAGGAGCACTGTGAGCAGAACCGACATCGAAGCGGTCGAAGAGGTCAACACGGCCTTCTACGAGGCAATGGAGCGGGGGGACTTCGACGCTCTGTCGGCGCTCTGGCTGGAGGACGAGATCTCCTGCGTGCACCCCGGCTGGCCCGTGCTCTCCGGCCGCGGCGAGGTGCTCCGCTCGTACGCCCTGATCATGTCCCACACGGACTACATCCAGTTCTTCCTCACCGACACCAAGGTGGCCGTGATAGGCGACACCGCCCTGGTGACGTGCACGGAGAACATCCTCAGCGGCGGACCCGCCGAGGACGGCGGGGAGCTCGGCCCGCTCGTCGGCCAGCTCGTCGTCGCCACGAATGTGTTCCGACGCACATCCGAGGGCTGGCGCCTCTGGTCCCACCACGGTTCTCCCGTCCTCACGGAGTCCGAGGACGAGGACGAGGACGACGCCGCCTGACCCCTACGGCGGGACCCGGAGTATTTCGCAGGTAAATTCGAAGACGGACGACGCCGACCGCACTCGGCGTAGGCCCATGGCCCCGGGGAGCCCCGGGACCGGAAGCACTACGAAAGCAGGAGTGATTCGCGTGGATCGTGTCGCGCTGCGCGGCCTCAAGGCTCGCGGGCACCACGGCGTCTTCCCCCGGGAGCGCGAGGAAGGCCAGACCTTCATCGTCGACCTGGTGCTGCACCTCGACACCCGCCCCGCGGCGGCCGGAGACGACCTGGCGAAGACCGTGCATTACGGGGTAGTCGCGGAGGAAGTCGTCGACGTGGTCCAGGGAGAGCCCGTGGACCTGATCGAGACCCTCGCCGAGCGGATCGCCCAGCAGTGCCTCAAGCACGAAGCGGTGGCGCAGGTGGAGGTCGTCGTCCACAAGCCGGACGCGCCCATCACCGTCCCGTTCGACGACGTGACCATCACGATCACCCGGAGCCGCGCATGAACAACGGACTGAACGCCCAGAGCGACCCCACCGTCCAGCCGGTACCCGCCTCCGTCGTGGAGACGGTCGACGCGGCGGACGTCACCCTGTCCAACCCGAAATGGGCCGTCATCGCGCTCGGCGCGAACCTCGGCAACCGGCTGGAGACCCTCCAGGGCGCCATCGACGCCCTCGGCGACACCCCGGGCCTGCGGGTCAAGGCCGTCTCCCCCGTCTACGAGACCGAACCGTGGGGCGTGGAGCCCGGCTCGCAGCCCTCGTACCTCAACGCGGTCGTCGCCGTGAAGACCACGCTACCCCCGTCCTCGCTCCTGGAGCGCGGCCACGCCATCGAGGAGGCCTTCGACCGCGTCCGCGACGAGCGCTGGGGCCCCCGCACGATCGACGTGGACATCGTCGCGTACGCCGACCGGGTCTCCGAGGACCCCGTCCTCACCCTGCCGCACCCGCGCGCCCACCAGCGCGCCTTCGTGCTGGCCCCCTGGCACGACATCGACCCGGAGGCCCAGATCCCCGGCCGCGGCCCGGTCGCCGCGCTCCTGGCCGAAACCGGCCTGAGCGGCGTCACGCCGCGCCCGGACCTGGAACTCCACCTCCCGGAGTAGTCGTTACCCTGTGGACTGCCTGACGGATCGGTGCGGAAAGCGGGGAACGGGCAAGTGAAGCAACTGAGGCCGGCGGTCCTGGCGGGCATCTTCGTGGTCGCCGGGGTCCTGTCCTGGGCGGGTGCCCGGCTGTGGAACGCCTACGGCACCCTGCCGGGCGTTCCGCTGGCCGCGCCGATCGTCCTGGGCGTCATCGCGGCCGTACTGCTGGCCACGGCCCTGTCCATGCGGTCCCGGCTCAAGGCCCAGCGCGAGCGCCGGCCGGGGGCCAAGGGCGTGGAGCCGCTGATGGCGGCCCGCGCGGTGGTTTTCGGCCAGGCCAGCGCGCTCGTGGCAGCGCTGGTGGCCGGCATGTACGGCGGAGTGGGCGTCTTCCTGCTGACCGACTCCCTGGACATCCCCGCCCGCCGCGACCAGGCCTGGTACGCCGGCGCCTCGGTCCTGGCGGGGGTGGCCGTCATCGCCGCCGCCCTCTTCCTGGAGCACGTACTCAAGCTCCCGGAGGACGACGACCAGGCCCCTGAGGCCCCCGCCCGCGCCTAGGACCTGGCGACGGGCGGGCCCGGGGACAGCGGCCGGCTCAGCGGGCCATGATCAGGGACATGGCCTCGTTGCGGGTGGCGGGGTCGCGCAGCTGGCCGCGGACCGCCGAGGTGATGGTCTTCGCACCGGGCTTGCGGACGCCGCGCATGGTCATGCACATGTGCTCGCACTCGATGACCACGATGACCCCGCGCGGGTCCAGGATCTCCATCAGGGAGTCCGCGACCTGCGTGGTCAGGCGCTCCTGCACCTGGGGGCGGCGGGCGAACACGTCCACGAGGCGGGCCAGCTTCGACAGGCCGGTGATCTTGCCGTCGGTGGACGGGATGTAGCCGACGTGGGCGACACCGTGGAAGGGCACCAGGTGGTGCTCACAGCTCGACATGACCTCGATGTCCTTCACCAGGACCATCTCGTCGTGGCCGATGTCGAACGTCGTGGTCAGGACCTCTTCGGGCCGCTGGTACAGGCCGGCGAATATCTCCCGGTACGACCGCGCCACGCGCGCCGGGGTCTCCAGGAGACCCTCCCGGTCCGGGTCCTCGCCGACCGCGATCAGGAGCTCACGAATCGCCGCCTCGGCGCGCTTCTCGTCGAACTCGCCGATCGTGCCCTCGTCGCCGGTCAGGGTCACTGGGTCGGTCATCTCTTCCTCGTTCCTGTGTGCACAGCGCTCGCGGCCACCCAAGTATGACCAGATGAAAGTGCCGCGCCCCCCAGGCTAGAACCTGGGGGGCGCGGCTTCCATTCCGGGTGGATCAGGCCTCAGGGCGGTCCTCGGGGGCCACCTCGATGCCCTTCTCCGTCGAGACCGGCGAAACGGCGGTGGTCGCCGAGGTGCCGTTCGCCGAGTTCGTCAGCTGGAGCTCCTTGGGAGAGAGCACCGGCGGACGGGTGGAGGGGGTGCGGCGGGAGGAGCCGGTCCACGCGGGGCGGGCCGGACGCTTCACGATCGTCGAGAAGATCTCGGCGATCTGCTCCTTGTTCAGCGTCTCCTTCTCCAGCAGCGCGAGGACCAGGTTGTCGAGGACGTCACGGTTCTCGACGAGGATCTCCCAGGCCTCGTTGTGCGCGGTCTCGATGAGCTTCTTGACCTCTTCGTCGACCAGCGCCGCGACCTCTTCCGAGTAGTCCCGCGGGTGCGACATCTCGCGGCCCAGGAACGGCTCGGTGTTGTCGCCGCCGAACTTGATCGCACCGAGACGCTCGGTCATGCCGTACTGCGTGACCATGGCCCGCGCCGTGGCGGTGGCCTTCTCGATGTCGTTCGCCGCGCCCGTGGTGGGGTCGTGGAAGACCAGCTCCTCGGCCGCGCGCCCGCCCAGCATGTACGCCAGCTGGTCGAGCATCTCGTTGCGCGTGGTCGAGTACTTGTCCTCGTCGGGCAGGACCATGGTGTAACCCAGGGCCCGGCCGCGGGACAGGATCGTGATCTTGTGGACCGGGTCGGAGTTCGGCGAGGCCGCCGCGACCAGGGCGTGTCCGCCCTCGTGGTACGCGGTGATCTTCTTTTCCCGGTCCGACATGATCCGGGTCCGCTTCTGCGGGCCCGCCACGACGCGGTCGATCGCCTCGTCCAGCGAGTGGTTGTCGATCAGCTTCTTGTCCGAGCGGGCCGTGAGCAGCGCGGCCTCGTTCAGGACGTTGGAGAGATCGGCACCCGTGAAGCCGGGCGTACGGCGGGCGACGGCGCCCAGGTCGACGTCCGGGGCGACCGGCTTGCCCTTCTGGTGGACCTTGAGGATCTCCAGACGGCCCTGCATGTCCGGACGGTCGACCGCGATCTGCCGGTCGAAACGGCCGGGGCGCAGCAGCGCCGGGTCGAGGATGTCCGGGCGGTTCGTGGCGGCGATCAGGATGACCCCGCCCTTCACGTCGAAACCGTCCATCTCGACCAGCAGCTGGTTGAGGGTCTGCTCGCGCTCGTCGTGACCGCCGCCGAGACCCGCACCGCGGTGCCGGCCGACGGCGTCGATCTCGTCGACGAAGACGATCGCCGGGGCGTTGGCCTTGGCCTGCTCGAACAGGTCACGGACACGCGAGGCACCGACACCGACGAACATCTCGACGAAGTCGGATCCGGAGATCGAGTAGAAGGGAACACCGGCCTCGCCCGCGACGGCGCGCGCGAGCAGGGTCTTTCCGGTGCCGGGCGGGCCGTACAGCAGCACGCCCTTGGGGATCTTGGCGCCGACGGCCTGGAACTTCGCCGGCTCCTGGAGGAACTCCTTGATCTCGTGGAGTTCCTCGACGGCCTCGTCCGAGCCCGCGACATCGGCGAACGTCGTCTTCGGGGTGTCCTTGGTGATGAGCTTGGCCTTGGACTTCCCGAAGTTCATGACCCGGGAGCCGCCGCCCTGCATCTGGTTCATCAGGAACAGGAAGACAACGACGATGAGGACGAAGGGCAGGAGCGAGAGGAGAACGCTCAGGAACGGGCTGGTCTTGTCCGGAGTGACGGAGTACCCGTCCGGGATCTGACCGGCGTCGTACTTGGTCTGGAGGTTCTGGGCGAGCTGGACGCCCTGATCCCCGATGTAGTTGGCCTGGAACTTGGTGCCGTCATGCTTGCCGAGCTTCTGGCCGTCGCGCAGCTCGATCTTGATCATCTGGCTGTCGCCGGTGGTCAGCTTCGCTGTCTCCACCTGGCCAGTGTTGATCGCCTTGATGACCTCGCTGGTGTCCACCGACTTGTAGCCGCCGCCGGAGCCGACGACATTCATCAACACGACCACGGCGAGGACGGCCAGCACGATCCACATGACCGGCCCACGGAAGTATCGCTTCACGTCCATCCATACGGGGCGCCAGGCACCCCGTCCCTCCTGCCCGTAGGTAAATGCTGCTGTGAGTAAAGACTGTTCTTCGGAATGTACCCCTGTATTGTCACCCGCGGCCCCGTGGGACGGCTGACAGACCCGCCTTCCCCTGCTCCAACGGCGGGAATCGCCCACAGGTTCCCCGGAGCCCGCGGTGCTTTTCCCGCGGGGCCCCGGAGACCGGGAGCGACCGGCAGCGGCCAGGAGCGGGGATCAGCCGCCGTAGACGTGCGGGGCGAGCGTGCCGACGAACGGCAGGTTGCGGTACTTCTCCGCGTAGTCGAGGCCGTAGCCCACCACGAACTCGTTGGGGATGTCGAAGCCGACCCACTTCACGTCGATCGCGACCTTCGCGGCCTCGGGCTTGCGCAGCAGCGTGACGACCTCGAGGGAGGCCGGCTGGCGGGAGCCCAGGTTCGACAGCAGCCAGGACAGCGTCAGACCGGAGTCGATGATGTCCTCGACGATCAGGACGTGCTTGTCCTTGATGTCGGTGTCCAGGTCCTTGAGGATCCGGACCACACCCGAGGACTGGGTTCCGGCGCCGTACGAGGACACCGCCATCCAGTCCATGGTGAGCGGGGTGGACAAGGCGCGCGCCAGGTCCGCCATCACCATCACGGCGCCCTTGAGCACACCGACGATGAGCAGGTCCTTGCCCGCGTACTCCGCGTCGATCTTCGCGGCCAGCTCGGCCAGCTTCGCGTCGATCTCTTCCTTGGTGATGAGCACCGACTGGAGGTCGTTGCCCATGTCCTTCTCGTCCACCCGCATCACTTTCGTTGTCGGCCGGGGCTCCGGGGGTGTCCCCGGAGGACTCAGCCGTGTTTCAGCACCAATCAGCCCTGCCGGATGACAAGTCTGCCACCCTGCCGCTGGGCCTCGACCCGGCCGGGCAGGTTGATGGCGCCCTGGCCGCGCCATCCGGTGATGAGCCGGTCGACTTCCTCGATGTGGCGGGCGAAGAGGGAACCCGCGGGAGAGCCCGCGGCGACCACGGCCCTGCGCAGCACCCGGCGGCGGACGGCCGGGGGCAGGGCGTACAGCTTGGCGCACTCCAGGCGGCCGTCCGCGTCCCGGACGCCGGTCTCGGCCTCGGCGGCCCAGGCGTCGAGGGCGTCGGCGTCGTCGCGGGAGAGCTGGGCGGTGCGGGCCAGTGCCTCGACGACCCCCTTGCCCAGCGCCTTCTCCAGGGCGGGCAGTCCCTCGTGGCGCAGCCGGGAGCGGGTGTAGGCGGGGTCGATGTTGTGCGGGTCGTCCCAGACGGCGAGGGACTGGACCATGCAGGCCTTGCGGGCGGTCTGCCGGTCGACCTGGAGGAAGGGCCTGCGGTAGCGGTGGCTGCGGCCGGAGACGCCGGGACCGCCGGAGACTTCGGGCATGCCGGAGAGCGAGCGGATCCCGGAGCCGCGGGCGAGGCCCAGCAGGACGGTTTCGGCTTGATCGTCCCGGGTGTGGCCCAGGAGCACGGCGGCGGCCCCGAGGCGGTCAGCGGCCTCGTCCAGGGCCCCGTAGCGGGCGTCGCGGGCGGCGGCCTCGGGTCCGCCGTCACGCCCGACGCGCACGGCGACGGACTCCACCGGGTCGAGGCGGAGTGCGGTCATGCGGGTGACGACCTCCGCGGCGCGCAGGTCGGAGCCGGCCTGGAGCCCGTGGTCGACGGTGATGCCGCCGGCCCGGATGCCGAGTTTGGGGGCCTCGAAGGCGAGGGCCGAGGCGAGCGCCATGGAGTCGGCGCCGCCGGAGCACGCGACGAGGACGAGTGGCCGGGTGCCCGCTGCGGTGCGAGGGTCGGCGGGGGTGTCGGTGAGATCGGTGAGGACGTCGTGGAGTACGCGGCGGACCGCCAGGCGTATCGCCGCGACCGCAGGATGGGGACCCATGTCCGGTGCCCTTCGATGGAGTTCGGATGCCTCGGAGGCGTTGGGGGTGTGGTGCGCTGGGGGTGGTGCCCGGTGCCCCCGCGGGGCGGGGGCTGTCACTCAGGGATGTCACTCAGAGTGCGTCGATGGTGACAGAACCGAGCCGTTCCCCGAGCATCGCACGGCCTTCCACGGCCCACGGTCCCTCGGACGGGTGATGCTGCTTCCCCCAGTGAGACAGGTTTACGCCCCTTCAGTCACCCTCATTCGCTCTGTTCGCTCCCCTTGCGGTGGACTCGGGCCACCCACTCGGCGGGCTTGGCGATCTCGGCCTTCGTCGGCAATGTGTTCGGGGAGGTCCAGACCCGGTTGAAGCCGTCCATGCCGACCTGGCCGACGACGGCGCGCACGAAGCGCTCGCCGTCGCGGTACTGGCGCAGCTTGGCGTCGAGGCCGAGGAGCTTGCGCAGGGCGGAGTCGAGGCGGCCGGCTCCGCTGGCCCTGCGCTGCTGGAACTTCTCGCGGATCTCGGCGACCGAGGGCACCACCTGCGGGCCGACGCCGTCCATGACGAAGTCGGCGTGGCCCTCCAGGAGGGACATGACGGCGGTGAGCCGGCCCAGGATCTCGCGCTGCTCGGGGGTCTGCACGAGCTCCACGAGGGAGCGGCCCTCGTCGCCGTGCTCGGCGTCGGGGCGGGCTCCCGCGAAGGACTGGGCGGCCTCCCGGATGCGCTCCAGCACGGTCGCCGGATCCACCTCGGTGGCGCCCAGGAACGTCTGGATTTCGCCTTCGAGGTGGTCCCGCAGCCACGGGACGGCCGTGAACTGTGTACGGTGCGTCTCCTCGTGCAGGCAGACCCACAGCCGGAAGTCGTGCGGGTTCACCTCCAGCTCGCGCTCGACGTGCACGATGTTGGGGGCGACGAGCAGCAGCCGGCCGCCCCCGGCCGAGGCCGGCAGGTCGCGCGAGACCGGGGCGAAGGTCTCGTACTGGCCGAGGACCCTGGAGGCCAGGAAGCTCAGCAGCATGCCCAGCTCGACGCCGGTGACCTTGCCGCCGACCGCGCCGAGCACGGCTCCGCCGGGGGCGCCCGCGCGGCGGTCCTGCATCTTGCCGAGGAGCGGCTGGAGCAGCTCGCGGAACCCGGCGACGTTGGCCTTGATCCAGCCGGCCCGGTCGACGACCAGGACGGGGGTGTCGGGGACGGCGGACCCTTCCGGGATCATCCTGGTGAACTCGCGCACGTGCCGTTCCGAGATCCTGGCGTGCCCGCGCAGCTCCGCGACGACCGCCCGTGCCTCGTCCCGGGTGACCTCCGGCCCGGGACGCACCAAGCGGGTCGCGGTCGCCACCGCGAGGTTCCAGTCGACCATCTCCGCACCACTGATGCTCGTCATGCGTCAACCGTACGTGGGCGGGGCGCCCTGCGGACCCCCTCAGACCCGGCCCGGGCGCACCTACGACGTGGTCGCGACGGCCGCGGCCAGCTTGTCGAGGGCCTTCTCCGCGCCCTCGGGGCCGGGGCTGTTCGCGGTCAGGAAGGCGAAGGCGAGCAGTCGGCCGGAGGAGTCGACGACGGTCCCGGAGAGGGAGTTCACGCCGGTCAGGGTGCCGGTCTTGGCCCGGATCAGGCCCGCGGCCGGGGAGGTGCCCGCGTTGCGGCCGCGCAGGGTCCCGGTGAAGCCGGCGACGGGCAGTCCGGTCAGGACCGGCCGCAGCTCCGGGCGCTGCGGGTCGGCGGCCTTGGCGAGGAGGCCGGTCAGCAGGCCGGCGCTGACCTTGTCGGCGCGGTTGAGGCCGCTGCCGTCGGCGAAGCGGGAGCCCGCGGTGTCGACCCCGAGGGCGGCGAGCTTGGCGGCGACGGCCTTCTCGGCGCCTTCGAAGCTGGCGGGCTGCCCGGAGGCGAGGGCGGTCTGGCGGGCGAGGGCCTCGGCGATGTCGTTGTCGCTGTTGGTCAGCATCCGCTCGACCAGCCCGGCCACCGGGGTGGAGAGGGTGGTGGCGAGCGGCTGGGCGGAACCGGCCGTGCCGGCAGCGGCGGCCTTCGCCTTGGCGGGCTCGCCGGTGACCTTGATGCCGCGCTCGGTGAGCAGGGTCCGGAAGGCGCGGGCGGCGTCCTTGGACGGGTCCTCGGTCCGGTCCACGGGCCCGGAGGTGGAGTCGTCGGGACGGCCCTCGTCGGCCGTCAGGGCGGTCACGAGCGCGATGTTGGGGTTGACGCCGATCGGGTGGCGGGCGGGGCCGCTGTAGAGGCTGTCGTCGTACCCGAGGGTCACGGTGTCGGTTCCGGCGGCCTTGAGGGCCTGCGCGGTGTCGGCGGCGAGCGCGACGAGGCTGCCGCCGGATCCGGCGGGGCTCTTCTTCTTCGCGGTGAGGGAGGGGTCGCCGCCGCCGACCAGGACGATCTGTCCGGGGGCGGCTCCGGGCACCACCGTGGTCCTGATCCGGTGCTCGGGCCCGAGCGCGGCCAGCGCGGCGGCGGCGGTGACGATCTTGACGGTGGAGGCGGGGGTCATGGCGTCGCGCGCCCCGGACTCGTAGAGCACCTGCCCGGTGGCGGTGTCGACGACGGAGGCGGTGCGGACGCTGCCGAGCGCGGGATCGGCGAGCAGCGGCTTGAGCGCGGCGGCGAGCTTCCCGGAGGCGGCGGGGACGGCCGCCTGCCCCTGCGGGACGCCGGGGCCGATCGCGCCGAGCACCCCGGGGGCGCTGGGCGCGGCCTCCGGCAGGAGCCCGGAGCCGGGCCCGCGGCCGTGATCTGCGCCACCCGTAAGGCCCCAGGAGGCGGCCCTGTCCCGCTCGGCCTTACGCTGGCCGGAGTCCCAGGGACCGGCGGCGGCCACCGCTGCCACCGACAGGGCGAGGCCGGCGACGGCCGCACCCGCGATGAGCTGCCACGACTTGACCAATGGCACCTCGGACCAGCCCCTTTCGCGATCACACATATGCGTGAGGGACACTTAACCACTGCGTCTTGCCGCGAGCATGGCACCCCACCCGGCAGGGCCGGGGCGGTCGCGCACGCAGGTGAATCAAACGCAGTCTCGAAGCAATGAAGCTGATCATGGAGGAGCAGGACGTGGAGTTCGACGTCACCATCGAGATCCCCAAGGGTTCGCGGAACAAGTACGAGGTGGACCACGAGACCGGCCGGATCCGTCTGGACCGTCGCCTCTTCACCTCGACCAGCTACCCGGCCGACTACGGCTTCGTCGAGAACACCCTCGGCGAGGACGGCGACCCGCTGGACGCGCTGGTCATCCTGGACGAGCCGACCTTCCCCGGCTGCCTGATCAAGTGCCGCGCCATCGGCATGTTCCGCATGACGGACGAGGCGGGCGGCGACGACAAGCTGCTGTGCGTGCCGGCCTCGGACCCGCGTGTCGAGCACCTGCGCGACATCCACCACGTCTCCGAGTTCGACCGCCTGGAGATCCAGCACTTCTTCGAGGTCTACAAGGACCTGGAGCCGGGCAAGTCGGTCGAGGGCGCGAACTGGGTCGGCCGCACCGAGGCCGAGGCCGAGATCGAGGCCTCGTACAAGCGCCTCGAGGCGCAGGGTGGCCACCACTGAGCTCGCGCTCGGCGGTAACGGGCCGGGGGACTCCCCCGCGCCCCTGGTGACATGGCGGGCGGCATCCCTCAGGGATGCCGCCCGCCGTTCCGTTTCCCGGCTTCGCCAGGGAGCAAACGGTTCCGCATACTGATACGGCAGGTGATCACGGACTGGAGGACGCGTGGCGGAGGCCGACGGGGCAGAGGACAGGAAGCCCCAGTCCGACGAGGCGCACAGCGCCTTCACGCCGCCGCCCGGGATGGAGCCGGAGGCCCTCGACGACGACCAGCCCACCTCGGAGTTCGCCCGTCCGGCCGGCGCCGAGCCGGTGCAGCCCGAACCCGAGGGATCGGCCTTCGCCACACCGGCCACCTACAGCGCCGCGCACTCCCCGCCCGCCTACACCCCGGGCCAGGACTTCCACGTCGTCCAGCTGAAGGAATCCCCCTGGCAGGACCGCATGCGCACGATGCTGCGCATGCCGGTCGACGTGCGTCCCGTACCGGACCTCGTGCAGCGGCCGAGCGAGGCCGGGCCCGCCGTGGGCCGCGTGCTCGACCTGACCCTGCGCATCGGCGAGCTGCTGCTCGCGGGCGGCGAGGGCGCCGAGGACGTGGAGGCCGCCATGTTCGCGGTGACCCGCTCCTACGGGCTGGACCGCTGCGAGCCCACCGTCACCTTCACGCTGCTGTCGATCACCCACCAGCCCTCACTGGTGGACCACCCGGTCTCGGCGAACCGGACCGTGCGCCGCCGCGGCACCGACTACAACCGGCTGTCGGCCGTCTACCGGCTGGTCGACGACATCAGCGCCCCCGAGATCGACATCTCGCTGGAGGAGGCCTACCGGCGCCTCGCCGAGATCCGCCGCAACCGCCACCCGTACCCCGGCTGGATGCTCACCTGTTCCGCCGGGCTGCTCGCCGGCGCCGCCTCCACCCTGGTCGGCGGCGGGGTGCTGGTGTTCATCGCGGCGGCGCTCGGCGCGATCCTCGGCGACCGGCTGGCCTGGCTGTGCGCCGGCCGCGGGCTGCCGGAGTTCTACCAGTTCGTGGTCGCGGCCATGCCGCCGGCCGCGATCGGGGTGGCGCTGAACATGACCGCGATCGACGTCAAGGCGTCCGCGGTGATCACCGGCGGGCTCTTCGCGCTGCTGCCCGGGCGGGCCCTGGTCGCGGCCGTGCAGGACGGTCTGACCGGCTTCTACATCACCGCCTCCGCCCGGCTCCTGGAGGTCATGTACCTCTTCATCGGCATCATCATGGGCGTGCTGGTCGTGCTCTACGTCGGCCTGCAGTTCGACGCCTCGCCCCGGCCGGAGGAGGTCCTGGAGATCCAGCAGCGGCCGCTGATCCAGATCGCGGCCTCGATGGTGCTGGTCTTCACCTTCGCGATCCTGCTCCAGCAGGAACGTTCCACCGTGTTGATCGTGACTCTCAACGGCGGGGTCGCCTGGGTCACCTTCGGCGCCCTGCACTACGCGGGCGAGATCCCGCCCGTGCCGTCCACCGCCATCGCCGCCGGGCTGGTGGGCCTCTTCGGGCAGCTCTTCTCCCGCTACCGCTTCGCTTCCGCCCTGCCGTTCGTGACGGCGGCCATCGGCCCGCTGCTGCCCGGCTCGGCGACGTACTACGGGCTGCTGCTGATCGCCGAGAACCGGCTGAACGAGGGTCTGGGCTCCCTGGTGAACGCGGCGGCCATCGCGCTGGCCATCGCCATCGGGGTCAACCTGGGGTCGGAGACGTCGCGGCTGTTCATGCGGATTCCGGGGGCGGCGAGCGCCGCGAAGCGCCGTGCGGCGAAGCGGACCCGAGGCTTCTAGCCGCAAGCCGCACGGGGTACGCGTACGCCCCGCAGGCTCTTGCGTGCCTGCGGGGCGTTGCGTGAGCGCGGCTCACCGATTCGGGGCTCCGCCCCGGACCCCGCGCCTCAAACGCCGGCGGGGCTGGATGTGGCGGGGGGGGCTGGATGTGGCTAGCGCTTCGCGTGGCGGCCGCGGGTGCCCGGGGTCTGGGGGCCCGAGCCGTCGACTGCGGCGGCGGCCTCGGGCTGACCCTCGACGCCGTTCGCCTTGTTCTCCTTGCGGGCCTTGAGCACCTCGAAGATCACCGGGATGACCGAGATGAGGACGATGGCCACCAGGATCGGCTCGACGTTCGTCTTGATGAACTCGATCTGGCCGAGCCAGTACCCCGCCATCGTGACGCCCGCGCCCCAGCCGATGCCGCCGATGACGTTGTACGTCAGGAAGGTGCGGTACTTCATCGAGCCCGCGCCGGCCACCATCGGCGCGAAGGTGCGGATGATCGGCACGAAGCGGGCGAGCACGATGGCCTTGGGGCCGTGCCGGTCCATGAACTCGTGCGCCTTGTCGAGGTTCTCCCGCTTGAAGAGCTTGGACTTCGGCCGGTTGAAGATCTTCGGCCCGAAGAACTTGCCGATCATGTAGCCGACCTGGTCACCGATGATGGCGGCGGCCACGATCAGGGTGCAGACCAGCCACAGAGGCTGCTTGATGTACTGCCCGTCCGCGACCAGCAGGCCCGCCGTGAACAGCAGGGAGTCGCCGGGCAGGAACGCGAAGAGTCCCGACTCGGCGAAGACGATGACCAGGATGCCGATCAGGCCGAAGTGCGAGATCAGGTAGTCCGGGGACAGCCACTCAGGGCCGAGCGCAATCGTGTACACGGGTTCCGGACTCTCCTGGATCGGGGGGGCGTGCCGGGGGCAGCAGGCGGTTGCGGGCAAGGTAAAGGCAGTTTCAATTATCAACGCACACGACCCCCTCCCGGTTCCAGCCACCGGAGGGGGTCGGATGCGTGACGTTCCGCTTACACCTTGCGCACCGCGTTCGCCAGGATCGCGTCCCTCAGGTGCTCGGCGAGACCCGGCTTCATGGAATCGTAGAACTCCTTGAACCGCTCGTCCGCCACGTACATCTCACCGAGGCCCGTGTGGATCTCGTACGAGCAGTCGTAGTACCAGGTGCTGATGTGCCGGCGGTGCTCCTCGGCCAGGTCCATCGCCGCCTCGCCGTCGGCGCTCTCGCCGGAGTCCATGAGGGCCGCGTACCGGACGCCCCACTGGGCGACCTCGTCCTGGATCCGCCGCCAGTCGTCCTTGGTGTAGGTGGCGACCCGCCGCTGCGACTCCGCGTAGGCATCGGTGCCGCCCCAGCGCTGTTCCACCTCCTGCGCGTACTGCTCGGGGTCCTTGTCCCCGAAGACCTCGAACCGCTCCTCGGGCGTGAGGTTGATGCCCATCTTCTTCGCCTCCATGGCGTGCTCAACGGCCTTGGCCATCTGCTGGAGCCGGGCGATCCGGTCGGTCAGCAGGGCGTGCTGCCGGCGCAGGTGCTCCCGCGGATCCGATTCCGGGTCGTCCAGCAGGACCGCGACCTCGTCGAGGGGGAAGCCGAGCTCCCGGTAGAACAGGATCCGCTGCAGCCGGTCCAGGTCGGCGTCGTCGTACCGCCGGTGACCCGCGTGGCTGCGGCCGCTCGGGGAGAGCAGACCGATCTCGTCGTAGTGGTGCAGGGTGCGCACCGTGACTGCGGCGAATCCGGCGACCTGGCCCACGGAGTAGCCCATCTTCCCGTCCTCTCCTCTGGTTGGGTACGCCCTTCACTGTGGTCCCTCACGCGGCGTGAGGTGCAAGTCCCCGCCCCGGCCTACCGGCTCAGGCCCCGGAACCTCGCCACCGCCAGCGGGAAGAAGACCGCCAGCAGCAGGACCGGCCAGCCGACGGCGAGCAGGGCGGCGTGGTCGGAGGCCCAGGACGGGGAGGCCGCCGCCGGGTTGCCGAACAGGTCGCGGACGGCCGTGGCCGTCGCCGACATCGGGTTCCATTCCACCACCGACCCCAGCCAGCCCGGCATGGCCTCCGGCGTGGCGAAGGCGTTGGAGAGGAAGCCCACCGGCCACACCAGGATCTGCACCGCCTGCACCATCTCCGGCCGGCCCGCGACCATGCCCAGGAAGATCCCGATCCACAGCATCGCGAAGCGCAGCAGCAGGAGCAGGACGAAGGCCAGCAGCGCGGCCGCCGGGGAGCCGTGCCAGCGCCAGCCGAGCAGCATGCCGACGCCCGCCAGGACCGCGAGCCCCACGGCCGACTGGAGCATGTCCGCCGCGCTGCGGCCGACCAGGACCGCCGCGGAGGACATCGGCATGGCACGGAACCGGTCGATCACCCCCTTGCCCAGGTCCTGGGTGACCGCCGTCATCGTCGCCTCCAGCCCGAAGGCCATGGTCAGCGCGAGCATGCCGGGCACGAGGAACTCGACGTACTCGCCGTCGATGCCGCGTCCGCCGCCGACCAGGAAGCCGAACATCAGCAGCAGCATCACGGGGAAGACGAGTCCGACGACCATCTGCACCGGCTGCCGCGCCCAGTGCGCGAGCTCGCGCCGGGTCATCGTCCAGGAGTCCACGGCCACCCAGCCCGCCGCCGACATCGTGTGCTGCGTCATGCGGCCACCTCCGTGGTGTTCGTACGGTCCGTCAGGTGCAGGAAGACCTCGTCGAGCGTGGGCCGCCGGACCGAGAGGTCCGCCGCCTCGATGCCCGCCCCCTCCAGCGCGCGCAGGGTCAGGGCCAGGCCCGCCATGCGGTCCTCCACCGGAAAGCCCAGGGTGAGGGAGTCCGGGTCCACGGTCGGGTCCGGCAGCAGCGCCGCCGCCTGCGCGAGCCGCGCCGCGTCCCGCAGGACGACGACGATCCGGTCCGGCCCGACGCGGGACTTCAGCTCGTCGGCCGTGCCCTCGGCCGCCACCCGGCCGGCGTCGATCAGCGCGATGCGGTCGGCCAGCTGGTCGGCCTCCTCCAGGTACTGCGTGGTCAGCAGGACGGTCGTGCCGCCGCCCACCAGGGAGCGGACCGCGCTCCACACCTCGGCGCGGCCGCGCGGGTCGAGCCCGGTGGTCGGCTCGTCGAGGAAGAGCACCTCGGGTTCGGTGATCAGGGACGCCGCGAGGTCGAGCCGGCGCCGCATGCCGCCGCTGTACTGCTTCACCGGCTTGCGGCCGGTGTCCGCGAGGCCGAAGCGGTCCAGCAGCGCGTCGGCCCGCAGCCCGGCCCGGCGCGCGCCCAGGTGGTGGAGGCGGCCGAACAGCTCCAGGTTCTGCCGCCCGGACAGTTCCTCGTCGAGCGCCGTGTGCTGGCCGAGCAGGCCGATCCGGGCGCGGACGGCCGCCGGGTCCTTCCGTACGTCGTGGCCCGCCACCCGGACCACGCCCTCGTCGTGCCGGAGCAGGGTGCTCATGATGCGGACCGCCGTGGTCTTCCCGGCTCCGTTGGGGCCGAGCACGGCGTGCACCGTGCCGCGTGTCACCTCCAGGTCCAGCCCGGCCAGGGCGGGCCGGTCCGCGTACCGCTTGTGGACACCTTCGACGAAGATCGCCAACGCGCTTCCAACTCCTCACGCTCAGCTCATTAGTCAAATTTGAGTAGCAAGCTGCGCCAAGGTACTGCCCGAAGCGGGGCTAGTCAAACTTGATTAGGCGTAGGGGTTCTCCTGGCCGTCCGCCAGGACCCCCACGAAGGGGTCGCCGCCCTCACCCGCGAAGGAGTACGCGCCCCCCTCGATCCGGGCCATCAGCCCACGGGTCCACTCCGCCTCGGCGTCCGCGGAATGGACCCAGCGGTGCATGATCTCGCCGATGTGCCCCAGCGTCTGGGGGCCCTCCTCGGGCGTGTAGTAGTCCGTCACCGACGTCCGCCAGGCCGCCAGCTTCGCCAGCCGCTCCCCCAGCAGGGCCAGGACCTCCGCCCGGGGCAGGTCGACCATGAAGCCGATCGCCGCCGAGAGGAGGTCCGTCTTCTGGTCGAACGCCGCCAGGGCCTCGCGGAGCAGCTTGAAGTACTCCTCGCGGCCCGCGTCCGTCACCTCGTACTCCGTGCGCGGCGGACCGCCCGCCGCGCTCGGCGCCACCTCGTGGGCGTGCAGGACGCCCTGCTTCGCCATCTGCTTGAGCGCGTGGTAGATCGAGCCGGGCTTGGTGTTGGACCACTCGTGGGCGCCCCAGTACTCCAGGTCGTTGCGCACCTGGTACCCGTGCGCCCGCCCGTGCTGGCGGACCGCGCCGAGGACGAGAAGCCTGATCGCTGACATGCGGCCAGGCTAGTGGCCGGGCGCCCTCAGCCCATGGCGCGGGTGCCGTCCAGGGACTCCCGGACGATGTCCGCGTGGCCCGCGTGCCGGGCGAACTCCTCCACCAGGTGCAGGAGCATCCAGCGCATCGACACCTTGCCGTCCTTGGGGAACCAGGGCGCCGGCGGGAGCGGGAAGGTGTCGTCGAGGCTGGGCACGGCCGCGATGAAGGCCTCCGTCTCCTTCACCACCCCGTCCCAGAAGGCCAGTACGTCCGGGACGGACTCGCCCTCGACCAGGTGGAAGGCCTCGCCCCAGCTCTCCTCGTCGCGCTGCCGCTCGTTCGGGACCTGCTGGGCCATCCGCAGCCAGGACAGCTCGCATTCCGCCGCGTGCTTGAGCAGCCCCGACAGGGAGAGCTCGCTGACGCTGGGGCGGCTCGCCGCCTGCTCCTCGGTCAGCCCCTGGGCCGCCTCGCGCAGCGCGACCCGCTGGGCCTCGACGAAGGAGAGGAGCGTGCCGCGCTCGTCGCCGAGCACCTCGGTGGAAATCTGGGCCATGACCGGACCGCCTCTTCGTGTGGAGTGCCGGGGGCCCTCCCCCCGACACCTCACACGCTACGGAGCCTTCAGGTCAGCCCCTGTCCTAGATGCCCCCTCAGTTCGGGGAAATCTCCCCGTCCGGCCGGATCGCGGGCAGCGCGCCGGCGGGCTGCGGGAGCAGGGCCTTCGAGAGGTCCTGCTTGCCCGTCGGGTCCAGCCCGTACATCGCCTCGTAGATGCTGCGGACCGCCGGTCCCGAGGCACCCGATCCGGTGCCGCCCTGGGAGATCGTCATGACGATCGCGTAGTCATCGGTGTAGGAGGCGAACCACGAGGTGGTCTGCTTGCCCTGGACCTCGGCCGTGCCCGTCTTGGCGTGCATCGGGATCTGCTTCTGCGGCCAGCCGCCGAAGCGCCAGGCGGCGCTGCCGTTGGTGGCCACGCCGGCGAGGGCCTCGTCGATGTTGTCGCGGGTCTTGCGGTCCATCGGCAGCTTGCCCTGCTCCTTCGGCGCGATCTCCTGGACCGACTTCCCGTCGGCGCTGACGATCGCCTTGCCGACGCTGGGCTGGTGGAGGGTGCCGCCGTTGGCGATGGCCGCGTAGACGGACGCCATCTGGACCGGGGTGACGAGGGTGTCGCCCTGGCCGATCGAGTAGTTGATGGCGTCGCCCTCGCGCATCTGGTTGCCCTGCCGGCAGTTCTCGTAGGCGATCTTCTCGGCGAAGCTGCCGTTCTTCTTGCCGTCCCGGCACCAGGCGTCCTTGTTCGCCTCGAAGAAGTCCTGCTTCCACTTGCGGTCGGGGACCCGGCCGGGCACCTCGTTCGGCAGGTCGATGCCGGTGCGCTTGCCCAGCCCGAACTCGTGCGCGGTCTTGAAGAACCAGTCGTTGGGGTCCTTCTTCGGCTTGATGCCGCCGTCCTTCTTCCACTCCTGGTCCGCGAGGGCGTAGTAGACCGTGTCGCAGGAGACCTCCAGGGCCCGGCCGATGGTGATGTCACCGTGGCCCTGCGACTCGAAGTTCGTGAAGGTCTGGCTGCCGACCGAGTAGGAGCTGGGGCAGGGGTAGCGGTTGTTGAACGGGTACCCGGCGTTGACCGCGGCGGTCGAGGTGACCACCTTGAAGATGGAGCCCGGCGCCGCCTGGGCCTGGATGGCCCGGTTCAGCAGCGGATAGTTGGACTCCTTGTCGGTGAGGCCGGCGTAGTCCTTGGCCGAGATCCCGCCCACCCAGGCGTTCGGGTCGTAGGTCGGGTTCGAGGCCATCGCGACGATGCGGCCCGTCTTGGTCTCCATCACCACGACGGCGCCCGAGTCGGCCTCGTAGTTCCTGCGGGTGTTCTTGTCGTACGTCTTGCGGGCTTCGACCATCGCGTTGTTCAGCTCCCGCTCGGCCACCGCCTGCACCCGCGAGTCGATCGAGGTCACGACGTTCGAGCCGGGCTGCGCCGGGTCGGTCTCGCCCTGCCCGATGACCCGGCCGAGGTTGTCCACCTCGTAGCGGGTGATGCCCGCCTTCCCGCGCAGCTCCTTGTCGTACGTGCGCTCCAGGCCGGAGCGGCCCACCTGGTCGGAGCGCAGGTACGGCGAGTCCGACTTCTTGGCCTTGGCGATCTCCTCGTCGGTGACGGGCGAGAGGTAGCCCAGCACCTGGGAGGTGTTGGCCTCGTCCGGGGCCGCATAGCGCCGCAGGGCGGTCGCCTCGGCGGTGATGCCCGGGAAGTCCTCGGGGTGCTCGCGGATCTGCAGGGCCTGTTCGGTGGTCGCCTCGTCACTGACCGGGATCGGCTGGTACGGCGATCCGTTCCAGCAGGGCTGCTTCGTCTTGGAGTCGCACAGCCGGACCTTGTCGACGACCTCCTGGGCGTCCATGCCGAGGACCCCGGCGAGCCGGGTCAGCACGGACTTGCCCTTGTCCTTCATGGTCAGCAGCTCGGTGCGGCTGGCGGAGACCACGAGGTGGGTGGCGTTGTCGGCGAGCGGGACCCCGCGCGAGTCGAGGATCGAGCCGCGCACGGCGGGCTGGACCACCTGCTGGACGTGGTTGTTCTTCGCCTCGTCCGTGTACTCCTGGCCATTGCGTATCTGGAGGTACCAGAGCCGCCCGCCCAGGGTGAGCAGCAGTGAGAAGACCACGATCTGGATGACGACGAGACGGTTCTGGACCCGAGGGGTCCGGCCGGTCTCCGGTATGTTGCTCAACGCTGATCTCCCCCGGACGCATGCCGTACGCCCGGCTGAGTCTAGAACGGGAAGCGGCTCCGCCCGTGCTGCACGGAGATCCACTTTTGGGTGGTGAAGGCCTCGACCGTGGCCTCGCCGTTGAGTCTGCCCAGGCCGGAGGCTTTCTCACCGCCGAATGCGGCCAGCGGTTCGTCCCCGATCGTGGAGTCGTTGACGTGCATCATGCCCGTCTCGATGCGCTGCGCGAAGCGGACGCCCCGCTCCACGTCCCGGGTGTGGACGGCGCCGCTCAGTCCGTACGGGGTCGCGTTGGTCAGCCGTACGGCCTCGTCCTCGCCGTCGAAGACCACGAGCAGGGCCACCGGGCCGAAGATCTCCTGGCCCAGGAGCGGGGAGTCCTCGGGGAGTCCGGCGAGCACCGTCGGTTCGACGAGGTTGCCGCGCGTAGACCCCCGTACGAGCGCCTTCGCGCCGGATTCCACGGCCTGGTCCACGAGCGCGGTCAGGGCGTCGGCCTGGAAGGAGTTGATCAGCGGGCCGATGTGGGTGTCGGCCTCGTGCGGGTCGCCGGTCTTCAGGCCGCGCACGCGGGCGGTGAACTTGGCCGTGAACTCCTCGGCGACGGAGGCGTCGACGAGGATGCGGTTGGCGGCCATGCAGACCTGGCCCTGGTAGACGAAGCGGCTGAAGACGGCCGCGTCCACCGCGTAGTCGAGGTCGGCGTCGTCGAGGACGACGAGCGCGCTGTTGCCGCTGAGTTCCAGGACCGTGCGCTTGAAGTGGCGGGCGGCGACCGCCCCGACGTGCCGGCCGACCCGGTCCGACCCCGCGAAGGAAATGACCTTGGGGACGGGGTGGGTCAGGAGCGCGTCGCCTATCTCGGCGATGTCGGTGACCAGGACGTTCAGCAGGCCTGCCGGCAGTCCCGCGTCCTCGAAGATCTTGGCGATGAGCCCGCCGCCGACGACCGGGGCGTTCTGGTTCGGCTTGATGACGACCGCGTTGCCCAGTGCCAGGGCCGGGGCGATCGACTTCAGGGTGACCAGGAAGGGGAAGTTGAAGGGGCTGATCACGGTGACGACGCCGACGGGGAGCCGCTGGACGCGGTTCTCCTTGCCCTCGACCGGAGAGGCGAGGATCCTGCCCTCGGGCCGGACGGCCAGCTGGATCGACTCGCGGATGAACTCCTTGGCGAGGTAGACCTCGTACTCGGCCTTGGGACGGGTCCCGCCGAGCTCGTCGATCATCGCCTCGACGATCTCCTTCTCGCGCTCCTCGGTGATCCGAAGGGCACGTTCGAGGACCGCGCGTCTGATGTACGGGCTGGTGGCCGCCCACTCCGACTGGGCGCGCTCGGCGCCGCGGTAGGCCTGGTCCACCTGCTCGACGGTGGCCACGGTGATGGCCGCGAGCTTCTCCCCGTTGTACGGGTTGACGTCGATGATGTCCCACGAACCGGTGCCGGCCAGCCATTCGCCGTCGATGTACTGGTGAGCCAGGTCGCTGAATATGGACATGCCATCCCTTACTGCGAGCGCGCACCCGTGCGCTGCACCGGAGACCGATCGGTCATCATGCACTGATCAGACGTCATACTACGTGCGAATCAAGACAGTTGGAGCAGGCCACGGAGAAGATCCCTGGTCCGGTCGGGATCGGGGCAGTCGGCCTGGAGCCGCTCCATCGCCCGCCCGTACTGGCCCACTTCCTCGTCTTTGTCCAGGTAGAGGGCGCTGGTGAGCTGTTCCAGATAGACGATGTCCTGGAGGTCCGACTCGGGGAAGCGCAGCAGGGTGAAGGCTCCGCTCTCGCCCGCGTGGCCGCCGAAGGAGAAGGGCATCACCTGGAGCTGCACGTTGGGCCGCTGGGAGACCTCGATGAGGTGCTCCAGCTGGCCGCGCATGACGTCGCGGTCGCCGTACGGGCGGCGCAGCGCGGCCTCGTCGAGGACGGCGTGGAAGACCGGGGCGTTCTCGGAGACGAGGACCTTCTGCCGCTCCAGGCGCAGGGCCACGCGGCGGTCGATCTCGGCGGCGGTGGCACCCGGCATGCCGCGGCTGACGACGGCGTGGGCGTAGGCCTCCGTCTGCAACAGACCGTGGACGAACTGGACCTCGTAGATCCGGATGAGCGAGGCGGCGCCCTCCAGGCCGATGTACGTCTGGAACCAGCCCGGCAGCACGTCGCCGTAACTGTGCCACCAGCCCGTCGCGTTGGCCTCGCGCACCAACCCCAGCAGGGACTCGCGCTCCGCGGTGTCCGTGACCCCGTAGAGCGTCAGGAGGTCCTCTACGTCCCTCGCCTTGAAGCTCACCCTTCCCAACTCCAAGCGGCTGATCTTCGATTCGGATGCGCGGATCGAGTAGCCGGCCGCCTCACGGGTGATGCCGCGGGATTCTCGGAGTCGCCTGAGCTGGGAGCCCAGGAGGATGCGGCGCACCACAGAACCGCTTGCTTCTGCGGTCACTAGTACTGCCCTCCCCATCGCATTGGCGTGCGCGTGGTGTGCGCGTGCGTCGCGGGGCCCCCGTACCCCAGGGCCCGCAGTCTGCCACCAAAACGCATCGGCCCGTACTCGTTCTGTAACGGAATCCCGCCTCCGGGAAAAGAAGTCCGTAAGTATGCGTAGGAAGAAATGAGCAAGAACCGTCACGGGAGTGGACAGGTCCGGCGCGTGCACGTGCATCTGCCCTTGCATCCGGCTCGCGCATTCGGAACGATGGTCCCCGCGCACCTGCGTGCTCTTCGCGCCGGCGCCGGACCCACCCCGCAGTTCTCTTTGGACAAAGCCGCCGCTTCGTCCGCGAATCCCGGGAGTGCCTCGCATGGGGACGAATGGATCGACCATGCTCGAGCCGTTACGGCAGGGGCTTCCCCCGGTCGACCCCACGGCTGTCTCCGGGTCCGCCTCCTGCGCTCTGCCCGCACGGTTCGACGCGGTGCGGGGCGCGCGCACTTTCACCCGGTCGACGCTCTCCCAGTGGGGCCTCGACGACCGCTTCGACGATGTGGCCCTCGTCGTCTCCGAACTCGTCACCAACGCGCTGCGCCATGCCCTGCCGGAGGACGCGCGGTGCGCGGACGCGGAGCCGGAGCCGCCGGTGCGGCTGCACCTGATGCGGTGGAGCACCCGGCTGGTGTGCGCGGTGCGCGACCCCAGCGAGGACCGGCCCGGCGGGGCCTTCTCACCGGAGCGCACGGAGGAGAACTTCGACCTGGAGTCCGGGCGCGGGCTGTTCCTGGTGGACTCATACAGCGACAGCTGGGGCTGGCACCCGCTCGCGGGGCGGCTCACCGGCAAGGTGGTCTGGGCGCTGTTCCTGCTCCACGACTGAAAACAAGGGCGACGGTCAAGACAACTGGCCGGGATCGATCACTGCGATCGGTCCCGGCCAGTGCACGTGCATGGCTTGATGAATGCGCCGTTCCGTCAGCCGATCAAGTGATCGAACTCGCCGTCTTTGACGCCCAGGAGCAGGGCCTCTATCTCGGCCGGCGTGTAGACGAGCGCCGGTCCGTCCGGAAAGCGCGAATTGCGCATGGCGACGTCGCCGCCCGGCAGCTTCGCGAACTCCACGCAGGAACCCTGCGAGTTGCTGTGTCTGCTCTTCTGCCACGTCAGCTCAAACAAGGAAGCGAGTTCTGCAGCTGCCATCCCGTTGTACGCGTGGTCCACAGGAAGCCCCCGATAGTGCAGATGTCAACTCCTCCGGATCATAGCTGTGTTCAATGGCTCCTGCACGGGCAGATGCACGTGCACGCGGGGTGGTCCGTTGATCACAGACAGGTCCGCCCTCACGGCCGAAGGGCCTCCGCCACCTCGTCCAGCGAGTCCAGCAGCTGCCCGGCGGCCCCGCGCAGCACCCCCGGCTCGGGGGCGTCCCAGGCGGCCAGCACCTCCCTGACCCCGTCCCACTGCGGCACCCGGCGCTCCCGCACCGCCTTGGCGCCCGCCTCGGTCGCCCGGTGCAGCGCCTCGGCCAGGTCGGCCGCGCCCGGGACCGGAGCGTGCCCGCGGTCCGGGACGTGGGCCTCCAGGAGCATCGCGCCCCGGCCCAGCGCGGCGAGGGCGTCGCCCGCCTGCTCCGCGGCCGCGCGGGACAGCCCCCGGTGCCGCACCGGTTCCCCCTCGGCCCGGCCCACCGCTTCGTGCCAGGCGATCCGCGCGTCGCGGGCGGCCAGCAGGGCCTCGCGCACATCGGCGCGCCGGGCCCCGGCCGGGTCGGCGTACTGGCCGAGCACCGCGGCCGCGTACCGCCCGTCGGCCGCGATCCAGTCGGCGAGGCGGGTCCGCAGCCGCGGGGTCTCCCAGGCCGGGTAGAGCGCGTAGCCGATCATCGCGAGCACTCCGCCGACCAGGGTGAGGGCGACCCGGTCGGGCACGCTCTGGTCCCAGCGGACCCCGCCCATGCCGAGCAGGAAGACCACGTACGCGGAGACGAAGAGCTGCGCGACGGCGTACCCGGTGCGCATCAGGGCGTACATCAGCCCGGCACTGACCACGGCGAGGAAGCCGGACAGGTACATGCCCGGCTGGAAGAGCTGCACCACCCCGGTGGCGACGGCGACCCCGACGAGGGTGCCGCCGAAGCGGGCGACGGCCCGCGCGTAGGTCTGGGAGAAGTCCGGCCGCATGATCATCACCGAGGCCATCGGGGCCCAGTACGGGTGCCCGAACGGCAGCGCGTGGCCGATCGCCAGGCCGGCGCAGCTCACGGCGGTCACCCGCAGGGCGTGCCGCAGGATCGGTGACCCGGGCCGCAGTTCGGCCCGTACGGCGCCCAGCACCGGCGGCACCAGCCCGAACAGGGTGGGCCGCAGCATCGACTCCCCGGGATCGGCCGTGCGCCCGGATCCCGGCTCGGCCGTCTCGAGTACGTCGTCCAGCAGGGCGGCGAGCCGGCGTGCGGCCCGCAGGGGCGCGCCGGTGAGGAGGTCCGGCGTGTCCGGGGACTTGAGGACCGCCAGCGACGGCGCGGGCAGGCGCACCGGTTCCCCGTGCCGGATCGCGTGCGCGGCCGCGTCCAGGACCGACCCGGCGGCGGCGAGCAGTTCCCGTACGCGGTCCCGGCCGGGGCCCTCGGCGGGCGCCCCGACGGCCGGATCGGCGAGCGAGGCCAGCACCGGACGGATCCGCTCCGCGAGCCCCCGCGCCCCGTGCAGCTCGGCGGGGCGCCGCCGGGCCTGGCGCGGGGTGACGGTGGCGGCCGCCCGCGCCCGCATCAGGGGCGCGGGGTCGAAGGGGGCGACGGGATCCTGGCGCAGCCTGCGGGCGTAGTCGGCCTCGGCGGCGAGCGCGTCGGCCAGGGCGTCGCGCTGGGCGCCCCAGCGGCGGACCGGGAAGAGCACGATCAGCAGGGCCTGGACCACCCCGCCGGCGGCGATCATCGCGGCGTGCCCGGCCGCCTGCGGGACGGAGGTGGGCAGGGTGACGGTGACGAGCATGACCGCGACGTTGCCGGAGGCGATGATCCCGGCGGTGGGGCCGGCCGCCCACAGCATGCTCGCGGCGAAGGTCCACACCGCGAGCAGGACGAGGAAGAGCCCGAGGTCCGAGGAGCCGACGAGGTACCCGACGAAGGTGGAGACGGCCAGGGTCAGTCCCGAGGCGAGGGCGAGCCCCGGACGCGGGCGCCAGCTCTGCTGGAAGGTGGCGATGGCGGCCATGAAGGCGCCGAAGGCGGAACTGGCCGCCGCGCCCGGTCCGAGGAGGGCGAGCCCGGCGCCGATGACGATCGCGAGACCGGCGGCGGCGCGCAGCGCGACGAGCGGTTCGAGGCGGGTCCGCTCGACGGTCATGCCCGACCGGGCGGCCTCCTTCAGTGCCCGGAACCAGCTCATGGCGCCAAGGTAACGGCTTTCAGGACTTCTTCAGATTTGTCCGGACCGCCGACCTGCCTGTTCCATGGGCCGATCGTCCGAAAGGGGAACGCCCGTGTTCCACAACGCCGTCCAGCCCTGGCACCTGCTGATCGTCCTCGTGGTCTGCCTGCTGGTGTTCGGTTCCAAGAGGCTGCCCGACATGGCCCGCTCGCTGGGCAGATCGGTGCGCATCCTGAAGTCGGAGGCCCGGGCCCTGCGCGCGGAGGACGACCCGAGGCCCTGACGGCTACCGGGGCAGGGGCTTGCTCCGGCCCCCCACGTGGGCGGCGTCGGCGGCGGCCGTGCCGTCCTCCCAGCCCGCGTGGTCGGTGGCGCCGCGCAGCCGGGTGGTCGTGGTGCGGGGGAACATCTCGTCCGCCCGCGAGGTGACGGCGACATCCCGCGCCACGAGCGCGGGCAGGTTGTCCGGGGCCTCGCTCGCCGTGTGTTCGGCCGTCTCGGCGAGCCGGTGGCCGAGCCGGCTGGCGTAGGCGAGCAGGAAGGACTGCCTGAAGGTCTTCGTCCGCTTGCGTCCGCCCGAGCGCTGCGCGGCCTCGGCACGGGTCATCGCCGCCGTGCCCTGGACGAGCAGCGAGGTGTAGAGCAGCTCGACCGCCTCCAGGTCGCTCTCGAAGCCGACGACCGTGGAGAACTCGAAGCCGCTGTTCCACACCGCCCGGCAGCGGTTGGCGGTGGCCACCGCGTCGAGCAGCACCGCCTTCGCCTCCTCGTACGGCGGCTCGACGCCGATCCGGCAGGCTCCGGGCACCTGCGCCGGCCCCTTGCCGCTCGCCGCGAGCAGCGCCTCGTCGACGGTGTGCCGGGCCATCAGCTCCTGGGCCTTGGCGCTGAGCGCCTCCGCCTCCTCCGGGAAGGTGGTCGCCTCGGCCTTGGCGAGCAGCGCCCGGATCCGGCCCAGCATGCGCGGCTCGATGTGCGCGTGCTCCAGGGCGTCGGCGGCCGGGTCCCCGGGAACCGGACCCACCGGTTCGATGGAGGGCAGCCGGATCAGCAGCCGCAGCACCTCCAGGAAGGCGGTGGCCAGCGTGAACCGGTCCGCCCGTTCCCGCTGCGCGAGCTGCTCGGCGTACGTGCCGTCGCCCGTCCACCACACCTCGGCGTCGGTCCACCGCTCGGGCAGCCGCGCGTAGCGGCGCGCCTCGGCGGCGATCAGGTCCCCGGTGATCCGCAGGTGCCGCTCGTCGAGGTCCCGCCGGACCAGCCGCAGCACGTCCGCCGGCTGCCACCCCCGCTCCCAGCCCTGCCGTACGTACGCCTCCCCGCGCGCCAGCAGCTCCCGCCCGACCCCGCCCCACTGCCCCTGATCGGCAACGAGCAACGAAGCCCCGGTGTCCAGCCCGGCGTCATCCTGGGCATAGAGGGCGGCGGCAAAGGCCCGGTCAACGGTCGCGGCAAGGTCTCTCACACCTCCCAGCTTGGCATGTCCCCACTCCAGCCCCGCCGGCGTTTGAGGCGCGGGGGCTCGGGGGCGGAGCCCCCGCAACGGCGCCGCACCCGGCAACGGCCCGCGGCCCCGGCCCGGCCACACCACCCCTGTCAGACCCCGGTGGGACACTCGCCCCCATGAGCGACCCCACCCCCCGCTGGGCCCTCGCCGAGGACGCCGACGGCTGGTGGCACGCGGCCCCCGTACCCCCCTCGGAGGGGACCCGGCTCCGCGTCCGCGACCCCGCCGACGCGGTCCGCGCCGCCCCGCCCGGCACCCGCTGGGTCTGGCGGTCCACCGCCGCCGTGTACCCCCGCCTGCTCGCGGCCGGCGCCCGCGTCGAGCGCTGCCACGACATCGAGGACGCCGAGCTGCTGCTCCTCGGCCATGAGGGCCGCTTCGGCGAGCCCCGCTCGGCGGCCGCCGCCTGGGCCCGCCTCACCAACGCCCCCGTACCGCCCGATCCGCGCCCGCGCGCCGCCGAGCCCCGCACCCAGGACTCCCTCTTCGACCCGCAGCCGACCCCCGTCCCCCTGGACGCCCTCCTCGCCGTCCACGCCGACCAGGCGAAACGGCTCGGCGCCACCGCCCACCCCGACCGGATGCGGCTGCTCACCGCCGCCGAGTCCGCGGCCTTCCTCGTCGCCGCCGAGATGAACCGCGCGGGCCTGCCCTGGCGGGCCGACGTGCACCGCGCCCTGCTGACCGAACTGCTCGGCGAGCGGTACGCGGGCGGCGGGGAGCCCCGGCGCCTCGCCGAGCTGGCCGACCGCGTCTCGGCCGCCTTCGGCAGGCGGGTGCGTCCCGACCTGCCGGCCGACGTCATCAAGGCCTTCGCCGAGGCCGGGATCAAGCTCAAGTCCACCCGCCGGTGGGAGATCCAGGAACTGGACCACCCCGCCGTGGAGCCGTTGCTCGCGTACAAGAAGCTGTACCGGATCTACACCGCCCACGGCTGGAGCTGGCTCGCGGACTGGGTCCACGACGGCCGCTTCCGCCCGGAGTTCATCCCCGGCGGCACCCTGACCGGCCGCTGGGTCACCAACGGCGGCGGCGCGCTGCAGATCCCCAAGGTGATCCGCCGGGCGGTGGTCGCCGACCCCGGCTGGCGGCTCGTCGTGGCCGACGCCGACCAGATGGAACCGCGCGTGCTCGCCGCGATCTCCCGCGACCCCGCCTTCATGGAGGTGGCGGGCCGGCCGGAGGACCTCTACACGGCCGTCTCCCGGCAGGGCTTCTCCGGCGACCGGGACAAGGCCAAGATCGCCGTCCTCGGCGCCGTCTACGGCCAGACCTCCGGGGACGGCCTGAAGAACCTGGCCGCGCTCCGCCGCCGCTTCCCCCGGGCCGTCGCGTACGTGGACGACGCCGCGAAGGCGGGCGAGGAGGGGCGGCTCGTACGGACCTGGCTCGGCCGCACCTGTCCGCCGCCCGTCTCCGCCCGCGACGACGACGGTGACGGCGAGCCGGGCGGGGGCGAGGCCGGGATCCCCCAGGACGGGGACGGCGACGGCTGGACCCCGAGCTACGCCTCCACCAACTCCCGGGCCCGCGGCCGGTTCACCCGTAACTTCGTGGTCCAGGGCAGCGCCGCCGACTGGGCCCTGCTGCTGCTCGCGGCCCTTCGGCAGGCGACCGCCGGGATGCGTGCCGAGCTGGTGTTCTTCCAGCACGACGAGGTGATCGTGCACTGTCCGGCCGGGGAGGCCGAGGCCGTCGTGGAGGCGATCCGCGCCGCCGGCGACCGGGCCGGCCGGATCGCCTTCGGCGACACCCCGGTCCGGTTCCCGTTCACCACGGCGGTCGTGGAGTGCTACGCCGACGCCAAATAGCGGCCGGCCGGGACGTGGAGGGACAGCCTAGTTGCGGGTCCGGTTCCACCCCGGGGCGAGCACGAGCGCCTTCAGCTGGTCCAGCGTCAGCGCGGGCTCCCCGCGGGTGGCCGTACCGCTCTGGTCGGCGGTGTTGAAGGCCGAGACCACCACCCGCAGCCCGTCCGTGCGGATGGTGTCCACCTTCCACTCGGTCACGCCCTTGCCCTTCTCGCCGGGGCCCTGCGTGACCCGCACCAGGGTGCCGTCCGCCTGCGGGGGCAGATTGGGGCCCGCGAAGCCGGAGTTGGCGGAGTCACCACGGTTCTCGCTCACGTTGAGCTGGACCAGGGACTTGCCCTTGCCGTCGTCGAGGACGACGTAGCCGTAACGGCCCTCCCCGCCTTTGGAGACGACCGGGATCTTGATCCCCGCTCCGGCCAGCAGGTCGTCCAGCGCCTCCACGGCCTGCCGGTCCCGCAGCGCGGTCGCCGACCCGGTCCGGGCCTCCGACCCCGGCTGTGCCTCCGGTTCGGCCGCCGGCAGGTCGTTCAGCGCCGGGTACCACAGCTCCGAGGTGACCACGGACTTCAACTGGTCGATCGGCAGGGGCGGGTTGCTCCGGGAGACGGCCGCGCCCTTCTCGGCGGGGGCGTTCCACTCGTTCGCCTCGACCATGAAGCCCTGCGGGGTCACCCGCACGGCCCGCCAGACCTTGGTGTCCTCCCGCCGGTCCGTGTACTCGTACCCCTTGTGGAGCATCACCGTCGAGCCGTCCGCCAACTGCTCGGTCCGGCAGTAGTCGTACTGCTCCAGGTTCTTGTCCCCGCACTCGGTCCCCCCGCGGGCCTGGCTGCCCTCCGGGTCCACCCGGCTGAGGCTGATGCTGACGGCCGCCTTGCCCTTCCCGTCGTCGTACACGCCGGAGGCGGCCGGCACCTGGTCGTCCGTCCCCCGCCCCACCGGCCCGGTCAGCTGCCCGCCGGGCAGGAGCGCCCGCAGGTTCGCGATCATCTGCTCGGCCGTGACGACGCCCGAGCCGGCCCGCGGCCCGCTGTCGTCGCCTGTCGGGGTCGGCGGCGCCGCCACGTAGACCGAGGGGGCGCCTCCGGTGCCCTCGAACAGGCCGCCGGAGTAGGCGCCCGCCGTTGCGATCAGGGCCAGGGCCACCGCCGATCCGCCGGCCACGGCGGCCCGGCGGCGCACCACCAGCCGCCGGCCGCGCTGCCGGCCGGCTTCCACGAGGGCGTCCCGGTCGGCCGTGAAACCGTCCCCCGCACGCCGGAGGGCTACGCCGAGTTCATCTTCGAAGGGCATGGGAAGTAGACCTTCCGTTTCAAGGGTGGGGTGAGGAAAGAGAGGGGAACGGGACCCGGGGACCCGGTCCGGCCGCGCACGGCCGGACCGGCGTCGTCCTCAGAGCTCCGCGAACGCGGTGAGGCTCCCGCCCAGTTGCTCCCGCAGCCGGGCCAGCGCCCGCGAGGTCCGGGTGCGGACCGCCGCCGAGCTGGCGTTCATCGCGTCCGCGGTCTCCTCGACGCTGCGGTCCTCCCAGTACCGCAGCACCAGCACAGCCCGGTCCTTGGGAGCCAGCCGCCCCAGCGCCTCCAGCAGCGTCAGCCGCAGCTCCGGATCGGCGCCGCCGCCGGCCGCTGCGGCCGGCGCACCCGAGTCGGGGAACTCCCCGACCGGGCGCTCTCCCGCCGACCGGCGGCGCTGGTGCGTGAGGAAGGCCCGTACCAGCACCGTCTGCGCGTACGCCGCCGGATTGTCGATACGGGAGATCCGCCCCCAGCGCAGGTACATCCGGCCCAGGGTCTCCTGCACCAGGTCCTCCGCGAGATGGGTGTCCCCGCTCGCCAGCAGACAGGCCGACCGGTACAGATGGCCCGACCGGCTCGCCGCGAACTCACGGAACCCGTCTCTGCGACCGTGCCGCATTCGTTCCCCCTCGCGTCCGTCTCACCCCATTGACGCAGCGACCGTGCGGAAATGTTTCATCCCGCTGCCGGTGCCGGTCAGCCCAGATCGTGGAAGTACACGTGGAACTCCTCACGGACGAAGCCCTCCGCCTCGTACAGCCCTTGCGCGACCGTGTTGTCGTACGCGGTCTCCAGCTGTACGCCGGACACCCCGGCCTCGCGGGCCCGGCGCAGCACCTCGCGCAGCAGCGCCCGGCCGGCGCCGGTGCGGCGGCCGGCGGGGGCGACGTAGAGGTCGTTGAGCACCCAGGCGGTGCTCAGGGAGAGGGACGAGAAGGCCCGGTAGACCTGCGCGAAGCCGACCGTGCCGAGCCCCGGGACCTCGGCGAGCAGGACGAGCGACTCGTCCTTCGCGATCCGCTCGGCGAGGAACTCCCGCGGACCGTCCGGGTCTTCGAGGTCCACCTCGTAGAAGTCGAGGTAGCCGCGGAACAGCGCGGCCGCCGTGTCGACGTCCGCCTCGCCGGCGGCCCGGACGGCCACCGTGCCCGTGCCCGCTGCCCCGCCCTCCCCCTGCGGGGGCTGGACGTCCTGCTGTGCTGCTGCCTGACCGCTCATGTACGTCTCACATCTCCCTGGACGGTGTCTCGCGCGCCGCGACCATGGTGCACGGACGGTGCGGATCCGCACCAGCGGCCGCGGGGCGGCCCGTTCGGCCGCGAGGGCGCCCGTGCACGTCGCGAGGGCGCCCGTGCACGTCGCGAGGCAGCCCGTTCAGTGCCCGGTGACGGGCTGGGCGGGCAGGGTGAAGACGTGCTCGGGGGTCACGATCTCGGTGATCGCCCGGCCGAACAGGGTGCTGGGCTCGCTGCCCTGGTACGCGGTGTCGGTGTTGAGCAGCACGACCAGCGTGGCCTGCGCCTGCGGCAGGTACACGGTCAGCGACTCGTAGCCGGGCAGTGAGCCGTTGTGCCCGATCCAGCCGTGGACGTTGAAGATGCCCAGGCCGTAGCCGGTGCCCGGGAGCGCGTCGATCACCTTCAGCCGCTCGGCCTGGGTGGCGGGGGTCAGCAGGGTCCCGGTCGCCAGGGTCTTCGCCCAGCTCCGCAGGTCGGTGAGGTCGGAGATCATCGCGCCGGCCGCCCAGCCCCAGGACGGGTTCCAGTCGGTGGCGTCCTCGGTCTTGCCGGTGGCCGTCTGGTCCGTGTAGCCGTGGGCGTGCGGTTCGGGGAACTCCGCGCCCGTGGGGAACAGCGTGTGCTTCAGCCCGGCCGGTTCGACGACCTCCCGGTCGATGTAGTCGGCGAGGGGAACGCCGCTGACCTTCTCCACCACCAGCCCGAGCAGGATCAGGTTGGTGTTGTCGTAGTAGAACTTCGCGCCCGGCTCGAAGAGCACCGGGTGCTTGAAGGAGTACGCGAGCAGTTCCTGCGGGGTGAAGGGCCGCCGGGGATCACTGGTCAGCGCCTTGAAGAAACCCTCGTCCTCGGAGTAGTTGAACAGCCCGCTCCGCATCTCGGCCAGCTGGCGCAGGGTGATGCGGTCGCCGTTCGGGACCCCCGCGACGTACTTGCCGATCGGGTCGTCCAGCCCGACCTTGCCGTCGTCCACCAGCTCCAGCAGGGCGGTCACGGTGAAGGTCTTCGTCTCGCTGCCGATCCGCATGTTCAGGCCGGGGGTCATCGGCGCGCCCGTCGCCTTGTCGGCGACGCCGAAGGCCCGTACGTACTCGCCCTTGCCCGGCGCCGACAGGGCCACGATCACCCCGGGCACCTTCGCGTCGGTCATGACCTTGCGGATCGCCTCGTCCAACTGCCGGGCCACGGCGGGGGTCAGCCGCGGGAACCCGTCGGAGGCGGGCGTGGGCGACGGAACCGGGGCCGTCACCGTCGGCGCGGGCGCCGCCGCCGGTCCGGCCTCGGCGTACGCGGGGGCCGCGACGGGCAGCGACAGGAGGCCGGCGGCTACCACCGCCACGACTGCTGACCTGCGCCGATGCGTAGTCATACCCGGCCTCCTCGCACGCCAGGACAGGAGCCCACTGCATCCAACGTAGCCCTGCGCCCCCGGCCGGGCGACCCGAAGGGGCACGGCGAAGTAGTCTAAAAATCTATTCTAGAAAGGGTCCGGTACCAGCCACACTCTCCCCATGAGCGATGAGCAGTGGCGCGGCGGCTTCGGACCCCCGCCCGAACCGTTCGAACCGCAGCCGCGGCCGCAGCCGCCGGCGGAGGCACAGCCACAGCCCCCGGCGCAGCCCCAACCCCCGGCGCCCCCACGGCCACAACCGGTCCCGGCGCCCGGCGGCCCCGCGGGCGGCGGCGGCCGCGGCGGCGGACGGTTCAAGGGCCGGCCTGCCGTCCTGACGGCACTGGCCGTGGCCGTCCTGCTCACCGTCGGCGGCGGCGTGTACCTCGCGGTCGGCGGCGGCCGGGGCGAGCCGTCCGACGCCAAGCCCTCGGCCTCGCCCTCCATCGACAAGGGCGACGGCAAGGGCCCCGGCGTCGGTCCCGGCACCTACGACCCCAACGCCGGCATCCAGCCCGGTGAGGCCAAGGTCTGGCTGCGCGACAACGAGGTCGAGGTCGCCGGCTCGGGGACCTCCCAGTACGGCCCGTGGCGGGTGGGCGACGTGGTGGTCAAGGCGCTCCCCACCGAGCTCACCGCCTACGGGGCGGCCGACGGCCAGGACAAGTGGAAGATCCCGCTCCCGACCCGGCTGTGCGCGGTTCCACGGGTCCCGACCGCGGACGGAAAACTGGTCGTCGGGCTGAAGGAGAGCACCTCGGACAGCTCGCACTGCACGCACCTCCAGCTGATCGACCTCGCCACGGGCAAGCTCGGATGGAAGGTGGCGGTGCCGGCGGAGAACGATTACGACACCACCAACGAGTTCGAGATCGCCATCAGCGGCGACACCGTGGCCCTCGCCCGGTCGGCCGTTATGAGCGGCTTCTCGGTCACCGACGGCAGGAAGCTCTTCGGCACGTCGAAGACGGAGGGCTGCACTCCGTCCGGGTTCGCCGGGGGATCCCGGCTGATCGGCCTGCGCAACTGCTTCGACCCGAAGGACGCCACCGCGCGCGGGCAGTCGATGGTCGAGGAGCTGGATCCGGCCACGGGCGCCTCCAAGTGGAACTACAAGTACGACAAGGGCTGGACCGTCGGCCGGGTGCTCTCCGTGGACCCTCTGGTCGTCACCGCGCACCACGAGGACCGCAAGACCTGGAACATCACGGCGTTCGCGGCCGACGGCAAGGTCCGCTCGCAGACCGCCGCCGGGTTCGGGGTCAGCGGCCGGTGCAACGGCTTCGGCAACGCGGGCGGGTTCCAGGAGTGCTACGCCGCCGTGGCCGACGCCGACACCCTCTACGTCGGCGCGGGCAAGCCCGCCACCACCCTCGACACCGAGGACACCAACCAGGTCGTCGCCGTCGACCTGAACACGGGCAAGGAGCGGTGGCGATCCGCGGAACAGCCCAAGGGCCGCACCATGTGGCCGCTGGCGATCGAGGAGGGCCGGGTCCTCGTGTACGTCTCCCCCGGCAGCGGCGCGGCGGCCTCGGTCGTCTCGCTGGCACCGGCGGACGGCGCCTCGCAGCCCGTCCTGCAGAGCCCGGCCGTGTCCGCCGGAGCCGCGAGCGTCTTCTTCTCCCACAGCGTCCGCACGACCTGGGCGGGCGGACGGCTGTTCCTGCTCAACGGCCGGGTCTACGGCCCGGAGCCCAAGAAGAAGAGCCGCGCGATCCTCTCGTTCGGCAAGTAGCGTCCCGCAGTCCCGCAGTCCCGCACCCCAGGAGGGGCACGTGCAGAACCCGTACCAACAGCCGGACCAGCCGGGCGCCCTGTACCAGCCGCCCCTCCAACAGCCCCCGGAACCCAGGCAACCCCCACAGAGGCGCACCAACCGGCTCACGATGGCGCTCACGGCGCTGATGGCTGTCGGGGCCATCGCCGCGGTGACCGCCGTCATCATGACCAGGGACGAGCAGGACGGCCCCCCGGACCCCTCCAAGCCGCTCGTCGCGGGCTGGAAGACGGTGGTCAACCCCAAGTACGGCACCTCGTTCGACGTGCCGCCGGACTGGGAGGTCCTCTCGCCCGACGTCTTCAGCGGCCACGGGGACGACAAGGACCCGGACAAGATCCTCATCGGCCACACTGCGCCCGCGTTCTACAAGTCCGAGTGGTGCAGCATCGACGCCGACGGCGACGGCGCGGTCTCCGACTTCCCGCTCGGCAGCGTCGGCACCAAGGGGGCCGAAGGCGCCAAGGACACCACGGAGGTCGCCGAGAAGAACGCCCCGACCTGGGTCTACGCCGCCTTCACCCAGCCCGACAAGAGCGTCGTGAAGTGGGACAAGCCCGTGGAGTACACGACCAAGTACGGCCTCAAGGGCACCTACGTCAAAGCCCGCTCCGAGGGCGCCAAACAACCCAACCGCTGCGCCGGCGACGGCCAGGCGATCGTCTTCGGCTTCAAGAACTCCGAGGGCGCCTTCGCAGCCTGGGACTTCTACGGCCGCACCGGCGTCCCCGGCGCCATCCCCGACTCCCTGATCATGCGCATCCTCAGCACAGTCCGCCTCACACCCCCCACGGGCACCCCCACCCCCACCCCATGACCCAGACCGGCACTCCAGGTCGTCGCCGACCAAGGCAAGCACCACCTCAGTTCGGCGACGACCTCCTCATCGGCCGCTCCTCGGCAGGGCGACCCATGGGGAAGCCCGTCGCCGCCCGGATCATTGCCACGCTCGCCACGACGGCCACGCTGGCCGTCTTACCGCCCGCCGAGGCGCACGCCGGCGCAATCGGCTCGACGCCCGTCGCCGGCTTCGACTACCAAGTCGGCGGTATCACCATGACCGTTCCGACAGGCTGCATGTTCACCCACGCCATCCGCGGCGACGGCAAGAAGATCACCTACCAGAACGCCGGCGTCGACTGCGGATTCGTCGGAGCCCTCAACGCAGGCTTCTGTAACTGGCGCATCGACTTCACCTACGCGGACACCAACAACAAGATCTACCGCACTTCGCCCGGCAAGACGCACACCGAGTGCGAGATCCACCCGATGCGCGACAACAAGCCCCAAACGCTGCCCCGCTACGGCAAGGCATGCGCACACCTCAACATCAACGGCGTGCGCCGGGTCAGCCAGTGCCACCACATCACGAAGTGAGCCGCACATGACCAGCCAGCCCGCGCCCGAAGACCCCGCCTGGGAAGGCAAGCGCCGACGCGCCGGCATCGCCGCCTTCCTCATCGGCGCCGCCGCGTCCTTCGCCTGCTTCGCCTTCCTCCCCGGCCTCCCCCACGTCATCGACTGGGGCGCCATCATCGTCTCCCTGGCCGTCGGCGGGCTCGCCCGCTGGGCATGGCAGTCCCACATGCAGAAACAGCACCGCGGGCCAAGCCGACAGGTGCCCTAGGCGGCACCGTGTCGCTTGAACTCCCAGTGCAGTTTGGGGTGAGCGGGCGCGAGCTTGCAGATCATGGTCTTGAAGCGGCGGACAGAGACGTAGAGTTGGCCGATTTGGCTCTCGCCAAGCGCATTGAGCACAAAATTCCACGCTTCGAGCATGTCGGGATCCGAGACCATGACAGCACCGTCGACGACAAGCAGCTCAGGCCGGTAGACCGCAAAGATGCGGTCTTCGTCGGAGTAGTGGAGGTGTGCGGGGAAGGTCCGCAGGCCACGGCTATGGATCCGTGCCTGCACTGCTTCCAGCCGGGTCAGGCGCAGCCGCTCCATGCCTTCAAGGTTGCGTACCAGAATGTTTCCGATGACTGCGGCGCCATCGTTCTTGTCGACACGTTCCTCGATGGCGTCAATCGTCCCTGGACGCACATGCACCATGGCCTTACCCCTCCTGTTAACGCGCACTTAGCAGGAATCAGAATCGAGAGGTAAGGGCGCTCCGTGGGCGAGGTTGAGCAAACCATGTCCACGGTGTCCGCCGGCCTGCTAGGAGGGGCTGAGCAGGTGACGTCCTTCGTCAGCACGGCTGGAGCCGTCACACGGCCGGCACCCATCCTCAACGAGTTGGGGGTGGACATGCCCACCATCAGACACGGCGGTACGGAAGGGGCGCTCCGAGCTCTCGCGGGAGGCGATGCGCCGGATGGGTGCGGGGTTCATGCCCGGCCCCGATCCGGTGTCTGAGACCAGAACTGAGAACGAGAGCACCCGAGCGGCCCGTGCACGGCGGCGGCGCAAGATCCGGTGAATAGCAAAAGCCCCAGGTCACGGCGAGTGAGTCCTGGGGCTTCTACAGAGCCGCCTTCGGGATTCGAACCCGAGACCTACGCATTACGAGTTGTCCGCTTCTGTTCCAGAGGTGTCCGCCGGCATCCTCCACCCGCCCGAAACGGCAGCTCAGGGCTCCCCCCGATCACCTGTGGACACCCTCGAACGAGCCCAGATCCTCAGCCCACTGAGACCACCACTGAGACCGCGCAGACGGCCTCGATCACTTCATCGACACCGACCAGACGCTCCATCCAGAACCCGCTCGCCTCCGGATGCGGTTGACCACTCTCGATCTAGCCAGATCCAGGACGCTGACTCTGGACAACCTAGAGCTGCAACTCCCCCGACCTCGCAGCAGCCATGAGCTTGGGAATCCTCGTCCCCTACTCGCCGATCACGCTGCTGACCTGGGCTTCGGCGTCCGTGGACCGATGGGGCGGAGCAGCAGGATTGACCGCTGTATACCGTGTGTTCCCGCCTCAAGTGGTGCGCAAGTGGTGCGCTTTCGCAGGCCAGGGGAGTAGGTAGCTGTCGCATGCCTGGGGCTTCCGCTGGCCGCCTCGATGCCTGCGGTCCACAGCGGTGAGCGAAGCCCATCCGTAAGGCAAGGGGCAACTGGGCTGCCCTATGACCTGCTGGGCGGGCCCGCGCCTAGTCGATGTCACTGCTCGGCACTACCGTTCGACTATGACTTTGCGCTTGCCGCTCACCCGGAGCCCCCCGATGATCTAGCCTGAAACCTCGACGTCGGGGGAGGGGCCTGCCGCGTGGTGAGGGCAATGGAGCCTGCGGAGGGTAAGAAGCCGCGCGCGAGCAACATCGAAGCCGTAGACATGCGCTACGTCACGACGATGATGGAGCAGTTGCAGCAGGGATACATCAAGTCCGTTGCGGCCACTGCTGGCCTCGCGGTCGAGATCGTCCCCGTGGACGTCTATGGCTACGACATCCGATTGATCCGCCCGCCCAGTGACCCGCTCGATGATGAGTCGGCGGTCCTCGCGCAGCTCAAGTGCACTACACAGATCGTCCCCGATCAGTCTCGTGAGTACTTCAGCTACCAGTTCACCAAGCGCCAGTACTTCGACCACCTCGTTAAACCGCGGAGGTACCCGAAGGCGATCCTGATCGTTATGACAGCGCCGCCCCGGCAAGCTGACTGGACAGAGGTCACGCACGACGGTCTCTGGACTAGACGATCTTGCTTCTGGGTATCTTTGGAGGGAGCCTATGCCGACCCGTCGGTGAAGAAGCCGTCAGTGCGCATTCCGATCAAGAATAGAGTGGACGCGAAATCTCTCTCCGAGATCCTGGATAAAATCGACAGGAGTGAATCGCTAAATGACTGAAATGTCGAGCGTGACGCTTCCTGCGCGCGTGGATCCCGGCAAGCTCGGAGCGCTCCTTGAGGAAGCTGGCTGGCAGCGAATTGGCGGTAGGCGTGGCATCTATTCGCGTTACTCCCCTCCCAATCTCACGGATTCATGGCTGAATTCGAGCCTAATGCTTCCGCTGGATGAAGGTGCGCCTGAGTTTAGAGACGCGATGCAATCCGCTCTGCTTCAGCTGTCTCAGGATCGCGATTTCTGGATCAGATTCATCTATCCCCGTTTGATCGTAGAGGCGTCTGACGAGTTTAGATTCCGAAAAGAGTCGTCCGCCCCGAGCGGATTCATTTCCTGGAAGAGCGGGGAGCGTCTGGTGGAGTCTGCACGTCGGACGTTGGTTGCGGGTGCTAAGTCCTATATGGGCCCTGGGCGACATTACGTCAATAAGCATGGTCGCTTCGCTCACAGATACCTCGATCAGGTTCTGATGGGGCAGTCAGCGCCAGGCAGTTACATCATCACGGCGTACGCTCCTCCGAACGCTGGGGTACCTCTCTCTGCCTCTGTCGACGCGCCGCCCTTCGCCCTCCCTGAGCTGGGGCTAGCCAGCGTGCGGGACGTTAGCCAAGCGGTCGTGAGAGCTGTGCAGGCAACCGTGGAGGCGCTCGATCACTACCGATCCAACGGTTCGCTAGCTGGCTTTGAAGCGGGAGTGCTTCAAGGAGTTTCGTACGAGATGACAAATGCGATCATCGGGATCGCAGAAAATTCCGATGGCGCGGATATCAGCGTAGATTGGGATCCTGTAATGCCGATCCCATCGGGGTTGGATTCGCGTTTCGAGTTCCTCGGATCCGATGTGGAGCCATTGAATAGGGCGGCCGTGAAGCTTGCCACCGATGAGTCGTCTCATCTATCAAGGTTGATAGGTAGGGTGCACCTTCTGGCGAAAAAGCAGGCGGGGAGTCCCGGTGTGTTTGGTATCGAATCTCTGACTTCTGGGCGCGCCCGAAAGGTTCGCGTAAGGCTTGCGGACGAAGAGGAATATCATGAGGCGGTTCGGGCTCATGAAGAGGATCTAGCCCTGGAAGTCAGTGGACGCCTTGAGAAGGAGGGGAATTTGAGTTGGCTGTATGACGCAACGGTAATTAGGACGCTCGGCCCCCTCTCGAACTATGCGCGCAGTTCTTCGGTGGCTATGGAGGGTCAGATTTCGCTTTTCGCGGACGGTACTTCTGACGTGTCAGAGGCGTGATGTAGCAGACGACGTCGCCCTCTCCCAGCATGGAGGGGGCGACGCGTGGTAGAGCGGCATCAGTTTTCCGAAGAGGGCACCTGTGATCACGCGACCGTGCGCAGCGCGGCTGCTACGGCCTGCATGGACAGTACGACGACGTTCGCATCTGACCGCGCAAGCGTGGTCACCTTGCCCGGCTTGTTGGCGTAGCCGACACTCTTGGCGCCTGCCGCGTGAGCGGCCTCGATGTCGGTGACTGAGTCACCAATCAGAACCGTGAGGTAGGGCGCGACGGCGAACGTGGACGCAGCCGTGAGCAGAAGATGTGGTGACGGCTTCATGAGATCGGGCCGAAGGAGAGGGCGGCCGATGACTGCGTCAATCGATCGCGTGAGCCCGTGCAGGGTGAGGTACTCGCGTACGCACTCTGCCGAGTTGTTACTCACGACGGCTACGAGTCGACCTGCCGCCCGTGCCGCGTGCAGAGCCTGCACGGCCCCTTCCGTCGGTGGACCTGCTACGTGCACCGCCCGCATCTCCGCGGATGTCAGCGCTGCTTCGACAGCGGCCAGAACGGTACTGCCGCCCTGCTGAGAGATTCGATGCACCACCATCGGGTCATCTGTGCTTCGCGCGGCATCTGCCAGAGCTGGTGCAAGCGTGGAGAGCAGGTCTGCCAGCTCTTCAGCGATGCCGAGCGCCGGCAGACCTCGAAACACGTCGCAGATGGGGCCGTCAAAGTCGAAGAGGATGGCCTGCGAGACGCTGAGCACATCGCCGAGTACGTCAGCTTGCGTCGGCATTGGCGTCCCTTCCGATCGTCTCCCACACGCTGTCGAACCACATGCGAGCTTGCTCTACCTGCTGGGCTCCGCTGGATGAGTCGCCGTCGTTGAGCGAGTAGTGGAAGAGAATCGTGTCTTTGCCGACGAGGTCGTAGATGTCGATGGTCTCGCCCTGGGCCACCACCTTGTTAGGGCGAATCGGGTAGTAGCCGAAGAAGGCATCCTCGTTGTTGATCACGTACAGCTTGAAGAACTGCGTTCCGCTGTGGACGCGCACGTCGACGGTGCTCTCCTGGACGAGTCCGAGGTGGCTGAGCTCGCTTATGGCGTCGGAGATGCTGCGCGTGTAGCCGACCATGATGTCGTGCATGCGGGCGCGAAGCCGCGGGTCGTCGCCGCAGTCGTCCCGGCGCACCGGAGCTGCCTGCGGCACGGCCATGTCGGGGACCAGGATCCGGATCCGGATGCTCGACGGGGTCAACCGGCCCACGCGGATCTTGTCGAGCGGCTCCTGCAGCGCTCCGTGCAGGGTCTCGCTGGAGAAGCCTGCGAAGTCGATTGTGACGTTGCGACTGGCGAAGGCCTGCTCGACGTACGGCCGTAGTCCCGCCGGCCGCTCCGTGCGGTTCCGAACGAATACGCCGCTGCCCTTGCGGGAGACGACCAGCCCCTCGTCCTCAAGGTCCCGCAGGGCCCGCTGAATCGTCGCGCGGGCGAAGCCGTAGTGGTCCGTCAGCATCTTGTGTGACGGGAGCCGCTCACCAGGGGCCAGCTTCCTTGTTCGGATCGCCGCGCCAAGGCTGCGCGCGACCTGCTCGTACGGCGGCCGATCGTCGTCCGGGTCCAGAGGCTCAGGCGCAAAGGTCATGCCCCGATGCTACGGCCAACCTGACTATTTGAGCAGCCTGGCTAGTCATGTCTTGACGTGACTAGCCAGGCTGGCTACGTTGTTCTCAGAGCCACTGGGCTAGCCAAGTTGGTCAAGCTCGTGGTGGTGATCTGTGCCGTTTCGGTGCAGTTCGCGGCGCCCGGAGAGCCCCGTGAGGGACCCCTCGAAGGAAGCGGCGGTTCTTTGAGAACTCAACAGTGGACGTGAATTCGAGTTTCAACCTTCCGGCCTAGCCGGACCGGTTGCCTCCTCCGCCCGTCCGGCGCTTCGGCGCTCGTACGGGCGGGGTCGAGGGGAGCCGGAGTTCTTCCTGCTTCACAACGACGTGCAGCCCCGGTGCGGGAACACCGGGGCTGCTGTTCGGGCCCGTTCCTGTCTGAGAGGAGCAAGACCCAATGAAGTCCATCGTTGCACGTCACACGGGTGTTACCCCGCTGCCGGCCGACCTGGAGCCGACGGACGCGGAGCTGAACGAGATCGAGGCCGAGATGGACGTCGTCCTGGCCGAGGTCGAGTTGCTGGATGCGCTGATCGTCCTGCTGGACCGGCCGGCGTCGGAGTTCGACGGCCGCCGGATCCGGCGGGCCCACAACCGGGTGCTGGCCGCCCGCCGAGACGCAGCCAACCGCGCCGCCGGCACGCAGCTCTCGGGGGACGCGGCATGAACGACCGCACCGAATCGGCGCACGCCGACCTGCTGGACGCGATCGTGGAAGCGCTGGACCTGCCGCTGCCGTCGATCGAGGAGGCGGACGAACAGCTCTACTACCGGCTGCTGGAGCGCCGGGCACTCGCCGTGCGGATCATCGTGCAGATCAACCGGACCGTCACCCGGGACCCACGTGTGGCCGCGGAGGCGATCCGCACCCGCACCGCCGAAGAGCCCGTCACCTACACCCCGTTCGAGCCGGACAAGGACGGGGACGGCCGGTGAACGGCCGTCCGCCGCTGGAGCAGATCGCGGCGCTGTCGGGTCTGCTGTCGCGGCTTACGCGGGTCCTGGTGGCCGTCGCGTCCGTCGCGCTGGTCTTCACCGCGTCGAACGTGACGATGTTCGCCATCGACCACCACGTGTCCGTGTGGATCGCGTGGCTGTTGGACCCGATGGTCGCGGTCGCGCTCGGCACGGTCCTCATCTTCGACGGTCGCCTGTCGGAGTACGGCCTGTACCCGTCCGGGTGGGCCACGGTGCTGCGCTGGTTCGCCGGTCTCGGGACCTGGGTGATGAACTGCTGGACGTCCCTTTGGCCGGCCGGGTCCTCGTTCGGGATCCCCCGGCAGGTGGACCCGGCCGGTCTCGTCCTCCACTCCGTCCCCCCGGTCCTCCTGATCGTTCTGGCCGAGGCCATCAGCCACTACCGGCACCAGATCCTCGCCAAAATCACCGACCTGCAAGCCCAGGTGAACGCGGCGGTGGACGAGGTGGAAACCACTCCCGCCCACACACCGTCCACCCCGCCCCAGGAACCCGCCGTGGTGGCCCTGCCAGCGGAGCCGGTCCCCGGGCCTGCAGGCTCGATTCCGCTGGTCATCTGTGGTGACCGGCAGGTGTTCCACCCCCTCTTTCCCCACCCGTCCACCCGCGTCCACCGCAAGGAGCTGGAACCGGTCCGGCTGTCGGCTGAAGAGGCCGCGAACGTGATCCGCGCATGCTGGGTGCAAGGCAAATCCCTGCCCGAAGCGGCCCGGCTTTCCACCCGTTCCACCTCCTACGTCCACAAGCTCTACCAGCGCCTGAACGAAGACCGCCAAGCCCGAGACGTCCTCACCGTGGCGGTGAGCTGATGGCCACCCTGCCCGTCTACCGGTGGCGCCTCGCCCCGGACGGACTCGCCACCCGTCGGCAGCTCCGCGCACTGGGCCTGCGCCCCGGCGGCCAGGACGTAGCCGCTCAGCTGGAGCGGCCCCGCCGTCGGCGGGGCCCGCTGGTGGCCTACCTGTACAGCATCGACGCGGCCCGGCCCGTCCGGCCGATGACCGCCCGCCGGGCTGCCGCCCTCGCGAAGGCCAACGCCGCCCGCCGCTGGTGCCCCACCTGCCGACGCGATGCCGGGTACATCATTCCGGCCTCGCTCGGCATGTGCACCTCGTGCGCCTACCCCGACGAACAGCGCGCAGCCTGAACATCCCGTCTCTTTGAGGAGCTGCACGTGACCACGCAGAACACTCCTTCGCTCCCGGAAGAGGGCGAGCAGGGTTCGCACTACTGGATCATCACGCTGGAGCTGCCGGACCGGGTAGCGGCCACGCAGTCGGGCACCTGCACCCCAGCCCCCGGTTGGACCCGGCACGACATGTACCGCGCCATCCGCCGGGACCTCATCAGCGAGTGCCCGAAGCTCGGCAACGCCACCGTCGCGTTCTTCAGCCTGGAGCCCAACCAGTTCTGACCTGCCTGTATCAGCAGGGCCCGGCCACCGCCTCCTACAGCAACCGGCCGGGCCCCTTCTCCCCTGAAGGGGGCTCGTACAGCATGACCGAGACCATCGTCGAAGTTGTACCGCAGACGCCACCTGCTCCAACTCCGCCCGCACCCGAGGCTGCTGAGCTTCCGGCCGCGTTGCCGGGTGTTCCGCTGGCCGTGGCCGGGGCGAACGCCCTGGGTGCGGTGGCGGCCGGCGCGGTGGCCGTGGGCGGCCCCACCGGACTTGCCGTGACCGGCGCCGTCATGGGCGCCGCCGCGGCCACCGGCCTGGCCCGCCGGGTCACCGCTCGCCGGGCGAAGAACAAGCCCAAGTCCCTGCCCCAGCAGCGCACCCCAGCCGATACACCGGACCGTTCCTCGCCATCGTCGGGCAAGTCCGGCGGTGGCCACCGTCGGACGTCCGGACCGCGGCCCGGCGGACTCCTCGGCAAGGCTTCCCGCTCTTCCGCCGCTGGTCTACGGGCGGCGGCCCGGACCCTGGGCCGTCATCGTGCTGACGGGCGGTCCGCCAGCCATCAGATTCCGGGCACGGTCAAATCGGCGCCGCCCTCGACTCGTTCGCCCAAGAACAGTGGCAACACACCCTCGTCCCGTCCCGTCTCCTCTGTTGGTGCCGACAAGCCGCAGCGCCGTCCCGGTGGCGGGCTGACCAAGGCGGTCCGGAGGGCCGCGGTCGGCGCGGCGGCCGGGGCGATCCGGGCTGGACATGCCCGCTACTCCGCGGGCGCTCCGGCCCGCGCGGGGAAGGCAGAGGTCAGGTCCGCCCGGCGCATGGCGAAGGGTGAGGCGAAGGCCCGCCGTCAGTCCGGTCTCGACCCCGCCGGTAACCCCACCCCCGAGGCCGCCCCTGCGGCAATACGGCAGAAGGCGCTGCGCCGCTCCGCATTGCGGCACGCAGCCCGGATGACCGGCGCCGGGCTCCTGACCGCCGGTGCCGGTCTCGCCTCGGCGGTGTGGAACTGGAAGAAGCCCGGCGTCGCCACCCGCCACGTGCGGTCCGTGTGGCGGCGGCTGGCTGGGCGGGCCCGGCAGGTTCGGGCCGCCCGTGACGCCGCCATCAACGGCACCGCCGACGGCGGCAAGCCGGTGGTGGCGGTGCCCGCGACGCAGGTGAACAACCCCAATCGCCCCAAGGACCGCGTGCTCGCGCCGGTCCACAAGACCGTCAAGGCCCGGCCTGTCCCGCTGGCGGGGGCCGACCGTATTGGAGGCACTGTGTCCGAGTCCGGTACCGCGTTCACCCGCCTGTCCGACGCCGCCGACATCATGCTGCAGGCCGCGTCCACCTTCGACCCGGAGCACATGACCGAGTTCCAGGCACTCATCGACGACCTGCCCACCGCGATGGAGACCGTGCAGGAAACCCTGCGTGTGCTGGCGGAACTGTCCCAGGAGAAGTTGCCCGTCGACCCGGCCGTCGTCGAGGAGATCGGCGAGGGATACCGCGCCATGAGCAAGGTCGTGAGCGCCCTCGACGAGGTCGGCGCCGTCTACCGGCGTGTCCACGCCGAGGACATCGAGCGGATCGAGAACCCCCGCAACGGCATCGACGGGGAACGCCGCTGGAACGTCGGCTGACCCCCACCCCATCCCCCTGCACCACCGTTCGGCCTGCCGCCCACAGCCTGTGGGCGGCAGGCCGCTGTCATCGTCAGGAGAGAACACCTGTGAGCAGCAACAAGAACACTGTGCGGGTCGACTGGAAGGCCCCACACGGCATCCTGTCCGGCACCCTGAACGCCACCGCCGGAACCCTGGTCACCACCGCGCTCGCCCACTCGGCGGGGATGCCCGCCGGGTACGCGCTCGCCGCGGGCGCGGCGGGGGCGGTCGGGTCGTCGGTGGCGGGCTGGCGCAACCGGCTGACCCGCGCCACCCTCGCCTTCCGTGCCGCCTGCTGGACCGCCGCCGGCACGTGGTCCTGCTGGGCCCTCACCGCGGAGCCGATGACCCTGACCGGGCTCGGATCCCTCGTCGTCGGCGGGATCGCCACCGGGACGCTCGCGGCGGGATTCGCGGCGCACGAGGAGACCGAACAGGCCCGCCGCCGCACGCTCCTGTCCATCGGCACCCGCCGGGCACTCGCCGCCGAGTGGATCGAGCGGATCGCCCGCGTCTGCCGGGTGGAGAACGTCACCGTGCTGGGGATCGAGCACTGGCCGTCCGGCATGGGCTACACGGTCGAGATCGAACTCCCTGAAGGTGGTGTCACGCGGAAGCAGATCGCCGATCGCGCGGATGCCCTGGCGTCCGACCTGGACCTTCCGGACGGGTGCGGGTTGCAGGTGCTGCCGGGGATCTCCCGGCGCCGCCTGCTGATCGAGGTGGCGACCAAGACCTACCGGGGGCAGGAGATCCCGTTCCCGGTGGAGGAAATGACCGAGACGACCACCATCAACAACCCAGCGCCTGTCGCGTTGCTGTCGGACGGCGGGAGGGCTGAGCTGGATATGCGACAGGCCTCCACCGTCGTGGCCGGGGGCACCGGCACGGGCAAGACGAACTGGCTGCACACCCTGATCGCGCGGCTCGCGCAGACCAACGACACTCTCGTGTGGGTCATCGACCTCAACGCCGGCAGCCTCGGCCTGCCCTGGCTGCACGCCTGGCGGGAAGCCCAGAACGACCCCGAGCGCCGCGACGAGGTTCCGGCACCAGGAGTGGACTGGCTGGCCTCCACCCCGGCCGAAGCCCAGCTCATGCTGGAAGCGGCCGTCGCCATCGCCAAGGAACGCAAGATCGCCTACCAGCAGCACATGCGCGACGAGGACGACGACAAGCTGCCCGTCTCACCCGAGATCCCGGAGATCGTCATCATCATGGACGAGAGTGCCGAGGTCTCCGCCACCAAGGCCGCGAAGGCCGTAATGGCAGGGGTGGTGGAGGTCATCCGTATCGCCCGCGCGATGGCAATCCGCGCGGTCATCTCGGCCCTGCGGGTCACACAGGACGTCCTGCCGGACCCGATGGTGCGGAAGATGGCCTCCAACCGCGTCTGCACCGGAGTCAACGAGGACTCCGAATTGGGTCACCTCTTCGGCTGGCGGGCCCTCTCCGCCGAGAACAGCTTCTCCGGCCCGGGCTCCATGCTGGTCGGGACGGAAGGCAAGCAGCCCAAGACCGCCCAGCAGTGGCGCATCACCCCATCCGGCATCGACGCCGTCACCCGCGCCACCGCCCTCCGCCGCCCCGCCCTCGACGCCGCCTCCCTCCAGGCTGCGGGCCCCGCGTACACCGAACGCTGGAGCGTGGAGCGGTGCGGGCACCTGTGGGGCCGGACCGTCGCCACGGCAGCCTCGCCCTCCGGGCCGGGGATGCTGCCGGGCCGACCAGAGGGCCGGTGGAAGGCCACGGCCGGTTGGGACCAGCCCCGCCCGCTCGCCGTCCCTGGTGCGGACGAGCTGGAGGCCCTGTTCCGGATGCCATCCGCCGCCCCCGGCGACAGGGCCGACGGTGACGGGAACACGGACTGGTCCGATCCGTCTTCGTGGACGTCCGGGCGCACCGTGCAGGAACCGGAACAGCCCGGCGCCCGGCAGGCAGCACTCGACCTGGTCATCGCCGCCGGGCCCGCCGGCACCGGTGCCTCGGCGATGGAGCGGGACCTGAAGAACACCTTCGGCACCCGCCGCCCGGTCATCCAGAAGTGGCTCAAGGAGTGGGCCGAAACCGGCGAGATCACCCGCGTCGGAGAGGGCAGCAAAGCCCGCTACGTCCACCGCCGCCACCACCCCGAAGCCTGACCTCGACTGCCTGTCTGTCACCTGTCACTCACCCTGACAGAACCCCCTCCTGGGGGCCCGGAAGCCTGTCACCCCCTCCTGTGACCTGCGGATTACAGGTGACAGACAGGCGACAGGTGACAGACAGGTGACAGGCCCGATGACAGGCACCCGCACGGCCATCCATCCGCCTGAAGGAGCCTCGACGTGCATGAGCACAACCGCACGATCACCACCCCCGCCACCCGCTACGGCGACCCCCTCCACCGGCCCCGGCCTGTCGAACCGCACACCGTCCTGCTGCCCCACGAAGTTCCGCCCGGCGTCGACTGGGTGACGCTCCCGAACGGGATCCGCACCCTCGCCTACACCCACCCCCACACCGGCCCCGCCGTCGAAGCGGAACCGGCCCGGGAGTCGATCCCACGGTGGGCCAAGACGACCGCGCTCCTCGCCCCGACGCTCGGCGGCGGGATCGCCGCGGCAGGGTTCGGGATCTCCTACGCCGCCCCGGGACTGATCGCCATGACCGAAGCCCTCTGGGCCACAGTCGCCCTCATCGCCGCCGGCACCCTCGTTCCCCTCGCCCTCCGCACCCGCAGGGGTGGCGGCCGGGGTGCGGGCCCGGTGCAGCACATCACCCAGAACATCAACGCCACGGGGATGTTCGGCCGCGCCACCGGAACCCTCAACAACCGCTGAAAGGCCACCGCGTGAACCAGCCCGAGCCCCTGAGCGAGCGCGTCGGTGACGCGCTCGCGCTCCTCACCGGCACACGCACCGTCCGCTGCCCGCACCCCGGATGCCGAGTGTCCGTCCGCTACCGCCACGTCGCCCCCGACGAGGCGAAGCGGCTGACGGACCTGGCCACCGACCACACCCGCCACTGAAATCAGCGAGGGCGGCCCCGTCTCGCCAAAGTCCGGGCCGCCCTCTTCCAGCACCTACTGGAGGAATCCAGCATGGCTCATCAATCCGCATCCGCGCTGCTGACCGCCGCGCTCGATGCCGCCGCTCTCGGCTGGAGCGTGTTCCCGCTCCGGCCGGGCCAGAAGCGACCCGCGCTCCATGGGGAGGACCACTGCCCCGGCCTGGGTGACTGCGCGGGCGGCCACCGCAAGTGGGAGGACCGGTCCACCAGCGACCCGGACCGGATCCGCCGCGCGTGGGACCGTCTCCCCTTCAACGTCGGGATCGCCACCGGCCCGTCGGCGCTCGTCGTCGTCGACCTCGACGTGCCCAAGGGACAGGGCAGTTCGGACGCGCCTCGCGGCGCGGACACCTTTCGAGCGCTCTGCGAGCGCGCCGGGCAGGCCGTCCCGTCCACGCTCTGCGTGCGGACTCCCTCCGGCGGGTCCCACCTGTACTTCACCGCCCCGGACGGGATCAGGCTGGGAAACAGCGCGGGCAGGCTCGGCAAGCTGATCGACACCCGAGCGTGGGGCGGATACGTCGTCGCACCCGGCAGCGTCACCGCGGCGGGCGCGTACGAGGTAACCGATCCTGTCGCCCCGGCCCCCTTCCCCGCCTGGCTGTACGGGCTGCTCGCACCCAAGCAGGCATTGCGCACCCTCACCGGCCGTCCCTCCGCCGCGAAGTCGGGCCGGTACGCGGCCGCTGCCCTGAACGCGGAGACCGCCTCCGTGGAGTGCGCCGCGCAGGGCGAGCGGAACGGGACGCTGCTGCGGGCCGCACGCGCTCTGGGGCGGTTCATCGCCGTCGGCGACCTCCCCCGCAATGTGGTGGAGGAGGCTCTTCAGGCGGCGGGGGAGTCGGCCGGCATGCCGTCTGCCGAGTGCCGCACCACGATCCGATCCGGTCTGAACTGGTCCATCGCCCGCAACACGATGCGGCGCACGGCATGACCGGCCGCCCCCGCCCCTCCCTGAAGAGCCTTCCTGCCACCCCCACCGGGGCCCGGTCCGCCGAACCGACCCGCACTCCGGACGGCAGTGGCGCGCTGAAGGTCGTCGCCGAAGGCGTCCCTTCTGCCCTTCGCCCTGACCGGCGGGTGCGGGACGGCCGGTATGCCGTCGCCGTTCTGCACATCTGCGCCCCGTCCGCGCGGGCGGTGCCCACCGCGCACTCGAAGTGCGAGTGCGGCCACGACCGCAGCGCGGTCGGCCGTAACAACGTCCTCGCCCTGATCCAAGTCCACGAAGACCACCGCGCCGTCTGCCCGCTCGGCCGCGTCGCCAACGCCCGGAGGAAGGCCGCATGACCACAGCCACCCGCACCCACACCGAGCCCCAGACCACCACCGACGGATCCCGGCTGCTGGACGAGGTGGAGGCCTTCCACCGCCGCTTCAACGTCTTCCCCACCGAGGCCGCCTACGTCGCCGTCACCCTCTGGGACGCTCACGCGCACCTGCTGGACTGCTTCGACTCCACCCCGCGGCTCGCGTTCCTCTCCCCGGAACCGGGATCGGGCAAGTCCCGCGCGCTGGAGATCGTGGAAACCCTGGTCCCACAGCCGCTGGTCGCGGCGAACGCGTCCGCGCCGGTCCTGTTCCGGGCCGTCTCCACCCTGGAGACCCGTCCGACGATCCTCTTCGACGAGGTCGACACGATCTTCGGCCCGAAGGCCGGGGACAACGAGCCCCTGCGCGGCTTCCTCAACGCGGGCCACCACCGGGGCGCCGGCATGTGGCGGTGCGTCGGGGACGGCACCAACCAGACTGTCCAGGAGTTCCCCAGCTTCTGCGTGGTCGCCATGGCCGGACTGGGGTCCCTCCCGGACACGATCCTGACCCGATCGGTCATCATCCGGATGCGCCGCCGGGCCCGCAACGAACGCGTCCAGCCGTTCCGCCGCCGCCTGCACGCCCCCGAGGGCCACGCCCTGCGCGACCGTCTCGCCGTCTGGGCGGACAGTGTCCGCCACCTCGTCGACGGGGTGTTCCCCGAGATGCCTGACGAGGTCACAGACCGGCCTGCCGACGTATGGGAGCCGCTCATCGCCGTCGCGGATGCCGCCGGGGGCGACTGGCCGGCACGGGCCCGGGCCGCGTGCGCGCAGATCGTGGCCGCGTCCAAGCAGGACGACAAGGGCAGCATCGGGATCCGGTTGCTGACCGACCTGCGCGACCACGTCCTGAACGGGATCGAGCGTCTTCCCACCATCTCCGTCCTGGACCGCCTCTACACCCTGGAGGAAGCGCCCTGGGCCGACATGGGCGGCAAGCCGCTGACCTCCCGAGGCCTGGCGAAGATGCTCGGTGAGTACATGACGGCGGACAACAAGCCCATCGAGCCCCGCAACATCAAAAGCGGCGGCGCGGTCCTCAAGGGCTACTACGCGGCCGACCTCTCGGACGCGTGGGCGAGGTACTGCCCTCCCCCCACCCCCTGAGAATCCGCTACTTCCGCTACCTCCGCTACCTCGCAGGTCACAGGCCTGACGGAGGTAGCGGATAGCCCGAAGACATCCGCTACCCCACCAGCAACTCCCGCTACCGGCCCGGCCCTCAACGGCCGGGCCGGCCGCGCATCTATCCGCTACCGCTACCCAATCCGCTACCAAAAACAAGTCCCTGACCAGGGCGGTAGCGGAGGTAGCGGCAGTAGCGGATTTCTACGAACGGGACGGAAGCCCCACCCCCCCATCGCCGTGGAGGCACTTCGATGACGACCGCCGCCCAGTCCCCCTCTCCCGTCCTCTGCACCGTGAAGGACGCCGTCGCGCTCCTCCGGCTCGGCCGCTCCACCGTCTACGAGCTGATGGCCTCTGGCGAGCTGCCTTTCATCAAGCTCGGCCGGGCCCGTCGTATCAAGCGCGCCGACATCGACGCGTTCGTCGCCCAACTCCCGCCGCAGTCGGTCTGATCCCAGCTCATCCACAGGCGGCCCCGAAGACCTCCCGGGGCCGCTTTCCGCACTCAGGAGCACCGAGGAGCCATGAGCACCCGCAAGCCAAATCTCGAGTCGTCCATCTACCTTGGCAGTGACGGGTGGTGGCACGGACGCGTCACCATGGGCGTGAAGCCTGACGGCGGTCCCGACCGCCGACACCGCCGGGCCAAGACCGAGGCCGCCGTCACCAAGAAGGTCCGCGAGCTGGAGAAGCTGCGCGACGAGGGCCGGGCTACGAAGGCCGGGCGGAAGCCCACCGTCGAACAGTGGATGGACACGTACCTGACCACGATCGCGAGCCTGAAGCTCAAGCCCCGCTCTCTGGACGACTACTGGTCGAAGACCCGCAACGACATTGTTCCGGGTGTCGGGAAGCACCGCCTCGACAAGCTCGCCCCAGAGCATCTGGAGGTGATGTACGCGGCCATGCTGGAGAAGGGGCGCGCACCGTCGCATGTGGTCAAGGTGCACCGGATCCTCTCCCGCGCCCTGAAGATCGCCCACCGCCGCCGGCTCATCACCGAGAACGTCGCCACGCTTGTTGACCCACCGTCCGTCGATGAGACCGAGGCGAATCCGTTCTCGCGGGAGGAGTCGAAGGCGTTTCTCGCCGCGGCCGCGGCGAAGCGCCCCTCGTTCATGCGGTGGGCCATCGGCGTCGGCATGGGTTTCCGGCAGGGCGAAGCCCTGGGCCTTCGCTGGCAGTACGTCGACCTGGAGCAGGGCCTGTTCCACCCGGCCTGGCAGCTCCAGCGCCTCACCTGGAGGCACGGCTGCAAGAACGCGCACGCCTGCGGCGCCCGGCTCCACCGGTTCGAGCCTTGCCCCGCCGAGTGCTCCACTCACAAGGGCTACAAGCGTGGTTGTCCACAGCCATGCACGAAGACCTGCCGCCGGCACGCCAGCACCTGCCCCGAGCGGAAGGGCGGCGGACTCGCCTTCACCCGGCCGAAGACAAAGAAGAGCCAGCAGCCGGTGCCCATCCCGCCGCCCTTCGTGCCCTACCTCCTGGCGCACAGAGCGAAGCAGGACGAGCAGCGGCAAGCCGCCGGCGAGCTGTGGGAGGAGTGCGGCGCGGTGTTCACCCGGCCCGACGGCCGGCCGCTCGACCCGCGGGCTGACTGGGCGGAGTTCAAGGAGCTGCTCGACGAGGCGGGGATCAGCGATCGTCGCCAGCACGACGGGAGCCGTCACACGGCCGGGACAATCCTCAACGAGTTGGGCATCGATATGCCCACCATCATGGAGATCCTCCGGCACACGCAGATCAGCCAGACGAGGCGATACGTGAAGGGGCGATCGGAGCTCTCGCGGGAGGCGATGCGCCGGATGGGCGAGGCATTCATGCCTGGCCCCGATCCGGTGTCTGAGACCAGAACTGAGACCGACAGCACCCGGGCGGCCCGTGCACGGCGGCGGCGCAAGATCCGGTAAATAGCAAAACCCCCAGGTCACGGCGAGTGAGTCCTGGGGGTTCTACAGAGCCGCCTTCGGGATTCGAACCCGAGACCTACGCATTACGAGTGCGTTGCTCTGGCCAACTGAGCTAAGGCGGCACCGCTGGTCAGACAAGTATTCCCTCGGAGAGGGGCGCTCATCAGCAGCGGCGCCAAGTCTACAGGGTGTGGACGGGTGCCCTGAACCGGGTTCTGCGGGGGTGAGACGGACGTCACATACTGGGACGGATGCGCCGTTTTCGGGGCATCGTCTGCCGTGCGTCCCACGAAGGGATGAGATGTCCCGTGGCCCTTGCCGGGCGTTGGGCGATGCTCGCCGTGCTGTGCGCCAGCCTGCTGCTCGTCGCGATGGACGCCACCATCCTGAACGTCGCGCTCCCCTCCCTCATCGACGACCTGCGCCCCAGCGCCGTGCAGCAGCTGTGGATCATCGACATCTACGGCCTGGTCCTCGGCGGGCTGCTCGTCACCACCGCCGCCGTCGGTGACCGATACGGGCGGCGGAAGCTCTTCCTGATCGGCTTCGTGCTCTTCGGAGTGGCCTCCGTGGTCGCCGCGACCGCCGGGAACTCGGCGCAGCTCATCGCCGGGCGGGTGCTGCTCGGCGTCGGCGGTGCCATGGTCATGCCGTCCACCCTCTCGCTGATCCGGAACATCTTCACCGACGCCCACGAGCGGGCCCTGGCCATCGGGATCTGGGCCGCCGTCGCCGGCGCCGGCGCCGCGATCGGGCCGGTCGTCGGCGGGCTGCTGGTCGAGCGGTACGGCTGGTCCGCCGCCTTCTGGGTCAACGTCCCGGTCGTGGTCGTGACCGTCGTCGCCGGCCTGTGGCTGCTGCCCGAGTTCAAGGACCCCGGCCAGCACGCCCTCGACCTGCTCAGTGCCGTGCTCTCCGTCACCGGCATCGTCGCCCTCGCCTGGGGCATCAAGCACGTGGCGAAGGGCCGCCCCGCGGCGGCGGACCTGCTGGTCCTGGCGGCCGGGATCGGGCTGCTCGCCTGGTTCGCCCGCCGTCAGCTGCGGCTGAGGGATCCGCTCCTCGACGTACGGCTCTTCCGGAACCGGCCCTTCACCGCCGCCGCGCTCGTGACCCTCATGGCCATGCTCGCCGCCGGAGCCGCGCTGTTCCTGGTCTCGCTGTGGCTCCAGTACGTCCACGGCTACTCCCCCTTCGAAGCCGGCCTGCGCACCCTCCCCACCGCCCTCGCCATGCTCGGCAGCTCGCTCCTGACGCCGACGCTGATGCACCGGATCGGCGTACGGGCCTGCATGGCGATCGGCCTGGCCGGGCTGGTGGCCGGGTTCACCCTGCTGGCCCTGGCCCCGCAGCCGACCTCGTACGCGTACATCGCGGTCTTCCTGGTCACCCTCGGCTTCAGTGACGGCCTCGCCGTCACCACTGCCGCCACGGTGCTCGTCTCGGCGGTCCCCGCGGAGCGGGCCGGACAGGCCGGAGCCGTGTCCGAGACCTCGTACGAGCTCGGCGTGGGCCTCGGCGTGGCGCTCCTCGGTTCCGTCCACGGGGCCGCGTACGCCGCGCAGATGGCCGGTGCGCCGGCCCAGGCGGCCGAGTCGATCGGCGGGGCGAAGGAGTACGCCGAGAGCCTGCCGGCCGCGCGGGCGGCGGAGGCGGCCGGGCTGGTGGAACGGGCCCGCGACGCCTTCGACAGCGCCCTGACCACGACCTCGTACGTCTCGATCGGCATCGCTGCCGTCGTCCTGGTGCTCGTGGTGTGGATGGTGCCCGGCTCCTTCAAGACCACCGGGTCCGCGCACTGACCGGATCCGTTCACCCCGCCGGCGGCCTCAGCACTTCTTGCCGTCCGCCGGCGCCTTGCCCTCCAGCAGGTAGCGGTTGATCGCGGTGTCGATGCAGTCGCTGCCGCGCCCGTACGCCGTGTGGCCGTCGCCGTCATAGGTGAGGAGGGTGCCCGAATCGAGCTGGCCGGCCAGCGCCCGCGCCCACTTGTACGGGGTCGCCGGGTCCCTCGTGGTGCCCACCACCACGATCGGCGAGGCGCCCTTCGCGGTCAGCTTCTCCGCCTTGCCCGTGGCCGCCACCGGCCAGTACCCGCAGTTCAGCGAGGCCCAGGCCAGACCCGCGCCGAAGACCGGCGAGGCCTTCTCGAAGGAGGGCAGCGCGGCATCGACCGCCGCCGGGTCCTTGAAGGCCGCCGGCTGGTCGAGGCAGTTGACGGCGGCGTTCGCGAACATCAGGTTGGCGTACTTGCCGTCCGCGTCGCGCTCGTAGTAGCTGTCGGCCAGGCTCAGCAGGCCCGATCCGTCGCCGTTCATCGCCGACGTGAGCGCCTCGCGCAGCTGCGGCCAGGCGCTCTCGTCGTACAGCGCCGCGATCACCCCGGTCGTGGCGAGGGACTCTCCGAGCGGGCGGTCCGCGTCCCCGCTGGGCACGGGCTGGGCGTCGACCTTGCGGAAGAACTCCTTCAGGCGCGCCGCCACCGCGTCCGGGTCGCCCTTGCCGAGGGGACAGTCGGGCTGTTTCGCGCAGTCCTTGGCGAAAGAGGTGAAGGCCGTCTCGAAGCCCTCCGTCTGATCCCGGTTCAGATCGATCGCGGACCGGGTGGGGTCCATCGCACCGTCCAGGACCAGCCGGCCGACCCGGTCCGGGAACAGGTCCGCGTACGTGGCTCCGAGGAGGGTGCCGTACGAGGCCCCGACGTACGTGAGCTTCTTGTCGCCGAGCACGGCGCGCAGCAGGTCCATGTCGCGGGCGGCGTCGACGGTGGAGACGTGCGGCAGCACCCGCTGCGAGCGCTCCTGGCAGCCGGCCGCGAACTTCTTGAAGGCGGCCACCAGCTCGGCGCGCTCGGCCGGGTCGTCCGGCGTCTGGTCCACCTGTGTGTACGCGTCCATGGCCGGGCCGGTCAGGCACTCGACGGGGCTGCTGCGGTCCACCCCGCGCGGGTCGAAGGAGACCATGTCGTACCGGGCGCGGACCGGCGCGGGGTAGCCGATGCCCGCGTACGCCTGCAGGTAGCCGATGCCCGAGCCGCCCGGGCCGCCCGGGTTGACCACGAGCGAGCCCAGCCGCTTGCCGGGACCCGTGGCCACGCGGCGCGCCACCGCGATGTCGATGTCCTGGCCGGAGCCGGGGTTCGCGTAGTCCAGGGGGGCCTTCATGGTGGAGCACTGGAATCCGGGGACGCCGCACTCGCGCCAGGTCAGCTTCTGCTCGTAGTACGGGCGCAGCGCGGCCGCATCGGGAGACAGCCGCGCCGCCGGCGTGCCGGACTCCGCTCCGGAGGACTCGGCGGCGCGCGGGGCGTCCGATCCGCCCGCGGCGGCGCGGGGGGCTTCCAGACCGCCCGAGGTGCACCCGGAGAGCAGCAGCCCGGCGGCTGCGATCACGGTCCCGGTCGTACGCAGCACGCGACTGGTGTCCATCCCCGGAGCGTACGGCCGCCGGAGGAGGCCGGGGGGCTCTTCCGCGGCGGACGGCTGCGGGCCTTCCGTGGCCCCCGCCGGGCGGGGCACGGACCGGGCCCGTCCCGGCCGCGGCGGCCGGTCCGTCCGTACGGGTGAACCCGTCAACCTGGTGTGGACCCGGGCGACGGCCGGGCGGCGGACGGACGGTCGCCCGGGGGGGGGTGCCCCGACGACGACCCGGCTGCGGCCCGGCGGCGGTCAGCCCGCGCGCAGCGCCATCGTCATCGCCTCGACCGCGAGGAGGGGGGCCACGTTGCGGTCGAGAGCCTCTCGGCAGGCGATGATCGCCTCGATCCGGCGCAGGGTCCGCTCGGGACCCGAGGCCCGCACGATCCGGTCGAGGTCCTGCCGTATCTCCTCATTGGCGATGGCCACGGAAGAGCCGAGCTGCAGGGCCAGGACGTCCCGGTAGAAGCCGGTGAGGTCGGTCAGCGCCAGGTCGAGCGTGTCGCGCTGGGTCCTGGTGCGGCGGCGCTTCTGCCGGTCCTCCAGCTCCTTCATCACGCCCGCCGTGCCGCGCGGCATCCGGCTGCCGGCGCCCGCTCCGGCGCCGAGCGCGGCCCGCAGCTCCTCGGTCTCCTTGGTGTCGACCTCCTCCGCGACCTGCTTGGCGTCCTCGGCGGCGGCGTCCACCAGCTCCTGGGCGGCCTTGAGGCAGGCTCCGACGTCGTCCACCCGGAGCGGGAGCTTCAGGACCGTCGCCCTGCGCTCCCGGGCCTCCTCGTCGGTGGCCAGCCGGCGGGCGCGGTCCACGTGCCCCTGGGTGGCCCGGGCGGCGGCCAGGGCGACCGTCGGTTCGACGCCGTCCCGCCGCACCAGCATGTCGGCGACGGCCGCGACCGAGGGGGTGCTGAGGTTGAGATGGCGGCAGCGGGAGCGGATGGTCGGCAGCACGTCCTCCACGGAGGGCGAGCACAGCAGCCAGACCGTCCGGGGCGCGGGCTCCTCCACGGCCTTGAGGACCGCGTTGGCGGACTTCTCGTTCAGCCGCTCGGCGTCCTCGACCAGGATGACCTGCCAGCGGCCCGTGGCGGGTGACGTGTAGGACTTGCGGACGGTGTCCCGCATGTCGGCGACGAGGATCTGGCTGCCGACGGCGACGACGGTGGAGACGTCCGCGTGCGTGCCGACCATCGTGGTGTGGCAGCCGTCGCAGAACCCGCAGCCGGGCTCACCGCCGAGGGCGCGGTCGGGGCTGGTGCACTGCAGGGCGGCCGCGAAGGCCCGGGCGGCGGTGACCCGCCCGGCTCCGGGCGGGCCGGTGAACAGCCAGGCGTGGGTCATCTTGGAGGCCGCGGGCGGGGCGGTCCCGTTCGTGATGGCCGTGACCAGGGCGTCGGCGTCGCGGGCGGCGGCGGACAGCTGCGTCTGGACCCGCTCCTGTCCCACCAGGTCGTCCCATACGGGCATCCCGCCCACCGCCTTTCACTCTCCGTGCACCCATTGTGGCGGGCGCCACTGACAATCCGGTCCCGTCGAGGTCAGCGGCGGCGGCGCGGTCCTCGTTCGCCCTCGTCGTCCTCGTCGTCCCGGTGGCGGCCCAGCAGTTCGTCCGCCAGCGTCGGCAGATCGTCCAGCGGGGTCTCCTCGGCCCAGTCCGGGCGCGGCCGCTGCGGCCGGCCGTCCTCGCCGAGCACGGGGAGCTCCCGCGTGCGGTCGTTGGTCGAGTCCCGGAAGATGCCCGACGGCACCCGGTCTTCCGGGTTCTCCTCGGGGCGCCGGGCCGTCGGCCGCGAAGCGGACCGGGCCCGACCGGTACCGGCGCCGGCGCCGCTGCCGCCGCCCTGCGGGGCGGCCCCCGGGCGGACCGGCGGCAGCACGGCCGTCTCGTCGGCCGGGCGAACGGGCGGCAGTACGGCCGTCTCGTCGGCGGACGCCCGGTCCACCTTCGGCACCGGCACGGTCTGGGTGACGTCGTCCGGCTGGACGACCCGCTTGACCACGGGGGTTTCCACCGTCACCGCGTCGTCCGGGTGCGGCTCCTTCGTCATGGGCACCTTGGGCGCCGAAGCAGGTGCAGGAGCGGGCGCGGGCACGGCAGCAGGAGCCGGAGCGGGCGCCGAAGCCGCAGCGGCCTCCGCCGCGGCAGCAGCGGCCGCGGCCTTCGCCGCCGCCTCGGCCGAAGCCGCCTCCACCAGCCGGCGTGCCTCCTCGGCCTTCAGCAGGGCCTCCTCGGCCCGCCGCTGCTTCTCCAGCCGCCGCTCCTCGGCCTCGGCCCGCAGCCGGGCCTCTTCCTCGGCCTGCCGGCGCAGCCGCTCGGCCTCCACCGCACGGGCCTTCTCCTCGGCCTCCACGCGCAGCCGCTCGGCCTCGGCCCTGGCACGGGCCTCCTCCTCGGCGCGCTGCCGCTCCTCGGCGGCCCTGCGCGCGGCCTCGGCCTCCGCCTTGATCCGCGCTTCCTCGGCCTCGCGGGCCAGCCGGGCCTCTTCCTCGGCCCGGAGCCGCGCTTCCTCCGCCTTGCGGGCCGCCTCTTCCTCGGCCTTGCGCCGGGCCTCCTCCTCGGCGAGGCGCCGGGCTTCCGCCTGGGCGGCCACCTCGGCCTCGGAGAGCGGGAGCATCCGGTCCAGGCGGTGGCGTACGACGGTGGTCACCGAGTCCGGGTCCTGGCCCGCGTCGACCACCAGGTAGCGACCGGGGTCGGACGCGGCGAGCGTCAGGAACCCGGACCGCACCCGCTGGTGGAACTCCGCCGGCTCCGACTCCAGCCGGTCCGGCGCCTCCGTGAACCGCTCCCGCGCCGCCTCCGGCGACACGTCGAGCAGGACGGTCAGGTTCGGCACGAGCCCGTCGGTCGCCCAGCGCGAGATCCGCGCGATCTCCGTCGGGGAGAGGTCGCGGCCGGCGCCCTGGTAGGCCACCGAGGAGTCGATGTAGCGGTCCGAGATGACGACCGCGCCGCGCTCCAGGGCCGGGCGCACCACGGTGTCCACGTGTTCCGCCCGGTCGGCGGCGTACAGCAGCGCCTCGGCGCGGTTCGAGAGTCCGGCGGAGGACACGTCGAGCAGGATCGAGCGGAGCCGCTTGCCCACGGGGGTCGCCCCGGGCTCGCGGGTCACGACGACCTCGTGGCCCTTGTCCCGTATCCAGGCGGCCAGCGCCTCGACCTGGGTGGACTTGCCGGCGCCGTCGCCGCCCTCCAGGGCGATGAAGAACCCGGTGTCGGACGCGGCCTGCACCGGCTCCCCGCCGCGCAGCGCCTCGCGCAGGTCGCGCCGCAGGGGTACGCCGCTGCGGTCGTCGGCCTTGGTGAGCACCACGACGGCGACCGGCAGCAGCAGGGCGCCGACCAGCATCAGGGTGAAGGCGGCGCCGCCGTGCGCGAAGACGACCTCCGCGCCGGTCAGCCGGTGCGGGCCGATCACCGCGGCCAGCGCCGGGGCGCCGACGGCGCCGAGCGCCACGGCCACCCGTACGACCGCCTGCAGGTGCTCGGTGACCCGGGCCCGGCGGAATTCCTCGGTCTCCTGGTCCAGCAGCGTGTGGCCGGCGTTGGCCGCGACGCCCGCGGCGATGCCGGCGAGCAGCGAGAGGAAGAGCACGGTCGCGGTGTCCGGGACGAGCCCGGTCAGCAGCAGCGCGACCCCGGTCACCGCTATGGCGAGGGCCAGCAGCCGGCGCCGGGACAGGCCGGGCAGCACCTTGCCGGCCTGGGTGGCGCGGATGCCGACGGCGGTGCCGCCGACCAGCGCGAGCACGAACAGGGCGAAGGCGGCCGGGCCGCCGCCCAGGTCGAAGGCGTGCAGGACGGCCACGGCCACGGCGCAGGACACCGCTCCGGCGACCGCGGCGCAGCTCAGGACCAGCAGGGGGATGGCGCCCGTACGGCCCTTGTCGGGCCGGTCGCCCGCCTTGGGAGCGCGCAGGCCCTCCAGCGGGGAACGCGGGCGCGGGGTCGCCCCGCCGGGCAGCACCAGCGGGAGCAGCAGCGAGACCGACGCGGCGAACAGGCCTGCGGCCACGTACGAACCGAGGGCGGCCTGGTTCGCGGCGAACCAGTCCACGCCGAGGCCGAGCGCCTTGCCCACCAGGGTCGCGGCGAGCAGCGCGGCCGCCGCGACGGGGAGCGCCGCGAAGGCCGTACGCAGGGACAGCCGCCGCAGCGCGTCCAGGTGGTCGGGGAGCGGCCGTACGGTCGCCCCCTCCGGCGGCGGCGCGGGCAGCAGGGCGGGCGCCGCGCTCTCCTTGGCCAGGGTCCACAGCCGCTCGGCGGCGCCGGAGACGAAGACGGTGGCCAGCAGCGCGGTGAGCGCGTGGGCCGGGATCCAGTCGAGCCAGAGCGGGGCGACGACGAAGAGGCCGATGCGGACTCCGTCGGCGCCGATCATCGTCCAGCGGCGGTCCAGCTTGCCGCCCGCGCCGAGGAGCCCGGCGAGCGGGCCGAGGAGGACCGCGCCGAAGAGCAGGGTGGCGAGGATCCGGACCCCGAAGACGGCGGCGACGGCGAGGGCCGCGCCGCGGTATCCGCCGCCGAACGCCCCTTCCGTGGCCGCGGCCTGGAGGGCCAGCAGCACCAGCACCAGCAGGGCGAGGGCGTCTCCGATGCCGCTCACCAGCTGCGCGCTCCACAGCCGGCGCAGCCTGGGGGTGCGCAGCAGGGCGCGCACCGCACGCTCGCGGGAATCCGCGGCTAGGGCTTCGTCGTAGGTGGGGTTCGCCGGGGCGGTCACGACCGTTGGCTGCTCGGCTCGCGTCATCCGCCCAGCCTATCCGCTGCGCTTGGCGGGTGCGGAAGCCTGTGGACAAGGCCGGGTGTGACTCCGGACCCACCTTCCGGGGCTTCCGCCCCGGCCCCGGACCCCGGGGAGCGCCCGGGGTCCGCGTGCGGCGCCGTTGCGGGGGCTCCGCCCCCGAGCCCCCGCGCCTCAAACGCCGACGGGGCTCAATGCGACCGACTACTCGTCCGCGGGGGCGGCGGCGGCCTTCTTGGCCACCGTCTTCTTCGCGGTCGTCTTCTTCGCGGTCGTCTTCTTGGCCGCCGTCGTCTTCTTCGCGGCGGCGGTCTTCGTCGCCGTCGCCTTCTTCGCCGGGGCCTTCTTGGCGGGGGCCTTCTTCGCCGTCTTCTTGGCCGGGCCCTTCGCGCGCTTCTCCGCGAGCAGCTCGTAGCCCCGCTCCGGCGTGATCGTCTCGACGTCGTCGTCCCGCCGCAGCGTCGCGTTCGTCTCGCCGTCCGTCACGTACGGACCGAAGCGGCCGTCCTTGACGACCACCGGCTTCTCGCTCACCGGGTCCGTGCCCAGTTCCTTCAGCGGCGGCTTGGCCGCGGCGCGGCCCCGCTGCTTCGGCTGCGCGTAGATCGCGAGCGCCTCGTCGAGCGTGATCGAGAAGAGCTGGTCCTCGGTCTCCAGGGACCGCGAGTCCGTGCCCTTCTTCAGGTACGGGCCGTAGCGGCCGTTCTGGGCCGTGATCTCCACGCCCTCCGCGTCCGCGCCGACCACGCGCGGCAGCGACATGAGCTTGAGCGCTTCGTCCAGGGTCACCGTGTCGAGGGACATCGACTTGAAGAGGGAGGCCGTGCGCGGCTTGACCGCGTTCTTGCCCGTCTTCGGGGTGCCCTCGGGCAGGATCTCCGTCACGTACGGCCCGTAGCGGCCGTCCTTGGCGACGATCTCGTTGCCGCTGACCGGGTCCTTGCCGAGCTCGAACTCGCCGCTCGGCTTCGCGAACAGCTCCTCCGCGTACTCGATCGTCAGCTCGTCCGGAGCCATGTCGTCCGGCACGTCGGCCCGCTGGTGGCCCTCCGCGTCCTTCTCGCCCCGCTCCACGTACGGCCCGTAGCGGCCGACCCGCAGCACGATGCCCTCGCCGACCGGGAAGGAGGAGATCTCCCGGGCGTCGATCGCGCCCAGGTCCGTGACCAGCTCCTTCAGACCGCCGAGGTGGTCCCCGTCGGCCGGCACGACCTCGGTCGCGTCCTCCGAACCGAAGTAGAACCGCTTCAGCCACGGCACGGACTGGGCCTCGCCGCGCGCGATGCGGTCGAGGTCGTCCTCCATCTTCGCGGTGAAGTCGTAGTCGACGAGCCGGCCGAAGTGCGTCTCCAGCAGGTTGACCACGGCGAACGACAGGAAGGACGGCACGAGCGCCGTGCCCTTCTTGAAGACGTACCCGCGGTCGAGGATCGTGCCGATGATCGACGCGTACGTCGACGGGCGGCCGATCTCGCGCTCTTCGAGCTCCTTGACCAGCGAGGCCTCGGTGTAGCGGGCCGGCGGCTTGGTCGAGTGCCCGTCCGCCGTGATCTCCTCGGCGGCGAGCGCGTCGCCCTCCGCGACCTGCGGCAGCCGCTTCTCGCGGTCGTCGAGCTCGGCGTTCGGGTCGTCCGCGCCCTCGACGTACGCCTTCATGAAGCCGTGGAAGGTGATCGTCTTGCCGGAGGCGGTGAACTCGGCGTCCCGGCCGTCCGAGGCCCGGCCGCCGATCTTCACGGTGACGGAGTTGCCGACCGCGTCCTTCATCTGGGAGGCGACGGTCCGCTTCCAGATGAGCTCGTACAGGCGGAACTGGTCGCCCGTCAGACCCGTCTCGGCCGGCGTGCGGAAACGATCACCCGAAGGCCGGATCGCCTCGTGCGCCTCCTGCGCGTTCTTGACCTTGCCGGCGTAGACGCGCGGCTTCTCCGGCAGGTAGTCGGCCCCGTAGAGCTGGGTGACCTGCGCCCGCGCCGCCGACACCGCGGTGTCGGACAGCGTGGTGGAGTCGGTACGCATATAGGTGATGAAGCCGTTCTCGTACAGCTTCTGCGCCACCTGCATCGTCGCCTTCGCACCGAAGCCGAGCTTGCGCGAGGCCTCCTGCTGGAGCGTCGTCGTACGGAAGGGGGCGTACGGGGAACGGCGGTACGGCTTGGACTCGACCGACCGGACGGCGAACGAGGTGTCCGCCAGCGCGGCGGCGAGCGCCCGGGCGTTCGCCTCGTCGAGGTGCAGCACCTCGCTCTTGAGCTGCCCGTTCGAGCCGAAGTCACGGCCCTGCGCCACGCGCTTGCCGTCCACCGTGTTCAGGCGGGCGACCAGCGTCGAGGGGTCGGACGCGTCACCGGCACGCCCGGTGGAGAAGGTTCCGGTCAGGTCCCAGTACTCGGCGGACCGGAAGGCGATGCGCTCGCGCTCCCGCTCGACGACGAGGCGGGTGGCGACGGACTGGACGCGCCCGGCCGACAGCCGCGGCATGACCTTCTTCCACAGGACCGGCGAGACCTCGTAGCCGTAGAGACGGTCGAGGATGCGGCGGGTCTCCTGGGCGTCGACCATGCGCTGGTTCAGTTCGCGCGGGTTGGCGACGGCGTCGCGGATCGCGTCCTTGGTGATCTCGTGGAAGACCATCCGGTGGACGGGGACCTTGGGCTTGAGGACTTCCTGCAGGTGCCACGCGATGGCTTCGCCCTCGCGGTCCTCATCGGTGGCGAGGAAGAGTTCGTCGGACTCGGCCAGCAGCTCCTTGAGCTTCCTGACCTGGGCCTTCTTGTCGGCGTTGACGACGTAGATGGGCGCGAAGTCGTGCTCGACGTCCACGCCGAGACGGCGGACCTCGCCGGTGTACTTGTCGGGAACCTCGGCCGCGCCGTTCGGGAGGTCGCGGATGTGCCCGACGCTCGCCTCGACGACGTATCCGGGGCCGAGGTAGCCCTTGATCGTCTTCGCCTTGGCTGGGGACTCGACGATGACGAGTCGGCGGCCGCCCTTTGCGGTCTCGCTAGTCGGGGACAACTTGGCTCTTCTCTCCGGTCGGCACTCGGTCGCAGTACGGCGACGCTGCGGAGTGTGACGGTACAACCCGCCCCCGTGTCAAACGGCAGAAGCCCGCAACGGCCACTCGAACGGTAACCCGACAAGTGGCGTTTCTGCCGCCCGGATGCCGCGCCGGAGCGTTCCCGATCACCGGGCCGGGTGGCCGCGGGGCCGTCTGGCCCCGCTCCCGCACCCCGTCCCACGTCGGCTTTCCCGGCCGGATCCGGGCCGGACCGGGCCCTCGTACGGGCCCTCGCACTCCGGTGTCAGAGCCGGGCGAGGCACCACGCCCCGAGGGCCAGCGAGCCCCCGCCGGCGAGCAGGATCAGCGGGACCGCCACGACGGGGCGCACGCCCTCGGCCACCGGCTCGCGGTGCAGGGCGCGCGCCCCCGTCCAGACCAGCAGAGCGGCCCCGAACAGCAGGAACACGGCCGCCGCGAAGATCGCCGGACCGTTCTCCATGCCGCTCCCCTTACCCCCGGACCGCCCTCGGGATTCCCCCCGGAACCCGCTGCGCAGGAGACTGCCAGCCCCCGGGGTACAGCGGGCGAACCCCGGGTTACATCCCGGCGCCGCTACCGCGCGGGGCCCTGCCCCGGCTCCAGGAAACCCTGCTCGACCAGCATCCGGATCGACTCGGGCGTCCGGTCCCGCAGGACCACCGGATCCTCCTGCACCAGCTGCGCGATCGCGTCCAGGATCCGGCCCGCGGTCAGTGAGCCGTCACACACTCCGGCGAAGCCCGCGCCGACCGTGTCGACCTTGGTGGCGCGCCGCATCCCGCGGTTCTGCCGGAGCACGACGTGCTCGGGATCCTCCGCGCCGGGCGCGCCGACCTGCTCCTGCACCACTTCCTCGGCCAGCACGAAATAGGCCTCCAGCAGGGCCGCGTCATCGTGTTCCCGCAGGTAGTCCTGGCGGGCGAAGTGGGCGAGCACCGCCTCGCCGAGCGGCTGCTCCACCGTGTGCGGCCACTCCTCGACCACGATCGAGGGCTCGGCGGCGTCCGACCGGCGCAAGGTGATCCAGCCGAAGCCGACGGACTTCGTCTTGCGGGCCTCGAACTCGTCCAGCCAGGCCTCGTACCGCCGCGCGTACTCCTCGGGGTCGCTCCGGTGGTCGCCCGCGTCGCGCAGCCACAGCTCCGCGTACTGCGTCACGTCCTGCACGTCACGCTGCACGATCCAGGCGTCGCAGCCGCGCGGCACCCAGGAGCGCAGCCGGTCGCGCCAGTCCTCGCCCTCGACGTGCTGCCAGTTGCCGAGGAACTGCGCGTACCCGCCCGGGTTGAGCCGCGCTCCGGCCTCCTGGACCAGGGTCCGGCACAGGTCGTCGCCGCCCATTCCGCCGTCCCGGTACGTCAGCCGGGCGCCCGGGGAGATCACGAACGGCGGGTTCGACACGATCAGGTCGTACGTCGCCTCGCCGACCGGTTCGAAGAGGGACCCGGTGAGCAGCTCGGCCTCCGGGGCGCCCGACAGGGCCAGCGTCAGACGGGTGAAGTCCAGGGCGCGCGGGTTGACGTCGGTGGCGGTGACCCGGGTGGCGTGCCGGGAGGCGTGCAGCGCCTGGATGCCCGATCCGGTGCCGACGTCGAGGGCCGAGCCGACGGGGGTGCGGACGGTGATCCCGGCCAGCGTGGTGGAGGCACCGCCGACGCCGAGGACCACGCCCTCCTCGCGGCTGCCGATCCCCCCGGCCCCGCCGACGGCGCAGCCGAGGTCGGACACGATGAACCAGTCCTCGCCGTCCGGGCCGCCGTACGGGCGCACGTCGACGGTCGCGTACACAGTGCCTTCGCCGTCGGTGGCCCCCTCCAGCCGGAGCCAGCCGTCGGCCAGGGCCGCGTCGACGGGCAGTGCGGCGGCGGCGCGCACGTACGGCTCGGGCTGCTGGAGCAGGAACAGCCGGACCAGGCTCGCGAGCGGGCCGTCGTCGGCGCCACGGGTGGCGCGCAGGGCGGGGACCGTCTCACTGCGGGCCAGGGCGGCGTAGGCGGGGGCGCCGAGCAGGTCGAGCAGCCCGTCGGCGGTGAAACCGGCGGCCAGCAGGGCACTGCGGAGTTCGGCGGCATGGTCGGACGCGGGAAGGCTGGTGGTACTCACGCGTCCATTGTGTCCGCTGGGGCCCGTCCTGCCGATCAGCCGGGGCCCGTGCGTACGAAAGGGCGACCGCGGCCCCTTCCGGGACCCCGGCCGCCCTGATCGGACGCCCTACTTCGCCGTGGGCGAGGGCGCCGCGACCTGACAGCCCTTCTGGGCGTTGATCGCCTTGTCCAGGCCTCCCGCGTTGAGCGTGGCGAGGGCGTCCTGACCGCCCTTCGTCGCCTCCTGAAGGCCGCCCGCGACCTCCTTCAGGCCGTCGGCGAACTTCGTCTGCTCCTTGGGGTCGAGGGCGTCCATCTTCGTCTTCAGGTCGGCGTACCCCTTGGACGTCGCCTCGAAGCCCTTGGCGGCCGCCTCCTGGGTCGCCGCGCCGTCCTTGACCGGCGGGACTCCCGCCGACTGCAGGGCGGCCCCCATGGTCTTGTACGACTCCGACATGGTCGCGAAGGCCGCAGAATCGGTCTGCTGGACCTCCTCGGGCTTACTGCTCTCCGTCGCCACGCGCTTGATGTCGGCGTTGGCGGTCTCGATCTTCTTGAGTTCGGGCTGCCACTTGTCGCAGACCTTCTTGGCCCAGGCGCTGGCCTTCTCGTCGGTCTCGTCCCCGCCGCAGCCGGACAGGACGAGCATCAGCACCGCACCGCCCGACAATGCGGCCGCAAGCTTCTTGTTCACCGGATTGGTCCCTTCGAAGGCTCTCGGCCCGGAAGATACACGTCTGCCATCCGGGCACGCACAAAGGCGGACAGACGGCGCGTCAGTCCGCGCTGCCTGTCCGCCCTTCGGGCGTACGGCCGGCCCTGCCCGGCCCTGCCCGTCCTGCTGCCGGGACCTCGGGTCAGGAGACCGTCGCGGGGTCGGCCGGCTGGGCCACCCGCTCGGCGGCTCCGCCCTCGGTCTCGTCGCCGACCGCGATGCCGCGGCGCTTGGAGATGTACACCGCGGCGATGATGACACCGATCGCGAGGACCGCGACGATCGCCCGCACGGTCGGGCTGCTGTCCGCGCCGTAGCTGAACTGCACGACGGCGGGGGCGATCAGCAGCGCCACCAGGTTCATGACCTTGAGCAGCGGGTTGATCGCGGGACCGGCGGTGTCCTTGAACGGGTCGCCGACCGTGTCGCCGATGACGACCGCGGCGTGGGCCTCGCTGCCCTTGCCGCCGTGGTGGCCGTCCTCGACGAGCTTCTTCGCGTTGTCCCACGCGCCACCGGAGTTGGCGAGGAAGACCGCCATCAGCGTGCCCGTGCCGATGGCGCCGGCGAGGAAGGAGCCGAGCGCGCCCACGCCGAGGGAGAAGCCCACGGCGATCGGGGTGAGAACGGCGAGCAGGCCGGGCGTGGCGAGCTCGCGCAGCGCGTCCTTCGTGCAGATGTCGACGACGCGCCCGTACTCGGGCTTCTCGGTGTAGTCCATGATCCCCGGGTGCTCGCGGAACTGCCGGCGCACCTCGTAGACCACGGCGCCCGCGGAGCGGGAGACCGCGTTGATGGCGAGGCCGGAGAACAGGAACACGACCGCCGCGCCCAGGATCAGCCCGACGAGGTTGTTGGGCTGTGCGATGTCCAGGCTGAGGTTCATCTCCCCGGCCTTGGCTCCGACCTCCTTGACGGCGGTGGCGATCGCGTCGTTGTACGAGCCGAAGAGCGCGGCCGCGGCGAGCACGGCCGTGGCGATGGCGATGCCCTTGGTGATGGCCTTGGTGGTGTTGCCCACGGCGTCCAGGTCGGTCAGGACCTGCGCACCGGCGCCCTCGACGTCGCCGGACATCTCGGCGATGCCCTGGGCGTTGTCGGAGACCGGCCCGAAGGTGTCCATGGCGACGATGACGCCGACGGTGGTGAGCAGGCCGGTGCCGGCCAGGGCCACCGCGAAGAGCGCGAGCAGGATCGACGTACCGCCGAGCAGGAACGCGCCGTAGACGCCGAGGCCGATGAGCAGCGCCGTGTAGACGGCGGACTCCAGGCCGACGGAGATGCCGGCGAGGACGACGGTGGCCGCGCCGGTCAGGGAGGACTTGCCGATGTCCCGGACGGGACGGCGGTTGGTCTCCGTGAAGTAGCCGGTCAGCTGCTGGATCAGGGCCGCGAGCACGATGCCGATGGCGACGGCGACGACGGCCAGGATGCGCGGGTCACCGGAGTGGTTGGTGATCGCCGGGTTCTCGACGCCGACCAGCTCCTTGTAGGTGGCCGGCAGGTAGGCGTAGACGGCGATCGCGACCAGCACCAGGGAGATCACGGCCGAGATGAAGAAGCCGCGGTTGATGGCGGTCATGCCGCTGCGGTCGGAGCGCCGCGGGGAGACCGCGAAGATGCCGATCATCGCGGTGATGACGCCGATCGCGGGGACGATCAGCGGGAAGGCGAGGCCCAGGTCGCCGAAGGCGGCCTTGCCGAGGATGAGCGCGGCCACGAGGGTGACGGCGTAGGACTCGAAGAGGTCGGCCGCCATTCCGGCGCAGTCTCCGACGTTGTCGCCCACGTTGTCGGCGATGGTCGCGGCATTGCGCGGGTCGTCCTCCGGAATGCCCTGCTCGACCTTGCCGACCAGGTCGGCGCCGACGTCGGCGGCCTTGGTGAAGATGCCGCCGCCCACGCGCATGAACATCGCGATCAGGGCGGCGCCGAGACCGAAGCCCTCCAGGACCTTGGGGGCGTCGGCGGCGTAGACCAGCACGACGCACGAGGCGCCGAACAGGCCGAGCCCGACGGTGAACATGCCGACCACGCCACCCGTGCGGAAGGCGATCTTCATCGCCTTGTGGGAGACCTCGGTCAGGTCCTTGGCGGGCTCTCCCTCGGCGGGGGTCGCCTCCCGCGCGGCGGCGGCGACGCGGACGTTGGCGCGGACCGCGAGGCGCATGCCGATGTAGCCGGTGGCCGCCGAGAAGATGGCTCCCACGAGGAAGAAGGCGGAACGTCCCGCCCGCTGCGTCCAGTCGTCGGCGGGGAGCAGGAAGAGCAGGAAGAAGACCACGACGGCGAAGACGCCGAGGGTGCGCAGCTGCCGGCCGAGGTAGGCGTTGGCGCCTTCCTGGACGGCCGCGGCGATCTTCTTCATGCTGTCGGTTCCCTCGTCGGCGGCGAGGACCTGGCGGACCAGGATCTGCGCGACGACGAGTGCGGCGAGTGCCACGGCCGCAATGACGATCACGATGAGCCGATTGTCATCGGTGAGTACTGCGGATGCCAGATCTGTGGTGCGATCCGGCGCGATAGGGGTGAAGAGCCCCGTCATTCGTCCTCCTTGACGTGATGAGCTCAAGATGTGGACGGATTGTAGGGAGCGCGCCCCGATCAAAACAGTGCGCAGGAAACGCAATTGGCGTGCTCTTGCTCCTCAGCAATAGATCGCGTCACTCCATTACCCTCGAAAGTGGTAATGGGGCAAAGGCATTGACGGCCGGTCATTGATCTAGGGAAATGAAAAAGGCCCTGCTCAGCAGGGCCTTGATAAAGATCGGAAGATATGACGGGCCGTACGCCCGGTGGATCTACGGAAGGTCCGAGGACCCGGTGACGGGCCAGCTCATCCGGATCGTCCCGCCCGATTCCCCACTGGTCACCTCGACGTCGTCGACGAGCCCGCTGATCACGGCGAGACCCATCTCGTCCTCCGTCTCGGCGTCGGGGTCCAGGGCGGCGTCGAGTCCGGACACGGCCTCGCTGGAGCCGCCGCCCGGCCCCGGCACCTCGTCGCCGACCTCGATGGAGAACGACTTGTCCTCCTCGGTCAGGACCACCCGGACGGGCGCGGTCAGCCCGTAGCTGCGATGGAGCCCGACGGCACGCGAGCAGGCCTCGCCCACGGCGAGGCGGACCTCGTCGAGGACGGCTTCCTCCACACCGGCCCGGCGCGCCACGGCGGCCGCGACGAGGCGGGCCGTCCGGACGTGTTCGGGCTGGGCGCTGAAGCGCAGTTCAACGGTGGCCATGCGCGTCCCCCTCGGACTACGGGCGTGCCTTGACAGGGGCCCTGGCCATCCATGGCCCGGTACCCCCGCTCTCCTTGCCGGCTCCCGGCGGCCCGAAGGCCGCCGGGAGCCGCCCGGAGACGTCAGTCGGTGGCGTTGACGGCGTCTTCCACCGTGGTGTGGATCGGGAAGACCTTGGTCAGACCGGTGATGCGGAAGATCTTCAGGATGCGCTCCTGGTTGCACACCAGGCGCAGCGAACCCTCGTGCGCACGGACGCGCTTGAGACCTCCCACGAGCACACCAAGTCCGGTGGAGTCGAGGAAGTCCACTCGCTCCATGTCGACAACCAGGTGGTAGCTGCCGTCGTTCACCAACTCGACCAACTGCTCGCGCAGCTTGGGCGCGGTATACACATCAATCTCGCCACCGACCTCCACGACCGTACGGTCGCCGACAGTGCGAGTCGACAGGGACAGGTCCACGGATCCTCCAGCACCTTGCTATCGAGCGGCGCCCCCTAGGGGCCTCCCCACCCGAAGGTAGGCGAGGGATTGGCTGCCGCGATGGCATTCAATCACTTACCGGCAGGCGCGCACGACGCCTTCGGACCATTGTCCCGCACGCCGGTGACACACTCGGTTCCAATGGCCAATACTCACGGTCCCGGACGGCCCAAGCCACCCGTGGACCCAAGACCCACTCCCGGCACGGTCCTGGACCGCCTGTCACGGGGGCCTTCCCGAGCTGCGCGCATCACCCATACGGAGCACTTGCCCCCTCGAGCGGGCCGTCATGCAGTCTGGCCCGATCGCATCCGAACGGATGTCGTAGCCGCGATCCAGGCCGCCGGCATCGACCATCCGTGGGAGCACCAGGCCGCGGCGGCCGAGCACGCCCTGGACGGCGAGTCCGTGGTCGTCGCCACCGGTACCGCCTCGGGCAAGTCCCTGGCCTACCTCGCGCCCGTGCTCTCCGCCCTCGCGGACGGCGCGGAGGCCCCGAACGGCAGGGGCGCCACGGCCCTGTACCTGGCCCCCACCAAGGCCCTGGCGGCCGACCAGCGGCGCGCCGTACGGGAACTGGCCGCCCCGCTGGGCAACGCCGTCCGCCCCGCGGTCTACGACGGGGACACGCCCGTCGAGGAACGCGAGTGGGTGCGCCAGTACGCGAACTACGTGCTGACCAACCCCGACATGCTGCACCGCGGGATCCTCCCGGCCCACCCGCGCTGGTCCTCCTTCCTGCGCGCCCTGCGCTACGTCGTGATCGACGAGTGCCACACCTACCGCGGGGTATTCGGCTCCCACGTGGCACAGGTCCTGCGCCGGCTGCGGCGACTGTGCGCCCGCTACGGCTCCGAACCGGTCTTCCTGCTGGCCTCCGCCACGGCCAGCGACCCCGCGGCCGCCGCGTCCCGGCTGACCGGCGTACGAGTGATCGAGATCACCGACGACGCCTCTCCGCGCGGCGAGGTGGTCTTCGCCCTGTGGGAGCCGCCGCTGCTCACCGAACTGCGCGGCGAGAAGGGCGCTCCCGTACGCCGTACGGCCACCGCGGAGACCGCCGACCTGCTGACGGACCTGGTGGTCCAGGGCGTCCGCACGGTCGCCTTCGTCCGCTCCCGGCGCGGCGCGGAGCTGATCTCGGTGATCGCCCAGGAGCGGCTCGCCGAGGTGGACCGCTCGCTGGCCCGGCGGGTCGCGGCCTACCGGGGCGGCTACCTGCCCGAGGAGCGGCGGGCCCTGGAGCGGGCCCTGCACTCCGGCGAGCTGCTGGGACTGGCCGCCACGACGGCCCTGGAGCTGGGCGTGGACGTCTCCGGACTGGACGCCGTACTGATCACCGGGTACCCCGGCACGAGGGCTTCCCTGTGGCAGCAGGCCGGCCGCGCGGGGCGGGCCGGCCAGGGCGCCCTGGCCGTGCTGATCGCCCGCGACGACCCGCTGGACACCTACCTCGTCCACCATCCCGAGGCGCTGTTCCGCCAACCGGTGGAAGCCACCGTCCTGGACCCCGACAACCCGTACGTCCTCGCCCCCCACCTGTGCGCGGCGGCGGCCGAGCTTCCGCTGACCGACGCCGACCTGGACCTCTTCGGCCCGGCGACCGAAGAACTCCTCTCCCAGCTGGAAGCGGCGAAGCTGCTGCGCCGACGGGCGACCGCCTGGCACTGGACCCGCCGGGAACGGGCCTCGGACCTGACCGACATCCGGGGCGGCGGCGGCCGCCCGGTGCAGATCGTCGAGGCCGCCACCGGCCGGCTGCTGGGCACGGTCGACGAGTCCGCCGCCCACACCGCCGTCCACGACGGGGCCGTCCACCTCCACCAGGGCCGCACGTATCTCGTGAAACACCTGGACCTGGAGGATTCGGCGGCCCTCGTGGAAGAGGCCGATCCGCCCTTCTCCACCACCGCCCGCGACACCACCTCCATCTCCATCCTGGAGACCGAGACCGAGATCCCGTGGGGCTCGGCCCGGCTCTGCTTCGGCTCCGTCGAGGTCACCAACCAGGTCGTCTCCTATCTGCGCCGCAAACTGATCACCGGCGAGGTCCTGGGCAAGGCCAAACTGGACCTGCCACCCCGCACCCTGCGCACCCGGGCCGTGTGGTGGACGGTGACCGAGGACCAGCTCGACGAGGCCCGGATCAACCCGGAGATCCTCGGCGGAGCCCTGCACGCCGCCGAGCACGCCTCCATCGGCATGCTTCCGCTGTTCGCCACCTGCGACCGCTGGGACATCGGCGGCGTCTCCGTGCCGCTGCATCCCGACACCCTCCTCCCCACGGTCTTCGTCTACGACGGCCACCCCGGCGGCGCCGGCTTCGCGGAGCGCGCCTTCCACACCGCCGCCGCCTGGCTGACGGCGACCCGTGACGCAATCGCCGCCTGCGAGTGCGAGGCCGGCTGCCCTTCCTGCATCCAGTCCCCCAAATGCGGCAACGGCAACGACCCCCTCCACAAACGCGGTGCCATCCGCCTCCTCACCCGGCTCCTCGCCGAATCCCCACCGACCCCGCCCGCCGGCCCCGACCCGGGCCCTGATGCGGGCCCTGGCACCTCCTGAGGCCCGGCCCGGCCCCCTGGCCCGGCCTCAGTCCGGCGACGCCCGAGGCGGGCCCGCACGGGCCGCGACGGCCGGGGTGAAGGGACCTGCCGCCACCCGGGCCGTCACCTCGGCGACCTCGCCGTCGAGACGGCACCCGGCGAGCGCCGCCTCCTGCGCCCGGGCCACCCGCAGCGCCGTGGCACAGGCCCTCTCCGGCCCGTGCGCCCAGGTCGCCGCCGCCGCAAGCGCCGCGAGGTCGGCGGCCGAAGCCGCCCGGTGCCGGGCCACCACGGCCTGGCCGAGCAGCAGCACCCCGCCGAACACCGCGCCCAGCACCGTCGCCACCAGAGCCGCCCAGACCGTGGCGGAGCCCCGGTCCCGGCTCACGGCGGCGGCCCCACGCTGTCCTCCGCCAGGGCCACCGCCTGCGCCCCGAGCCGTACGGGCAGCCCGCCCGGCCCCGGCGCCGGCGCCGCCACCCGGACCCGCCAGAGGTCACCCACCCGCTCCAGCTCCACCCGCGCCCCCTGCGGCGCGGCCGCCCGGGCCACCGCCACGGCCACCTCGGCCGGCTCCGAGCGGGCCGCCGCCCGCGCGCCGGCCCGGGCGGCGTCCACACACCGGATCTGCGCGGCCGCCGCCATCAGCGCCCACACCAGCAGCGCCGCGAACAGCACCAGCGCCGGGATCACCAGGGCGGCCTCGGCCGTCACATATCCCCGGTCCCCGATTTTCCGGCGCGCCGGCGACTTCCCCTCAGAACGGCACATCGAGCGCCTTCCCGATGGTCGACTGAAGGGCCGTCGCGACGACTTCGCTCGTCACCACCTTGTAGAGAACGGCCGCGAATGCGCAGGCCGCGATCGTGCCCATGGCGTATTCCGAGGTGGACATCCCCGTGTCGTCCCCGCGACCGCCGAGTGCCGTCCGCAGCCGAAACCAGATGATCCTCATGGCAAACCTCCTGTGGATTTCCGTTGTTGATGTGTGTGGTCAATGCGACGTCAGGTGTTCGAGAGAAGTCCCGAGGCCATTCCGATCACCACCGGCGCCACCCCGATCGCGAGAAAGGCGGGGAGGAAACAGAGCCCCACCGGCGCGGTGACGAGTACCGCCGCCCGCTGCGCCCTGGCTCCCGCCCGGCGGGCCCGGTCCTCCCGCAGGCCCGACGCGAGCCGGGAGACCGGTTCTGCCGCGGGCGCCCCCGTACGGGCGGCCCGTTCCAGGCATTCCGCGAGCGCCCGGGCGCCCGGTATCTCCGCCAACCTCCCCCACCCGGCGCCCGGTTCGCCGCCGAGCCGCAGCTCCGCCCCGGCCCGCGCCAGCCGTTCACCCACCGGGCCGCCCAGCGACTCCCCGACCACCTCCGCGGCCTCCACCGGTCCCGCCCCGGCCGCCAGACACGCGGCCAACAGATCGGCGGCGAACGGCAGCTGGCGCTCCGCCTCCCCCGGATCCACCGCGGCCGGCGGCCGCGCCCTGGCCCGCCACCGCCACACGCCGAGCGCGGCCAGCGCGCCGACCACCGCACCCGCCGGCCCGCCGACGAGCAACCAGCCCGCCGACAGCGCCCCGGCCGGCGGGGCCCACGCCGCCAGCACGCCCCGCGCCGCGGAGGCGAACACCGGTCCCCGAGGCCCCTGTTCCACCCCGAGCAGCGCCGCGATCCTGCGCCGGGCCGCCCGCTCCCGGACCCGCGCCACCACCGCCGACCCCACCACCCAGAGGGCCGCCACCGCGAGGCACAGCGCGATCCCCAGCCTGTGGACGAGGACGCCGCCCATCACCGCTCCCCCGCCCGTACGATCCGCCGGCACCACAGCAGCCCCAGCGCGTCCAGCAGCGCGCCCGCCAGCAGGCACCCCCAGCCCATCGGGGTGTGCAGCAGCACCCGCAGCGGATCCGCCCCGAGTCCGGTGCCGATCAGCAGGCCCACCAACGGCAGCAGGGCGAGCACCAGCACCGTCGAGCGCGCCCCCGCCAACTGGGCCCGCAACGACTCCTGTCGGTCCCGCTCCGCCCGCAGGGCCCCCTCCAGCCGGTCCAGCCCGGCGGCCAGCCCCGCACCGCCGTCCACCGACACCCGCCAGCAGGCGGCCATCCCGGCCAGCCCCTGCGCGCCGGGCTCCTTCGCCGCCTGGCGCAGCGCTCCCGGCACGTCCCCGCCGAACGCCGCGGCGGCCAGCACCCCCGCCTCCGCCGCACCCGGCCCGCCCGGAACCGCGACGGTGCGCCGCATCGCCGCCGTCAGCGCCTGCCCGGGCTGTGCCCCTGCCCGCAGCTCGCCCACCACCGCCCCGCACAGGGCCACCACCTCGGCGGCCCGCGCCGCCCGGGCCCGCTCCCGCGCCCGTACCCGCAGCCACCGCCGCAGCAGCGGCAGGGCGGCCGCGCCCGCCAGCAACGGGATCACCGACCCGCCGAGCACCGCGACCAGGAGACCGGCGCCGAGGCAGGCCCACTCCCGCCACCGCGCCGCCCGCACCCGTACGGCGATCAGCAGCCGCTCCCGGTGCAGCGACCCGCCCGGAACCGCCGGAGCGCCCGAGGCCAGCACCAACCGGGCCCGCCGGGCCACGCGGTCGCCCCCGGACAGCCCCCAGGCGGCCGCCCCTGCACAGAGCACCCCGGCGAACACCGGCACCGGGAGCCCCACCGCGGCGCTCATCGGACACCTCGCAGCAACGGACGCAGCCGGTCCCAGCCCCGCTCCCGTACGAAGCCGCGGGCGGCCCAGCGCAGCGCCGGTACGGTGACCACCAGTCCGGCGGCGTCCCGCTCCAACACGTGCACCTCGGCCAGCCGACGGCGCCCCTCACGGTCCCGGACCAAGTGGAGCACCAGGGTCAGCGCGGCGGCCAACTGGCTGTGCAGGGCGGCCCGGTCGAGTCCGGCAGCCGTCCCGAGCGCCTCCAGCCGGGCCGGGACATGGGCGGCGGCATTCGCGTGGACCGTGCCGCAGCCCCCCTCGTGGCCGGTGTTCAGTGCGGCGAGCAGATCCGCCACCTCGGCGCCCCGCACCTCGCCGACCACCAGCCGATCGGGCCGCATCCGCAGCGCCTGCCTGACCAGATCCGCCAGCGTGACCAGGCCCGCCCCCTCCTGATTGGCCGGCCGGGTCTCCAGCCGCACCACGTGCGGATGGTCGGGGCGCAGCTCGGCCGAGTCCTCGGCCAGCACGATCCGCTCACCGGGCCCGACCAGCCCCAGCAGAGCGCTGAGCAGGGTGGTCTTGCCGGTTCCCGTGCCCCCGGAGACGAGGAACGACAGCCGGGCCTCGACCATGTCCCGGAGCATCCGCTGTCCGCCGGGCGGCAGCGTGCCCGCCACGACGAGCTCCTCCAGCGTGAACGCCCGGGGCCGCACCACCCGCAGCGAGAGGCAGGCCGAGCCGACCGCCACCGGCGGCAGCACCGCGTGCAGCCGGGTGCCGTCCGGCATCCGGGCGTCCACCCAGGGCCGGGCGTCGTCGAGGCGCCGCCCCGCGACGGCGGCCAGCCGCTGGGCGAGCCTGCGCACCGCCTCGGGGTCGGCGAAGGTCACCCCGGTCAGTTCCAGCCCGCCACCGCGGTCCACCCACACCCGGTCGGGAGCCGCCACCAGCACATCGGTGACCTCCGGGTCGGCCAGCAGCGCCTCCAGCGGGCCCGCGCCGACCAGCTCGGACCGTAACTCGGCCGCCACACCCAGTACTTCGGCATCCCCGAGCAGCCGGCCCTGGGCCCGCAGGGCCGCCGCCACCCGCGCCGGGGTCGGCTCCGCCCCGCTCTCGGCGAGCCGCCGGCGCACCGCGTCCAGCAGTACCGCGCTCATGCCGGCACCCCCTGGGCCGGACCGAGTGCCCTCTGCCAGAAGCCGTCACAGAAGCGGGCCAACGCGCCCCGCCCCTGCGCACCCGGCGGCTCCCCCTCGGCCACCCGCCCCGGCAGCCCCACCTCGACCGGGACCTCACCGGCCAGCGGCGCCCCCAGCAGCTCCGCCACGGCCTCCGGATCCAGACCGCCCGGGCAGCGGCCCCGTACGACGACGCGCACGTCCCGGGCCACCATCCGCACTCCGGCCGCCACCCGGCCCGCGGCGGCCACCGACCGCAGTTCGCCCGGCACCACCATCAGCACCAGGTCGAGCTGGGCCAGCACCTCGGCCACGGCTTCGTCCACCCGCCGCGGGAGGTCGACCACCACGACCCCGCCCCGGCGGCGCGCGGCGGCCACCACCGACCGCATCGCGGCGGGCGGCACCACCACCCGGTCCCCGCGGTCCCAGCTGAGCACCCGCAGGGCGTGCAGTTCGGGCAGGGACTCCTCCAGGGCTCCGGCGCCGACCCGTCCCCGCGAGGCCGCGAAGTCCGGCCAGCGCAGCCCTTCGGCGCTCTCGCCGCCGAGCAGCACGTCCATGCCCCCGCCCAGCGGATCACCGTCGATGAGGATGGTCCGCTCCCCGGCGCGGGCGGCCCGGACGGCGAGCGCGCAAGCGAGGGTGGAGGCTCCGGCGCCGCCGGCGCCTCCGATCACCCCGACGGCGAGGGCGGGCCGTCCGGCCCCCTCCACGACGTCGGCGATGCGGTCGACGAGCGGGCTCTCGGCGTCGGGGAGGCGCAGCACCTCCTCGGCGCCGATCTCCACCGCGCGTTGCCACACGAGGGGGTCGTCCAGGTCCCGGCCGACGAGGAACACCCCGGTCCTGCGCGGCGCCCCCCGCACCCGCCTCGCGGCGTCGTCCCCGACGAGCACGAGCGGGGCGGAATCCCAGCCAACGCCGCCGGCGGACCCGTCACTTGCGCGGTCCGCACCGCTCGCGCCGCCCTGCTCGGGCACCGCGTGGTGCACGTGCGGCTCGGCGCCCGCGGCGGCGCACAGCCTCAGCAGGTCGTCGAGGAGCACGGGGTCCTCGGTGATGATCAGCGGCCGCCCGCCACCGGGCGCGGGCACGACCCCCGCTCCGGCCCCCGCCACCACGGACTCCGGCGTTTCACACGACTTCGATCGAGCCACGATCTCCGCCCCCTTCTCACTGCAAATCCAGCACCGCGGACTTCGCGGCTGGAATCACCGTGCAGCGATCAGGAAAAAGAAGTGGATCTTGCTCGATAACTGTGGACAACCCATCGATTGTGAATAACCCGGTCACCCTCCCAGGTGAGTTCCGGAGCGCGGCGGAACCACTACGCACCGTCACGAGTCTGATGGGGTGAGGACCTTCGCCGCGTCGGCCCCGCAGAAGAGGAGGGCCGCAGGGATGGTCACTTGGGGCCGAAGGCTGGGACGCGAACCGCGTCCGGACATGCGACGACCCCCGCCGGGGGGGAGAGCGGGGGTCGTCCCCACGGTCCGACTCGGGGGGGGAGGAGCCAGACCGGGTTAGCACGGTCGCGAACGATCCGTGACTTCCATGGTGTACCCGAGAGCCTTCTCAGGCAAACCCACGCGCCACACCTTACGCCGAATGGTGGGCGCATATGCTCGGGGCGTGGAAAATCAGCCCTTGCCGCACTCCTCGCCTCGCACCGCAGCCTTCTTCGACCTGGACAAGACGGTCATTGCGAAGTCGAGCACCCTGACGTTCAGCAAGTCCTTCTACCAAGGCGGCCTGATCAACCGGCGAGCCGTGTTGCGCACCGCGTACACGCAGTTCATCTTCCTGGCCGGCGGCGCCGACCACGACCAGATGGAACGGATGCGGGAGTACCTGTCCGGCCTCTGCAAGGGGTGGAACGTGCAGCAGGTACGGGAGATCGTCGCGGAGACCCTGCACGACCTCATCGACCCGATCATCTACGACGAGGCCGCCTCGCTGATCGAGGCCCACCACACCGCGGGCCGCGACGTGGTGATCGTGTCGACCTCCGGCGCGGAAGTCGTCGAACCCATCGGGGAGATGCTCGGTGCGGACCGGGTCGTCGCCACGCGCATGGTCGTGGGCGAGGACGGCTGCTTCACCGGCGAGATCGAGTACTACGCCTACGGGCCCACCAAGGCGGAAGCCGTGCGCGAGCTCGCGGAGTCCGAGGGGTACGACCTCGCCCGCTGCTACGCCTACAGCGACTCGGCCACCGACATCCCGATGCTGGAGGCCGTGGGACACCCGCACGCGGTCAATCCCGACCGTGCCCTGCGGCGGGAAGCCGTGGCCCGCGAGTGGCCGGTCCTGGTGTTCAACCGGCCGGTGCGGCTCAAGCAGCGGCTGCCCGGGCTGTCGATGCCCGCGCGCCCGGCCCTGGTCGCGGCGGCCGCCGTGGGCGCGGCCGCCGCCACGGCAGGACTGGTCTGGTACGCGAGCCGGCGCCGGGCCCATGCGCTCGCTGCCGCCGCGTCTGCCTGATTGTCCTGACCTGCACCGATACGGGCTGTCCGGTTCACCCGAACTCGTCCCGGATAGTAAAAAGTGGAGCCAGGGGTTTCGCATGGCTCCGAAGCGGAGTACAAATAAAGCAACGGCCCGCGAGACCAAAGAACATCCGAGAGGATCATCTTTAAAACGCAGTAAGGCCCACGGACCGAAGCATGAACGCCGAGCACCCACGCGACGTCGACCCGTCGATTACGGGCCAGCCGCACCAGGTAACGGGCAAAGTCCCCGACCTGATGGGCAAATATCGAGGACGCTTGGTAACTGGGCGTAAATGCCAGCGGCGACACCAAAGCAAGACGGTGTCGCCGCAACCCATGTCCGGGGCCGATCGGCCTCCCCGGCGTCCGGCCCCCGCTTCCGCCCCGGGTCAGGCCGCGCCGCGCTGCAGCGCTTCGCAGACCGCCGTCGACTCGCGCACCCCGAGCTCGATCGCCCGCCCGCAGTGGGCGATCCACGCGGACATCCCCTCCGCGGTGCCGGAGACATAGCCCTCGAAAGCGGCCAGGTACGCCTCGCGACCCTGCTCCGCGTGACCGACCTCGGCCGGACAGATCGCCTTCGGGTCCAGACCGCTGTTGATCAGGACGATGCGCTCGGCCGCCCGCGCGACCAGCCCGTTGTACGAGGCGAACGGGCGCAGGGCCAGCAGCTCGCCGTGCACCACCGCCGCCGTGACCAGGGCCGGGGCGGAGCCACCCGCGATGATCAGGCGGGACAGCCCGTCCAGTCGGCCCGCGACCTCCTCGGCGCTCGGCAGCGGAAGGTCCACCAGGGGTTCCACCACCTGCTCGCCCGCCAGGCGGGGGCGGCCGACCACATCACCCTCGGCCGTCGACCCCGACGCCACCAGGTGCAGCCGCGCGAGGACCCGTAGGGGCGACTGGCGCCAGATGCTCAGCAGCTGCCCGGCCTCCGCGGTGAGCCGCAGGGCCGCGCCCACGGTCAGCGCCTCCGGCTCCGATCCGAAGTCGGTGCGGCGGCGCACCTCTTCCAGCGCCCAGTCCGCACCGGAGAGCGCCGCGCTCCCGCGGGCCCCGCGCAGGGCGGCCTCCGAGGTGATCTCACCGCTGCGGCGGCGCATCACCCGGTGCCCGTAGACCCGGTCCACGGCCTTGCGTACGGAATCCACGGACTCGGCGACACCGGGCAGCCCGCCCAGGGCGACCAACGGGTCAGAAGCGCTACTCATAAGTAGGGAGCCTACGCACTGCGCACCCTTAGCACCGACCCCTCCTTGGAGTGGTCTTCTTCACTCACCTTGACAACACTGTGCTACTTACCCACTACGCTTGGTGAACATGAAGATCGCTTTCGTGGGAAAGGGCGGCAGCGGCAAGACGACGCTGTCCTCCCTCTTCATCCGCCACCTCGCCGCCAATGAGGCCCCCGTCGTCGCGGTGGACGCCGACATCAACCAGCACCTGGGCGCCGCGCTCGGTCTCGGCGAGGACGAGGCCGCCGAACTGCCCGCCCTGGGCGCGCACCTGCCCCTGATCAAGGAGTACCTGCGGGGATCCAACCCGCGCATCGCGTCCGCCGACACGATGATCAAGACCACCCCTCCCGGCCGCGGCTCGCGCCTGCTGCGGGTCACCGAGGACAACCCGGTGTACGAGGCCTGCGCACGCACGCTCCTGCTGGACGGGGAGCCCGTACGGCTCATGGCCACGGGGCCGTTCACCGAGGCCGACCTGGGCGTGGCCTGCTACCACTCCAAGGTCGGGGCGGTCGAGCTGTGCCTCAACCACCTGGTCGACGGCCCGGACGAGTACGTGGTCGTCGACATGACGGCCGGGTCCGACTCCTTCGCCTCGGGCATGTTCACCCGCTTCGACATGACCTTCCTGGTGGCCGAGCCGACCCGCAAGGGCGTCTCCGTCTACCGCCAGTACAAGGAGTACGCGCGGGACTTCGGGGTCACGCTGAAGGTCATCGGCAACAAGGTGCAGGGCCCCGAGGACATCGAGTTCCTCCAGGACGAGGTGGGCGAGGACCTGCTGGTCACCGTCGGGCACTCCGACTGGGTACGGGCGATGGAGAAGGGCCGTCCGGCCGCCTTCGAGCTGCTGGAGGCGACCAACCGGTTCGCCCTCCAGGCGCTCCAGGACGCCGCCGACGACTCGTACGCCCACCGCGACTGGGACCGGTACACCGAGCAGATGGTGCGGTTCCACCTCAAGAACGCGGAGAGCTGGGGCAACGCCAAGACCGGGGCCGACCTGGCGGACCAGGTCGACCCCGATTTCACCCTGCGGGAGGGCGTCGCGAGCGCCGCCGCGGGCGAATCCTTCGTCAGCCCTCGTCCGCACTCTCATCAGCCGGCTCCGCAGCCGGCTTGACGCCCGCGGGGGCGGCCGGCGGCGCCGGCGGCCCCGCGGTCAGGAACTTCGCCCAGCCCTGCTTCGGCGCCTCGCCGACGTCGAGGGTGCGCATCCACTCCAGGGCCTTCGGGTCCTGGGCGTCCAGCCAGTCCACGAGCTCGCGGAACGGCACGCAGCGGACCTCCGGCTTGGTGCACATGCTCTTGATGGACTCCTCGACGGCACGCATGTAGGTGCCGCCGTTCCAGGACTCGAAGTGGTTGCCGATGATCAGCGGCGCCCGGTTGCCCTGGTAGACGCGGTCGAAGGCTTCCTGCAGGCCGTCGCGCATCTGGTCGCCCCAGTACGCGTGCTGCGAGGGGTCTCCCTGCGAGGTCGTCCCGGACTGGTTGACCATGTAGTTGTAGTCCATGCTCAGGGTGTCGAAGGCACGGCCCGGCATGGGCACCAACTGGAGCGGGACGTCCCAGAGCCCGTCCGTCTTCTTGGGCCAGATCTGCTTGCTGATGCCGCTGGAGTCGTAGCGGAAGCCCATGTTCTTCGCCGCCAGCATGAAGTTCTTCTGGCCTTCGAGGCAGGGGGTGCGGGCGCCGATGAGCTCCTTGTCGTAGTCGAAGGGGAGCGCCTCCATGGTCTTCAGGCCGGCGTTGGTCTTCCAGTTCTTGACGAAGGACTTGGCCTGGTTGATCTCGCTCTTCCACTCGTCCACGGACCAGGTGCCGACGCCGCCGTCGGGCCCGCAGAAGTGCCCGTTGAAGTGGGTGCCGATCTCGTTGCCCTCCAGCCAGGCCGCGCGGACCTGGGTGGCGGTGTCCTTGATGCCCTGGAGGTCACCGAAGCCGATGTCGGAGCGGCCGGGCGAATGCTGCGGCGCCGTATAGAGGGAACGTTTCTCCTCCGGGAGCATGTAAACGCCGCTGAGGAAGTACGTCATGCGGGCGTTGTACTGCTTGCCGACCTCGCGGAAGTGCGAGAAGAGCTTCTGGCTGTCCTCGCCGGCCCCGTCCCAGGAGAACACCACGAACTGCGGCGGCTTTTCGCCGGGCTTCAGCTTCTGCGGCTTCTGCACGTTCGGCTGGGGGCCGGTGTACGCGGTCGAACCGTCGCCGATGGGCCGGTTGACGCTTCCGGGGGCCTCCGCCTCGGCACCCTTCCGTGCGTTCGGCGCCCCGGGAGCCGGTGACTTGGCGGGCCCCGAGGCGCTGCACCCGGCGACTCCCAGGACCAGTGCCGTGGCGACCAGGCCACCGGCGATCTTCTTCGTGGCGGCGATCATCCGCCCCACCTCTCCCTCGCAGTTCCGTCGCAGGACTTCCGCGCCGCAACGTCCCACGCGGTCAGCTTTGAGGAAGGTATGACAAGCCGTACAAAATGCTTAATCACTCTTGAGTGCTAATTTATAGGCCATTTGCCCGTATTATTCACCGCTTGCCTTTACTCTCCATTACCATCCATTTACCGAGTGTTGAGACTCCCGCCGCTTCATCCCTCCCCCAGAGGAGACGGGAACCTATGACAGCCACCTCCCGCACACGCACGACCCGAGGGATCGCCGAAGTCCGCAAGGATCTCCCCGCGGACCTCTCCGCCTCCATCGCCGTCTTCCTGATCGCCCTGCCGCTCTCGCTCGGCATCGCCCTGGCCACCGGCGCCCCCCTCCAGGCGGGGCTGGTCGCCGCGGCGGCCGGCGGCATCGTCGCCGGCCGGCTCGGTGGCGCCCCGCTCCAGGTCAGCGGGCCCGCCGCCGGACTCACCGTGGTCACCGCCGAGTTGATCCAGCACTACGGATGGCGCACCACCTGCGCCATCACCGTGCTCGCCGGCGTCTGCCAGCTCGGCCTCGCCGCGCTGCGCACCGCCAGGTCGGCGCTCATGGTCAGCCCGGCCATCGTGCACGGCCTGCTCGCCGGGATCGGCGTGACGATCGCTCTCGCCCAACTCCACATCGTGCTCGGCGGCAACCCACAGAGCTCGGCCGTGGCCAACGTCATCGGGCTGCCCGCCCAGTTGGCCGATCTGCATCCCGCGGCACTCGGTGTCAGTGCCCTGACCCTGGCCGTCCTGCTGGCCTGGCCTTGGCTGCCCGGACGGGCCGGCCGGGTCCTGCGCAAGGCCCCCGCCGCGCTGGCTGCCGTGGCCGCGGCCACCACCGCCGCCGCGCTGTCCGGGCTCGCCCTGCCCAAGGTGGACCTGCCGTCCTGGCGCAGCCACGCGCTGCCCGAGCTGCCCGAGGGGCCGGTCCTCGGCATCCTGGCCGCCGTCCTGACCATCGCGCTGGTCGGCAGCGTGCAGTCCCTGCTCTCCGCGGTCGCGACAGACAAAATGATCGCCTCCGAGCGGCGAACGGACAACCGCCCGCCGCGCACCGACCTCAATCGCGAGTTGTGGGGGCAGGGCGCGGCGAACATCGTCTCCGGGGCGCTCGGCGGGCTGCCCGTCTCGGGCGTGGCCGTCCGGAGCGTGGCCAACGTCAAGTCCGGTGCCGTCAGCCGGAGGTCGACCATGCTGCACGGCCTCTGGGTGGTACTGGCGGCCGGCCTGCTCGTCCCGGTCCTCGACCTGATCCCGCTGGCCGCACTGGCCGCGCTGGTGATGGCCGTGGGCATCCAGATGGTCAGCATCACGCACCTGCGCAGCGTGACCCGGCACCGGGAGATCGTGGTCTACGGCACGACCATCGTGGCCGTGGTGCTCGGCGGGGTCCTGGAGGGTGTGGCCGTCGGCATCGCCGTGGCCGTCGCACTGGCCCTGCACCGGCTCGCCCGGACCAGGATCACCGTGGACCGGCAGGATGACGGGACCCACCGGGTGCGGGCGCGCGGGCAGTTGACCTTCCTCGCCGTGCCCCGGCTGAGCCGGGTACTGAACCAGATTCCGCACGACGGGCACGTGGTGATCGAGCTGGACGGCTCGTTCATGGACCACGCCGCCTACGAGACGCTGCAGGACTGGCAGGAGTCCCATCTGGCGCACGGGGGCACGCTGGAGGTGACCGGCCGGGCCGGATCCTCGGCGTGGCTGCCCGGAACCACCTCCGCCGACGGGCCAAACGGGTCGGGCGGAGCCGGGGAAGCCGAGGGAGCCGAGGGAGCCGAGGGAGCCACCGAAGCCGGCGCGACCGGCGCGGGCGTCCCGCACAGCGGAAACCACCACGCGGACCGGTCCCGGCGCGGGACCCACCAGTGCTGCCGGCCCTGGACCCCCTGGCAGAACCACTGCGACCACCGCCCCGCCGGGACCCGTACGCCCACGGCCGCGGCCATGGCGGAAGCAGCCGCCAAGCCCCCCGCGGACGAATCCCCGCCGGCGCCCCGGCGGCGCGGCGCCGGCCAACTCGCCAGCGGGATCAGCGCCTTCCAGCGGGACACCGCCCCTCATGTGCGGGACGAGCTGGCCCGGCTGGCCCGCGAGGGGCAGCGGCCCTCCCAGCTCTTCCTCACCTGCGCGGACTCCCGCCTGGTGACCAGCATGATCACGGCCAGCGGACCGGGCGACCTGTTCACGGTCCGCAATGTCGGCAACCTGGTCCCGCTGCCGGGCGCGGAGTCCACGGACGATTCCGTCGCCGCGGCCATCGAGTACGCCGTGGACGTGCTGAAGGTCGACAGCATCACGGTGTGCGGGCACTCGGGCTGCGGCGCCATGCAGGCCCTGCTCAGCTCCGCGCCCGGGGTTGCGATGACCCCGCTGCGCCGCTGGCTGCGGCACGGGCTGCCCAGCCTGGAGCGGATGGCCAGTCGCCACCACGCCTGGGCCCGGATCTCGGGCCGGCTCCCGGCGGACGCGGTGGAGCAGCTGTGCCTGACCAATGTGGTCCAGCAGCTGGAGCACCTGCGGGCACACGAATCGGTGGCCAGGCGGCTCGCCGAGGGCACCCTCGAACTGCACGGCATGTACTTCCACGTGGGCGAGGCACAGGCCTACCTGCTGTCCGAGGGTGAGGACTTCTTCGACTGCCGGGTCTTCGACACCGTGGGCCAGCACGCCTGAACCGATACCCTCGCCTGTCCGTGCAATCGTTTGGCCCCTTCCCGCACCCTGCAGCGGGAAGGGGCCATTCGCACGCCGTTCTCGTGCGGGCCGAACGTGATATAGGTCTAAACCAATTCTCGGCTACCCCTTGTCACCTGGGCCGCTGACTGATGAGCTATGCCCGGGGACACAACGGACACCCTGGGAAAGGGAGATGTCGTGAGCAATGAGAGCCTGGCCAATCTGCTCAAGGAGGAGCGGCGGTTCGCACCGCCTGCCGATCTGGCCGCCGCCGCCAATGTGAAAGAGGCTGCGTACGCACAGGCCGACGCGGACCGGCTGGGCTTCTGGGCCGAGCAGGCCCGGCGGCTGACCTGGGCCACCGAGCCGACCGAGACGCTCGACTGGACGAATCCGCCCTTCGCGAAGTGGTTCGCGGACGGCAAGCTGAACGTCGCCTACAACTGCGTGGACCGCCACGTCGAGGCCGGCAACGGCGACCGCGTCGCCATCCACTTCGAGGGCGAGCCCGGGGACAGCCGCGCGATCACCTACGCCGAGCTCAAGGACGAGGTCTCCAAGGCCGCGAACGCCCTGACCGAGCTGGGCGTCGAGGCGGGCGACCGCGTCGCCGTCTACCTGCCGATGATCCCCGAGGCGGTCGTCGCGATGCTCGCGTGCGCCCGCGTCGGCGCCGCGCACTCCGTGGTCTTCGGCGGCTTCTCCGCCGACGCCGTCGCCTCCCGCATCCAGGACGCCGACGCCAAGCTGGTCATCACCGCCGACGGCGGCTACCGCCGCGGCAAGCCCAGCGCCCTGAAGCCCGCCATCGACGAGGCCGTCGCCAAGTGTCCGCAGGTCGAGCACGTGCTCGTCGTGCGCCGCACCGGCCAGGACACCGCCTTCACCGAGGGCCGCGACGTCTGGTGGCACGAGGTGGTCGGCCGGCAGTCCGCCGAGCACACCCCGCAGCCCTTCGACGCCGAGCACCCGCTCTTCATCCTCTACACCTCGGGCACCACGGGTAAGCCGAAGGGCATCCTGCACACCTCCGGCGGGTACCTCACCCAGGCCGCGTACACCCACCACGCGGTCTTCGACCTGAAGCCCGAGACCGACGTCTACTGGTGCACCGCCGACATCGGCTGGGTGACCGGGCACTCCTACATCGTCTACGGGCCGCTGGCGAACGGCGCCACCCAGGTGATGTACGAGGGCACGCCGGACACCCCGCACCAGGGCCGGTTCTGGGAGGTCGTGCAGAAGTACGGCGTCACCATCCTCTACACGGCGCCGACGGCCATCCGTACGTTCATGAAGTGGGGCGACGACATCCCCGCGAAGTTCGACCTGTCGAGCCTGCGCGTGCTGGGCTCGGTCGGCGAGCCGATCAACCCCGAGGCCTGGATCTGGTACCGCAAGCACATCGGCGGCGACCGCTGCCCGATCGTGGACACCTGGTGGCAGACCGAGACCGGCGCGATGATGATCTCCCCGCTGCCGGGCGTCACGCACACCAAGCCGGGCTCCGCCCAGCGCGCCCTGCCCGGCATCTCCGCCACCGTCGTCGACGACGAGGCGCACGAGGTCCCGAACGGCGGAGGCGGCTACCTGGTCCTCACCGAGCCGTGGCCGTCGATGCTGCGCACCATCTGGGGTGACGACCAGCGGTTCATCGACACCTACTGGTCGCGCTTCGAGGGCAAGTACTTCGCGGGCGACGGCGCCAAGAAGGACGACGACGGCGACATCTGGCTGCTCGGCCGGGTGGACGACGTGATGCTGGTGTCCGGCCACAACATCTCGACCACCGAGGTGGAGTCGGCGCTCGTCTCGCACCCCTCGGTCGCCGAGGCGGCCGTGGTCGGCGCCAACGACGAGACCACCGGCCAGGCCATCGTGGCCTTCGTCATCCTGCGCGGCAGCGCCTCCGAGACCGAGGGCCTGGTCGCGGACCTGCGCAACCACGTGGGCGCCACGCTCGGCCCGATCGCCAAGCCGAAGCGGATCCTGCCGGTCCAGGAGCTGCCGAAGACCCGCTCGGGCAAGATCATGCGCCGTCTGCTGCGCGACGTGGCGGAGAACCGCGCGGTCGGCGACGTCACCACGCTCGCCGACTCCTCGGTCATGGACCTGATCCAGAGCAAGCTCCCGGCCGCCGCCGGCAGCGAGGACTGACACAAGGCCCCCACGGGCAGAGGGACCCCACGGGTCAGGCACATCGAAACGGGCACCCGGCGCGTCGCGCCGGGTGCCCGTTTCGCGCATAAAGTGACGATCACCGGATTCACCCTCGCGTGCACCCTGTAAAATATTGAAAGCGTAAAGAAAGACCACAGGGTGCGCCGGGAAGTCTGGTCGGCAATGAGCTTCGCCATGCCGTCCAACCGACCCCGGAGGTGCACCTCGTGGCCGCGCCCAGCCCCACCGACCACCAGAGCCGCAAGCTGCTCGGCCGGCTCTCGCTGCCCGAGCGCCGCTTCGTCGCCGATGCCCTGCGCACCGAGACCGTCGGCGGCATCCTCCTGCTCGCGGCCGCCGTCGCCGCGCTGATCTGGGCGAACACCCCGCCCCTGGCCGACAGCTACCAGGCGGTCCGGGACTTCCACATCGGCCCCAGCTCCCTCGGCCTGGACCTGTCGATCCAGCACTGGGCGGCCGACGGGCTCCTCGCGATCTTCTTCTTCGTCGCCGGCATCGAGCTCAAGCGCGAGCTCGTCGCGGGCGACCTGCGCGACGCCAAGGCCGCCGCCCTCCCGGTGATCGCCGCCATATGCGGCATGGCCGTGCCCGCGCTGGTCTACGTCGTGGTCAACGTCCTCGGCAACGGGGCTATGGACGGCTGGGCGGTCCCGACCGCCACCGACATCGCCTTCGCGCTCGCCGTCCTCGCCGTCCTCGGCACCTCACTGCCCTCGGCCCTGCGCGCCTTCCTGCTGACGCTCGCGGTCGTCGACGACCTCTTCGCCATCATGATCATCGCGGTGTTCTTCACCAGCGAGATCGACTTCCTGGCGCTCGGCGGCGCGCTCGTGGGCCTGGCCCTCTTCTGGTTCCTGCTCCGCCGGGGAGTCCGCGGCTGGTACGTCTACGTCCCGCTCGCGCTGGTCATCTGGGGCCTGATGTACAACAGCGGCGTCCACTCCACCATCGCCGGCGTCGCCATGGGCCTGATGCTCCGCTGCACCCGCAGGGACGGCGAGGAGCAGTCCCCCGGCGAGCACATCGAGCACCTGGTCCGGCCCATCTCGGCCGGTCTCGCCGTGCCCCTCTTCGCACTGTTCTCCGCCGGGGTCTCGCTCTCCGACGAGGCCATCGCGCAGGTGTTCACCCGGCCCGAGACCCTCGGCGTCGTCCTCGGCCTCGTCGTCGGCAAGGCCGTGGGCATCTTCGGCGGCACCTGGCTCGCCGCCCGGTTCACCAAGGCCGAGCTGAACGACGACCTCGCCTGGCCCGACGTACTCGCCGTGGCCTCGCTCGCCGGCATCGGCTTCACCGTCTCCCTCCTGATCGGCGAGCTCGCGTTCGTCGGCGACCCGGTCCTCACCGACGAGATCAAGGCCGCCGTACTGATCGGCTCGCTCATCGCCGCCGTGATCGCGGGCGTCATGCTCAAGCTCCGCAACCGCAAGTACCTGGCGCTGACCGAGGCCGAGGAGCGGGACGAGGACCACGACGGCATCCCGGACATCTACGAGGAGCACAACCCCGAGTACCACCTGAGGATGGCGAGGATCTACGAGGGACGTGCCGCGGAACACCGCCGCAAGGCCGAGCGCGCGGCTGCCGCGGCGCTCCAAACCTCGGCCGGGTCCACCACCGAGGGCGACCGTCCGGCATGATCTGACTGACGACGCAGGACAGCCGCACGGCAGCAGACGACAAAGGGAGAGAGCGATGAGCGCAGTGGACCAAGAGGCGCAGGGAGCCGAGCGCACACTCGGCCAGCTGGTCGCCTCGGCCACCGCCGAGATGTCCGCCCTGGTTCACGACGAGATCGCCCTCGCGAAGGCGGAGATCCGCGAGGACGTCAAGCGTGTGGGCAGCGGCTCCGCCTCCCTCGCCGGCGCAGGTGTGTTGGCGGTCTTCTCGCTTCCGGTGCTGACCTTCGCCGCGGCCTACGGGATCCACAACCTCGGGCTCGGGCTCGCCTGGTCCTTCCTCATCGTCGGCAGTGCGTTCCTGCTCATCGCGGGTGTGCTCGTGCTGATCGCGGTGCGGAAGTTCAAGAAGATCAAGCCGCCGGAGAAGTCCATCGCCTCCGTCAAGCAGACCGCCGCGCTCGTCGGGACCGTCAAGCCGCACCCGCGGCCGGTGAGTGACCAGGCTGTGGGTGTGGCACGCTCGTCCTCATGACAGCGCCCACGCCGGACTCCAGCGTTCCCCCCACGGCTGCCACGGCGGTACGGCTCGACCTCCCCGGCGGGCAGGCGGTGACGCACCGGGACGTCGCCGCCAACGGCGCCCGCTTCCACGTCGCCGAGCTCGGTGACGGGCCGCTCGTGCTGCTGCTCCACGGCTTCCCGCAGTTCTGGTGGACCTGGCGGCACCAGCTGACCGCGCTCGCCGACGCCGGGTACCGGGCGGTCGCGATGGACCTGCGCGGGGTGGGCGGCAGCGACCGCACCCCGCGCGGCTACGACCCGGCCAATCTGGCCCTCGACATCACCGGGGTCGTACGGTCCCTCGGCGAGCCGGACGCCGCACTCGTCGGGCACGACCTGGGCGGGTACCTCGCGTGGACGGCGGCGGTGATGCGGCCCAAGCTGGTGCGCCGGCTCGTCGTCTCCTCCATGCCGCACCCGCGCCGCTGGCGCTCGGCGATGCTGTCGGACTTCGGGCAGACGCGGGCCAGTTCGCACATCTGGGGCTTCCAGCGGCCGTTCGTGCCGGAGCGTCAGCTCGTCGCCGACGGCGGGGCCCTCGTGGGGGACCTGATCCGGGACTGGTCGGGGCCGCGGCCGCCCGAGGAGGAAGACCTCGCCGTGTACCGGCGGGCCATGTGCATCCCGTCCACCGCGCACTGCTCGATCGAGCCGTACCGCTGGATGATGCGGTCCATGGCGCGGCCCGACGGGCTGCAGTTCAACCGGCGGATGAAGCGGCCGGTGCGGGTTCCGACGCTGCACCTGCACGGCTCGCTCGACCCGGTGATGCGGACGCGGAGCGCGGCGGGATCCGGGGAGTACGTCGAAGCCCCGTACCGGTGGCGGCTGTTCGACGGGCTCGGGCACTTCCCGCACGAGGAGGACCCCGTGGCCTTCTCCACGGAGCTGGTGAACTGGCTCAAGGATCCCGAACCGGACCGCTGAGCCGGCCCCCGACCACCCTGTGAAAGTCGGGCAGTTCGCTCATACGCTCGTCTTACGAGCATTCAATTGCCCGGCGCATAGGCCAATTGGCCGCCCCTGACGGGATTACCGACCTTGGGGCCCGGGCACAGCTCGGAGTATGAGCTGGACGCACGACTACGGTGACACCGCGCACGAAAGCCGCTCGGCAGCTACGCCGGGCACCCACGAGAGGGCCGGCCGGCACGGCCACGACCTCCGCCTCGGGATTCCGCGCATCCTGCGCCGCCGGGCCCGCTGGGTCTCGGCGCGCCTGCGCCATCCACGGACGTAGGGCCCCGGCGGGCGCGGCTGCTCAGAGGGCGCAGCCCTGGCTGTTGACCCGCTGGCCGGCGACCTTGCCGTTCTGGATGTCGTCGCGGATCTCGTCCACCGTCAGCGCGTAGCCGGTGTTCGGGTCGTCGAGGGACTTCGCGAAGACGACCCCGTACACCTTGCCCTCGGGCGTCAGCAGCGGGCCGCCGGAGTTGCCCTGCCGGACGGTCGCGAACAGGGAGTAGACGTCCCGTCGGACAGTACCGCGGTGGTAGATGTCCGGTCCGTTGGCATTGATCCGGCCGCGGACGCGGGCGGCGCGGACGTCGTACGCGCCGTTCTCCGGGAAGCCGGCGACGATCGCGTCGACGCCGCTCGTCGCGTCCTTGTCGGTGAACTCCAGCGCCGGCGCCTTCAGCTTGGGCACGTCCAGTACGGCGATGTCGCGCTCCCAGTCGTAGAGCACGACCTTGCCGTCGTAGAGCTTGCCCTCGCCGCCGACCTGCACGGTCGGCTCGCCGACCCCGCCGACGACGTGCGCGTTGGTCATCACCTTGCCGGGCGCGAAGACGAAGCCCGTGCCCTCCAGCACCTTGCTGCAGCTGGGCGCGGTGCCGACGACCTTCACGATCGAGCGCTTGGCCTGCTCGGCGACCGGGCTGATCGCGAGCGCCGGGTCGGGCGCTTTGACCTCGGTGATCGGCTCGTTGGAGAACGGGGTGAACACCTGCGGGAAGCCGTTGCGCGCGAGGGTGGAGCTGAAGTCCATGAACCAGGTGTTCGCCTGGTCGGGCAGCACCCGCGACACGCCGAGGAGCACCTTGGAGTTGCGGACCTCCTTGCCCAGGGTGGGCAGCGAGGTCCCGGCGAGCAGCAGGCCGATCAGCCAGGCCACCAGCAGCATCGCGACCACGTTGACCAGGGCGCCGCCGGTCGCGTCGAGGGCGCGCGCCGGTGACCAGGTGATCTGGCGGCGGACGCGGTTGCCGAGGTGGGTGGTCAGGGCCTGGCCGATCGAGGCGCAGACGATGATCACGACGACGGCGATGACGACCACGGTGGTGGACACCTGGGTGCCGTTGTCCGTCACCCGGTCCCAGATCAGCGGGATGAGGGACACGGCGATGAGGCCACCGCCGAGGAATCCGATCACCGACAGGATGCCGACGACGAACCCCTGGCGGTAGCCGACGATCGCGAACCACACGGCGGCGAGCAACAACAGGATGTCCAGCACGTTCACGTGGGCCACCGTCTCATGCGCGCCAGTCGAGCGGGACCTGGCGCGTGCGGTCCCAGGGGCGCTCCCAGCCCGCGAAGTGCAGGATCCGGTCGATCACCCCGGCGGTGAAACCCCAGACCAGAGCCGATTCGACGGTGAATCCCGGCCCCTGGTGGCCGGCCGGGTGGACGGCCATGACCCGGTGATCGGGATCCGTGAGATCGGCCACGGGAACCGTGAAGACCCGGGCCGTCTCGGCCGGGTCCACGGCGCCGACCGGGCTGGGGGTGCGCCACCAGCCGAGGACGGGGGTCACCACGAACTCGCTGACCGGGATGTAGAGCCGGGGCAGCACCCCGAAGAGCTGGACACCGGAAGGATCAAGTCCGGTTTCCTCCTCGGCCTCGCGCAGCGCGGCGCGCAGCGGGCCGGTGGTGTGCGGATCGCCGTCCTCCGGATCCAACGCGCCACCGGGGAAGGACGGCTGCCCCGCGTGCGAACGCAGGGTGCCGGCGCGCTCCATGAGGAGCAGCTCGGGGCCGCGGGGGCCCTCCCCGAAGAGGACGAGCACGGCGGACTGCCGCCCGCGGCCGTCCTCGGGCGGCAGGAACCGGCTCAGCTGCCGCGGCTGCACGGTCCGGGCGGCCTCGACGACGGGGTCGAGCCAGGCGGGCAGGCCCTGCGTGCTGAGCGCGATGCCGTCGCCCTCGCGGGCTCCCGCCGCCGTCTCGTCCCGTGTACCGCTACCGCGCGTCATAGGCATCCCCGTCCGTGATCTCCCACACCGCCAAACGCGGTGCGGGTACCGATTGGTTCCTCAGGTGCGGCGCCACTGCGGGGGCCGTCCGGAGCGCTCAGGACGGCGCCGGAGCGCCCCCCAGCGGCAGCGCGGGGAGGCCCGGGTAGTCCGGGGGCGGGGTCAGCCGCTGGCCCGGCTGACCGCCCTTCTCGTACTTGAGCAGCTTCCGCGCCTTCTCCGGGTCCGTCTCGCCCTCCCCGTACGCCGGGCAGAGCGGGGCGATCGGGCAGGCCCCGCAGGCCGGCCGCTGCGAGTGGCAGATCCGGCGGCCGTGGAAGACGACGCGGTGCGAGAGCATCGTCCACTCGCTCTTCGGGAAGATCGCGCAGATCTCCGCCTCGACCTTCTCCGGGTCCTGCTGATCGGTCCACTTCCACCGGCGCACGAGCCGGCCGAAGTGGGTGTCGACGGTGATCCCGGGGACGCCGAACGCATTGCCGAGGACCACGTTCGCGGTCTTGCGGCCCACTCCGGGCAGGGTCACCAGGTCCTCGAGCCGGCCCGGCACCTCCCCGCCGAAGTTGTCCCGCAGGGCCTGCGAGAGGCCGAGCAGGGACTTGGCCTTCATCCGGAAGAACCCGGTCGGCCGGATCAGCTCCTCCAGGTGCTCGGGAGCGGCCGCGGCCATGTCCTCGGGGGTCGGGTAGGCGGCGAAGAGGGCCGGGGTCGTCTGGTTCACCCGCAGGTCGGTCGTCTGCGCGGAGAGCACCGTCGCGACGAGCAGCTCGAAGGGATTGCGGAAGTCGAGTTCCGGATGGGCGTACGGATAGATCTCGGCCAGCTCGCGGTTGATGCGCCGCGCCCTGCGCACCATGGCCAGGCGCGATTCCGGCTTGGCCGGCTTGGGTTTCTTGGCCGAAACTTTGCCCTGGGGGGTGGCTTCCCCCCTCCCGGACACCGCCTTGGGGGCTTGTTCGCCCACGGCTGAATTTCGGGGCGCCGTCACTCCTGCGGACCCCTTGGCCTGTGCTCTCACCGGCTTATTGGACACCCGGCCAGCCTAAGGCCGGCCGCTGACACCCGCCCGGACCTCAGGTAACACCACTCCGATTGGCCTCTCGCCGCACAGCACGGCCGTCCGTCCGGCATCCTTGTGATTGATCGCACTGTTTGAGCCGTCCGGCAAAATGGGGAGCACGGTCCCCGTGAGCTGGTCGACATAGGAGAGAGACTCGTGGACGACGTTCTGCGGCGCGCCCCGCTCTTCGCGGCGCTCGATGACGAGCAGGCCGCGGAGCTCCGCGCCTCCATGGGCGAGGTGACCCTCGCACGCGGTGACGCCCTGTTCCACGAGGGCGACCCCGGCGACCGGCTGTACGTGGTGACCGAGGGCAAGGTGAAGCTGCACCGCACCTCCCCCGACGGCCGCGAGAACATGCTGGCCGTCCTCGGCCCCGGCGAGCTGATCGGTGAGCTGTCGCTCTTCGACCCCGGCCCGCGCACCGCCACCGCCACCGCCCTGACCGAGGTCAAGCTGCTCGGCCTCGGCCACGGCGACCTCCAGCCCTGGCTCAACGCCCGGCCCGAGGTCGCGACCGCGCTGCTGCGCGCCGTCGCCCGGCGCCTGCGCAAGACCAACGACCAGATGTCCGACCTGGTCTTCTCCGACGTTCCCGGCCGTGTGGCGCGGGCGCTCCTCGACCTGTCGCGCCGCTTCGGCGTGCAGTCGGAGGAGGGCATCCACGTGGTGCACGACCTCACGCAGGAGGAGCTCGCGCAGCTCGTCGGCGCTTCCCGCGAGACCGTGAACAAGGCCCTGGCCGACTTCGCGGGCCGCGGCTGGCTCCGCCTGGAGGCGCGCGCGGTGATCCTGCTCGACGTGGAGCGCCTGGCGAAGCGCTCGCGCTGACGCCGGTCCCGGCTGTTCGGAGGGGTCCTGCCCGATGGGGCGGGGCCCTTTCGCATGTCCAGGACAACCCCCCGCGCCTCGAACACCGGCCGGGCCTTACGAGGCACAGTGGAGGCATGGAGCACAGAGGGCTGGACACGGACGGCTGCTTCGAGCGCGAGGGCTCCCTCGGGCAGGTCCCGGGCGCGTTCGCGGCCGTCGTCGCGGCCGCCCGGGGGCGGATCCGCGACGCGTACGGGCGGCGGCTGCACAGCGCGTACCTGTACGGGTCCGTGCCGCGCGGGACGGCCCGGCCCGGGCGCTCCGACCTCGACCTCCTGCTGGCCCTGCACCACGAGCCCGCCGGCGAGGACCGCGACGCCGCCGAGGTGCTGGCGCGCGGGCTCGACGAGGACTTCCCGGAGGTCGACGGCGTCGGCATCCTGCTGTACGGCAAGGACACCCTGCTGAGCGAGGCGGAACGATTCGACCTGGGCTGGTTCCTCGCCTGCCTGTGCACGCCGCTGCTCGGCGCGGACCTGGCCGAGCACCTGCCGCGCTACCGTCCGGACAGCCTGCTCGCGCGCGAGACCAACGGCGACCTGGCCGACGTACTGCCCCGGTGGCGCCGGCGGCTGCGGGAGGCGTCGACCCCGGACGAGCACCGGAGGCTGTGCCGGCTCTTCTCACGGCACCTGGTGCGCACCGGCTTCACGCTGGTCATGCCCCGGTGGGGCGGCTGGACCAGCGACCTCACCGAGTCCGCGGAGGTGTTCGGCGGCTACTACCCGCAGCGCGCGGACCAGATGCGCGCCGCGGCCGCCGCGGCACTCGACCCGGTGGCCGACCCGGCCGTGCTGCGCGCGTACGTCGAGGACCTCGGGCCCTGGCTCGCGGACGAGTACACGGCCCGGCACGGCACGAAGACCCCGCGGGTGGCCGGCGGGGGAAGGACCTAGGACTTCCGGGCTTCGGCCAGGGCCTCGACGGCCAGCTTGGCCTCGGCCAGGCCCGCGCCGGTGATCCGGCGGTAGGCCTTGATCGCCGAGATCTGCCGGTCCTCCCCGAGCAGGGCGCGCACCTCGTCCATGCCGGCCGGCTCCGGCTCCTCGATGCCGAAGTGGTCCAGCAAGAGGGCCATGCGGCGCTCCGTCCGGTCCGCCTGCAGCTGGAGGCTCTTCACGCGCAGCGACACCGTCGACGTGATCCATCCGGCTGTGCCTATCAGCATGACGAGCAGGAACACGGTGTTCATTCGGGCCCTCCCGGGATCAGTCCGTGATCTTGAAGGTACTCGAGCTGCGCCCGGACGGACCATTCCGCCGCCGGCCACAGGGAGCGGTCCACGTCCGCGTAGACCTGGGCCACGACCGCCTCGGGGGTCACGAAGCCGTTCTCGACGGCGGTCTCGACCTGGGCGAGCCGGTGCGCGCGGTGGGCCAGGTAGTACTCGACGGCCCCCTGCGCGTCCTCCAGGACCGGCCCGTGCCCCGGAAGGACGGTGTGCACCCCGTCGTCCACGGTCAGCGAGCGCAGACGCCGCAGGGAGTCCAGGTAGTCGCCGAGCCGGCCGTCGGGGTGGGCGACGACGGTGGTGCCGCGGCCGAGGATGGTGTCGCCGGTCAGCACGGCCCGGTCGGCGGGCAGGTGGAAGCAGAGCGAGTCGCTGGTGTGGCCCGGGGTCGGGACCACCCGCAGCTCCAGCCCGCCGGTGCGGATCACGTCCCCGGCGGCCAGGCCCTCGTCGCCGAGCCGCAGGGCCGGGTCCAGGGCGCGGACCTTGGTACGGGTGAGCTCGGCGAAACGCCCCGCGCCCTCGGCGTGGTCGGGATGGCCGTGGGTGAGCAGGGTGAGCGCGATCCGCTTGCCGGCCTGTTCGGCGGTGGCGATGACCGCCCGCAGGTGTGCCTCGTCCAGCGGGCCGGGATCGATGACGACGGCGAGGTCGGAGCCGGGCTCGGACACGAGCCAGGTGTTGGTGCCGTCCAGGGTCATCGCGGAGGCGTTGGGGGCCAGGACGTTCACCGCGCGGGCCGTGGCCGGCCCGGAGGTGACGACCCCGCGGGGGTGTCCTGGCAGTGCCACGGCGTCGCTCATGCGGTGCCTCCCGGACGGCCGAGGCGGACCCGCTTGGTGAACTCGTCGTGGCCCGGCCAGCTGAGCACCACCTCGCCGTCCTCCAGCACGGCCTCGGCCAGGACCGGGGTGAGGTCCTGGGCGGCCGCCCCGGTGAGCGCGTCGGCGGCGCTCCCGTACGGCTCCAGGGAGCGCAGGGTGGAGATGGTGGGCGGCATCATCAGCAGCTCGCCCTTGTCGTAGCCGGCGGCCGCGTCGGCCGGGCGGATCCAGACGGTCCGGTCGGCCTCGGTGGAGGCGTTGCGGGTGCGCTGGCCCTCGGGGAGGGCGGCGACGAAGAACCAGGTGTCGTAGCGGCGCGGCTCGAACTCCGGGGTGATCCAGCGCGCCCACGCCCCGAGCAGGTCGGAGCGCAGCCGCAGGCCGCGGCGGTCGAGGAAGTCCGCGAAGGACAGCTCACGGGCGACCAGGGCCTGCCGGTCGGCCTCCCAGTCGTCACCGGTGGTGTCACCGACGACGGTGTCCGCGCTCTCCCCGGCGAGCAGGACGCCCGCCTCCTCGAAGGTCTCCCGTACGGCGCCGCACACGATGGCCTGGGCGGTCAGGACGTCCGTTCCGAGCCGGTCCGCCCAGTCCTGCTGCGAGGGCCCCGCCCAGCCCACCTGGTGCTCCTCGTCGCGGGGGTCGACCCCACCGCCCGGATAGGCGTACGCGCCCCCGGCGAAGGCCATGGAGGCCCGTCTGCGCAGCATGTGCACGGCGGGACCGGCGGGGGTGTCGCGCAGGAGCATGACGGTGGCGGCGCGGCGTGGTGGCACCGGGGTGAGGGAACCGTCCGCGAGCGCGCGGATGCGGTCGGGCCACTCCGGCGGGTACCACTGGCCTCCGGCGGGAGGCTGCTGCTGACCATGCTGACCATTCGGCATGGCCGGATGCTACGGCCATCCGGCCCGATGTTCGAGGGTCACCCGTCGCCGACGCCGCGTCCGGGCCCGCGGCCCGGCGTCCTGTGGCTTCGCCGCAGGCCCACGCCTCGAACGCCGGAGGGGCCGAAATCGCCCTGCGGCAATCCGGCCCCTCCGAAAACGGGTCAGGCTCCCGCGACCAGTTCGACCTGGATCTCGATCTCGACCGGGGCGTCCAGCGGCAGGACCGCCACGCCGACCGCGCTGCGGGCGTGGACGCCCTTGTCGCCGAGGACGGCGCCCAGGAGCTCGCTCGCGCCGTTCAGCACGCCCGGCTGGCCCGTGAAGTCGGGGGCCGAGGCGATGAAGCCGACGACCTTCACGACACGCGCGATCTTGTCGAGGTCGCCGACGACCGACTTGACGGCGGCCAGGGCGTTCAGCGCGCACGTGGCGGCCAGCTCCTTGGCCTGCTCCGCCGAGACCTCCGCGCCGACCTTGCCGGTGACCGGCAGGTTGCCCTTCACCATCGGGAGCTGGCCCGCGGTGTAGACGTACGCGCCGGAGCGCACGGCCGGCTGGTACGTGGCCAGCGGCGGGACGACCTCGGGCAGGGTCAGGCCGAGCTCGGCCAGCTTCGCGTCGACAACGCCGCTCATGCCTTCTCCCGCTTCAGGTAGGCCACGAGCTGCTCGGGGTTGTTCGGGCCGGGCACGACCTGGACGAGCTCCCAGCCGTCCTCGCCCCAGGTGTCCAGGATCTGCTTGGTGGCGTGAACCAGCAGCGGGACCGTCGCATATTCGAACTTCTTGGTCATGGGAGCGAGGGTAGTGCCTGCGGTGCCGCGCCTCCCCCAGGGCCGGGTCCGGGGGAGGCTCATGCGTGTTCCGGGAGGCGAGTGGTTAGGCTCGGACGCTGTGAGCAGGCTCCAGGTGGTCAGCGGCAAGGGCGGCACCGGCAAGACCACGGTCGCCGCGGCACTCGCGCTTGCCCTCGCACGCGAGGGCAAGCGGACTCTTCTGGTGGAGGTCGAGGGCAGGCAGGGGCTCGCGCAGCTCTTCGGTGCCGAGGCGCTCCCGTACGAGGAACGGAAGATCGCCGTCGCGCCCGGCGGGGGCGAGGTCTTCGCGCTCGCCATCGACGCCGAACGGGCGCTTCTGGACTACCTCCAGATGTTCTACAAACTCGGCTCGGCCGGCCGCGCGCTGAAGAAGCTCGGCGCCATCGACTTCGCCACGACCATCGCCCCCGGACTGCGCGACGTCCTGCTGACCGGCAAGGCGTGCGAGGCGGTGCGGCGCAAGGACAAGGCCGGCCGGTACGTCTACGACCACGTGATCATGGACGCGCCGCCGACCGGGCGGATCACCCGGTTCCTGAACGTGAACGACGAGGTGGCGGGCCTGGCCCGGTTCGGGCCGATCCACAACCAGGCGCAGGCCGTCATGAAGGTGCTCAAGTCCCCCGAGACGGCCGTCCACCTGGTCACCCTCCTGGAGGAGATGCCCGTCCAGGAGACCGCCGACGGCATCGAGGAACTGCGGCAGGCCGGGCTGCCCGTCGGCCGCGTCGTCGTCAACATGGTGCGGCCGCATCACCTGGACGAGGACACCCTGCGCACCGCGGCCGGCGACCACCGCGCCGAGGTGGCCAGGGCGCTGTCCCGGGCGGGCCTCGGCGGCGCGCGCCGCGGCGGGCTGGCCGAGCGGCTGGTGGACCCGCTGCTCACGCAGGCCGCCGAGCACGCGAGCCGGGTGGAGCTGGAGCGCGCGCAGCGCACCGTACTGACGGACCTGGACCTGCCGACGTACGAACTCCCCCTGCTCGGCGCGGGGGTGGATCTGGCCGGGTTGTACGAGCTGGCCAAGGAACTGCGGAAGCAGACGGTGGCCGAATGAGCGAGGGGGTGGACACCGTGGGGCTGGACACTCCGCCGCGGCTGGCGGTCGACCGGCTGCTGGACGACCCGGAGACCCGGATCGTCGTGTGCTGCGGGGCGGGCGGGGTCGGCAAGACCACCACGGCCGCGGCGCTCGGCGTACGGGCGGCCGGGCGCGGGCGGAAGGCGGTCGTGCTCACCATCGACCCCGCGCGCCGGCTCGCGCAGTCGATGGGGATCGACTCGCTGGACAACACCCCGCGCAAGGTGGCGGGCGTGGGCGCCGACGGCGGCGAACTGCACGCGATGATGCTGGACATGAAGCGGACCTTCGACGAGATCGTCGAGGCGCACGCGGACGGCGAGCGGGCCCGGGCCATCCTCGCCAACCCCTTCTACCAGTCCCTGTCGGCCGGCTTCGCGGGCACGCAGGAGTACATGGCGATGGAGAAGCTGGGCCAACTGCGGGCCCGGGACGACTGGGACCTGATCATCGTCGACACCCCGCCGAGCCGGTCCGCGCTGGACTTCCTGGACGCGCCCAAGCGCCTCGGGTCCTTCCTGGACGGGAAGTTCATCCGGGTGCTGATGGCCCCGGCGAAGGTGGGCGGCCGGGCGGGGATGAAGTTCCTCAATGTCGGCATGTCGATGATGACCGGCACCCTCAGCAAGCTGATGGGGGCCTCGCTGCTGAAGGACGTGCAGACCTTCGTGGCCGCGATGGACACGATGTTCGGCGGCTTCCGCACGCGCGCCGACGCGACCTTCCGGCTGCTCCAGGCGCCCGGTACGGCCTTCCTCGTGGTCGCGGCGCCCGAACCGGACGCCCTGCGCGAGGCGGCGTACTTCGTGGAGCGGCTGGCCGCGGAGAGCATGCCGTTGGCCGGGCTGGTGCTGAACCGGGTGCACGGCAGCGGCGCCGACCAGCTGTCCGCCGAACGGGCGTTGGCCGCCGCAGAGAATCTTGAAGAAGGCGGCATTGTCGATCAGGAGTCCGGGAAAGCTGGACTTCGTGACACGGCCGCGGGACCGACCGAGGCGGCCGGGACCACACGGACGACGACCCCACGGACGGCGTCCACACCAACGGCAACCGCACCGACGGCAGACACGGCACAGACCGCGAACCCTCCCGAGACAGGCTCCCCCGGCACCGAAGGCGATACCGCGGTCGTCGACCGGATCACGGCAGGACTGCTGCGCCTGCATGCCGAACGGATGCAGGTGATCGCGCGTGAACAGCGCACACGCGATCGCTTCACCTCACTGCACCCCGAGGTGGCGGTGGCCGAAGTGGCCGCCCTGCCCGGCGATGTGCACGACCTCGCCGGGCTTCGGGCCATCGGAGAGCGACTCGCGGCCGGGGTTCCGGCCGGAGCGTAGGCGTTCGTACGTCGTGGCGTGCGCGGGGGTCTACCCGACTGCCGCGTATGTCTCGTACGGAACGTCGATCTCCGCGTCTGCATCCATGGTGAGGATGCCCGTGCTGCGCTCGTACTCCGTACGGGCGGTTTCGAGCAGCCGTCGCCACGAGGTGACGGTGGGACGCCGGCGCAGCAGCGCACGTCGTTCCCGCTCGGTCATTCCGCCCCACACGCCGAACTCGACGCGATTGTCGAGCGCATCGGCCAGGCATTCGGTCCGCACCGGACATCCGGTGCACACCGCCTTGGCCCTGTTCTGTGCCGCTCCTTGAACGAACAGTTCATCCGGATCGGTAGTGCGGCAGGCTGCCTGCGCACTCCAGTCGGTAACCCAGCCCATCCCGGCGCCGTCCTCTCCCGAATCGAGGCTCCCCCACGGCGGTAGCGGCATATTCACCGCTGCCAGTTGAGGACGTTACGGAAGGCGAGCACAGTGCAACACCCCCGACGGGCCCAATCTTGAATGGTCCGAACGGACTATGGGTAAGCGGCAGATCACCCGACGGAGTGATCCGACGACATGCCCGACCATTCCGGCAATTCGGGTGGAATCGGCGGATGAGCTTCAGCTGAGGGGCGGGATTCGGACATGCGTCCACCCCATTCGGGAAGGGTGAAAATCAAGCCGAGGGGTTGATGTCGCACCGCACTGCTGTGACAGTTGGGGACAGCTTAGGCCAAGGCATTCGCGTGTGTCCGGCGAATGAGAACGTAGGCTGCCCTCTATGGGAAAGAAGCGCTCGGGCGGCGGGCTCACGGGGAGCCAGCAGGCCGCCAAGTTCCTCGGGGTGTCCGTTCTCTCCGGAGTTGTGCTGGCCGGCATGGCGATTCCGGCTGCAGGCGCCCTGGGGCTGGCGGCCAAGGGCACGGTCGAGGGATTCGATGAGATCCCGGCCAATCTCAAGACTCCGCCGCTGAGCCAGCGGACCACGATTCTGGACGCCGAGGGTGGCTTGATCGCCACCGTCTATTCACGCGACCGTCAAGTGGTCCCGCTCACGGCGATCTCCCCGTACATGCAGAAGGCGATCGTCGCGATCGAGGACTCCCGTTTCTACGAACACGGGGCCGTCGACCTCAAGGGCATCCTGCGCGCGGTCAACCGCAACGCGCAGGAGGGCGGCGCCGCGCAGGGCGCCTCCACGCTCACCCAGCAGTACGTGAAGAACGTGTTCGTCGAAGAGGCCGGCGACGACGAGACCAAGGTGCGCGAGGCCCAGGAGAAGAGCCTCGGCCGCAAGATCCGCGAGCTGAAGTACGCGATCCAGGTCGAGGAGGAACTCGGGAAGAAGAAGATCCTCGAGAACTACCTCAACATCACGTACTTCGGCCAGCAGGCGTACGGAATCGAATCCGCGGCCCAGCGCTACTTCAGCAAGCCGGCCAAGGACCTGACCCTGGAGGAGTCCGCGCTGCTCGCGGGCGTCGTGCAGTCGCCGAGCCGGTACGACCCGGTGAACGACACCCAGGAGGCGACCAAGCGCCGCAACATCGTCCTGCAGCGGATGGCCGACACCAAGGACGTCTCGCAGGCGGAGGCGGACGCGGCGAAGGCGAAGCCGGTCACCCTGAAGGTGACCAGGCCGAAGAACGGCTGCATCACCGCGGTCAAGGGCGCGGGCTTCTTCTGCGACTACGTGCGCAACACCTTCCTGACCGACGCCGTCTTCGGCAAGACGCGCGAGGAGCGCGCGAAGGTCTGGAACCAGGGCGGCCTGACCGTGCGCACGACCCTGGACCCGCAGTCGCAGGACTCGGCCAACGAGTCGATCAAGGACCACGTCTACCAGGAGGACTCGATCGCCACGGCGGTCACCATGGTCCAGCCGGGCACCGGCCGGGTGCTGGCGATGGGTCAGTCCAAGCCGTACGGCTTCGGGAAGAACGAGACGCAGATCAACTACTCCGTGGACAAGCGGATGGGCGGCTCGAACTTCGGCTTCCAGGTCGGCTCGACCTTCAAGCCGTTCATCGCGGCCGCCGCGCTGGAGCGGGGCCTGCCGCCGACGAAGGTGTACCAGGCGCCGAACAAGATGGACTACCCGAGCGGGATCCCCCGCTGCGACGGGTCCCAGTACGTCAACGTCAACAAGGAGTCGGCGGAGAACGAGACCGAGGACGAGATCGGCCCCTACGCGCTGCGGACGGCGATGGAGAAGTCGATCAACACCTACTTCGTCGACATGATCGCCGAGATCGGGCTGTGCCCGGTGTCGGAGATGGCGGCGAAGCTCGGTGTGGTCCCGGCGAGCGGGGCGAAGCTGGCGGACGGCCCCGCCATCGCGCTCGGCTCGGAGGAGATGTCCCCGCTGACGATGGCCAACGCGTACGCGACCTTCGCCAACCGCGGCGTCTACTGCACCCCCGTCGCCATCGAGTCGATCACCGACGCGCACAACAAGGCCCTCTCGGTGCCGAAGAGCAAGTGCGACCGGGCGATGTCGGAGTCGACCGCCGACACCATCAACACCCTGCTGGGCGGAGTGATCGACTCCGGCACCGGTGAGCGGGCCGGTCTGACCGACCGCGACAGCGCGGGCAAGACGGGTACGACGGACAACCGCTACAACGCCTGGTTCGTGGGCTACACCCCGAACATCTCCGGCGCGGTGTGGGTCGGCTCCGGCGGGGCGAAGAAGATCACGATGGAGAACATCGTGATCGGTGGCAAGCCCTACCTGAAGGTCTTCGGCGGCGGTCTGCCCGGCCCGATCTGGAAGGACGCCGTCACGGGCGCGCTGGACGGCCGCGAGGCCCTGCGCTTCGTCACGGTCAGCATCCCGGAATCGAACGTTCCGTCCGGTGGCTCCCGCGGCAACAAGCCGCCCACCACCAACCCGAGCAGGCCCGGCAAGCCGGGCGGCGACGGAAAGCCCGGCGGGCGGCCCGGCGGTCAGACCGCCGGAGCCACCGGGGGCGCCACGGGCGGGGCCACGGGCGGCGAGCCGCAGCAGCCCCCGTTCCCCGGGATCACGATCGACCCGGGCGCCGTGATCGGCGGCCGCGACGACCAGTAGCGGTCGGCGCGCCACATGAGGGAGGGCCCCAGCCGGTTCCGGCTGGGGCCCTCCCTCATTCCGCTTCCCTGCGCTAGCGCTACGAGAGCTGCTGCTTGACGACGGCGGCGACGCGCCCGCCCTCCGCCAGCCCGGCGACCTTCGGGTTCACGATCTTCATGACGGCGCCCATGGCCCGCGGCCCCTCGGCACCCGCGGCCTTGGCCTCCTCGACGGCCTGCGCCACGATCGCGACGAGCTCGTCGTCGGTGAGCTGCTTGGGCAGGTACGTGTCGAGGAACTCGCCCTCCGCGGTCTCCCGCGCGGCCTGCTCGGCACGGCCGCCCTGGGCGAAGGCCTCCGCCGCCTCGCGGCGCTTCTTCGCCTCCTTGGCGATCACCTTGAGGACTTCCTCGTCGGAGAGCACACGTGCCTCCTTGCCGGCGACCTCCTCCTTGGTGATGGCGGAGAGGGTCAGGCGCAGCGTGGACGAGTGCAGCTCGTCACGCGCCTTGATGGCGGTCGTGAGGTCTTCCTGGAGCTTGGCCTTGAGCGTGGTCATGGATGTGAGTCTGCCAGGTACGGGGGCAGTGGCGCTCACCGGTTTTCCGGGTCTGCGACGATGGGTCCATGCGTGCGCGTTACGGAGTACCCCTGAAAGCGGCTGCCGGAATCGCTGCGGTGGGGGCCGCGGGTGTGGCCTATGCCGCCGGTTTCGAGGCGAGGTCCTTCCGCCTGCGCCGGGTCACGGTCCCGGTCCTTCCCCGGGGGATGCGCCCGCTGCGCGTACTCCAGGTGTCCGACATCCACATGGTGGGCGGGCAGCGCAAGAAGCGCGCCTGGCTGCAGTCCCTCGCGGGCCTGCGCCCCGACTTCGTCGTCAACACCGGCGACAACCTCTCCGACACCGAGGGCATCCCCGAGGTGCTCGACGCGCTGGGCCCCCTGATGTCCTTCCCCGGCGTGTACGTCTTCGGGTCGAACGACTACTACGGGCCGAGGCTGCGCAACCCCGGGCGCTACCTGCTGGAGAAGGCCCAGGGCCGGCACGGGCTGAACGGCAACAAGCCGGTCGTCGGCGCCGTCCACAACCCGTGGGAGGAGATGCGGGACGCCTTCGACGCGGCGGGCTGGCTGAACCTCACCAACACCAGGGGGCGGCTGAAGCTGGAAGGCCTGGAGCTGGCCTTCACCGGGCTCGACGACCCGCACATCAAGCGGGACCGCTACGAGATGGTCGCCGGCGGCCCGGAGAAGGACGCGGACTTCTCGATGGCCGTGGTGCACGCCCCGTACCTGCGCGTGCTGGAGTCCTTCACCGCCGACCGGTACCCGCTGATCCTCGCCGGCCACACCCACGGCGGGCAGCTGTGCATCCCCTTCTACGGGGCGCTCGTCACCAACTGCGACCTCGACACCAAGCGGGTGAAGGGCCTGTCCACGCACGAGGCGGCGGGGCAGCAGGCGTACCTGCACGTCTCGGCCGGCTGCGGCACCAACCGCTTCACCCCGGTCCGCTTCGCGTGCCCGCCGGAGGCGACGCTCCTGACGCTGACCCCGCAGGCCTAGCGCCCGCGGCACCGCCCCGCGAAAACCGGATTTCGTCTCCGGCGTGAGGTCCGCTAAAGTAATCGATGTCGCCAGGACAGCAAGTGCTGCAAGGCGGCGATCGGGGTGTAGCGCAGCTTGGCAGCGCGCTTCGTTCGGGACGAAGAGGTCGTGGGTTCAAATCCCGCCACCCCGACTTCGTAAGACCAGGTCAGGGGCCTGATCCGCATCGCGGATCAGGCCCCTGTTTGGCGTTTGCACTTGTCTTGGGAGCCAACGGGGAGCCGACCTCCGGATCGGGCCCCCACGGGGAGCCGGTCAGGCAGCGGCGCCGCCTTCCGGGGCAGTCGTGCGCGCACTCCGGTCGTCGAGGACGATCAACGCGGGGCCGTTCTCCTTCTCGGCCAGATGCGTCACGCGGTCGACCGCGAGAGCCGTCCTGCGGTAGACGGCTGCGGCGAGCGCCCACGTGGCCAGGTCCTGGCCGCCATCACCGGGCGACGTTGCGCCGCCCTCGTGTTCCCGGGTCACCTTCCACATCGTGGTGAGCACGGCGAGCAGGGACCTTCCCGAGAGGGATGCCTCGACCCGGCCGCCATCCGCGTCGTCGATCCGCTCGGGGAGCCGGAAGTGGGTGTGCCCGCTGGTGTGCTCTGCGATGAAGTCCCACGTCTCCCGGTGGCAGATCAGCGTCGCGGAGGCGATCGCAGCAGCCGACAGGAGGCACTGCAGGTGGGCGCGCTGGTCATCCTGGTCGGCCTGAGCAGGGTCCTGGACCGGCTCCGCGACGGGCGTCAGGTGCGGCCCGGTTTCCAGCTCTCCTGCCGTATTCCCATGACCGTGGGCATTGCGGAGTTCTTCCAGCACGCGGGGTTCCTTCCCGTCGGATCGTTTGGTCCGCTCGGCCGGCTCTCCGAGTACCTCGGGCTCGGCTGGGTCCGGCCCAGCGGGCGGCTGCACAACGGACTCGGTGGTGGCCGGGGCGCCGGCAACCAAGGGGCTCGCCACCTGGGGCGGCAGCAACGGCACCGTCTGGATGCCCTCTTCCAGCCGTCGGCTCAGGGCCTCCAGACCGCTCCGCGCCTCCGCCAGGTCGGTGAGCATCCGTTCCTGCCGCCGCCGGAGCTCACGGTTCTCCTCACGCAGGCCCATCGTGCCTTGCGCCACTGCTTCGAGGACCTTCTGGCGTGTCTGGTCCACCGTCACGTAGAGCGCACTCAGGCCCGTAGCAGGGTCCTCAAGTGTGCGCCGTATGACGTCGAGTTGACTGAGTGCCATGTCCGTCTCGGCCCTCCGCCGCATGCAACCCCCTCTTCACTGTCGGTGATGACTCGCTCATCTCTCCCCGACGCCGTGTCAGCTAATGCGATGATTTCCAGCCGAATCACGATTCCGCTTGTGCAGGGCTGACGCGGCCGGTACCACCGAGACCATGCACCGTTGGTCGGGACGAAGAGGTCGTGGGTTCAAATCCCGCCATCCCGACAGCTGAAACACCAGCTCAGGCCCGGTACTGAGAAATCAGTGCCGGGCCTGATTTGCTATGCGGACCCGTTTGGGGAGCCTTCTCGGCTCTGATCGTCGCCGTACTGCTGCACCGACTCGCCGCGGCGGCCCGGCCGGCCGGGAAACGACGACGCGTCCGGATAGTGATCACGGTCACGTCGTACGTATCCCGGAGCTGTCCGGCGAGTAGCGAACGGCTGCCTCGCTCGTCACATGAGCCGGCACAGCTGGAGGATCGCGAAGACCAGGAGCGCTACACCGCAGGATCCCTCGAGCACGCGTACGGCCAGTGGCGGCAGCGCCCTGCGCAGTACCACGATGAGCCCCGCCGCGATCAGGCACCACAGGATCGAAGAGGCCATGAACCCGGCGAAGAAGACGCCCAGCTCCGCCACGCCGCCCGGACCCAGCACGGCGCCCACGCCGCCGGCAGCTCCCGACCAGTAGACGATGTTCCAAGGGTTTGCCAACGACATGCCCGCGCCCACGGCCATGGCCTTGCGGTCCTGTTTGCCCTGCGGCTCCGTCGTCGGAGCGGGTGCCGGCCGCGCGAGCGCGTCGCGCAGGCCCGCCACCCCCAACCAGGCCAGCAGCAAGCACCCGGCCACCGTGAGCGGAACGCGCAAGACCGGCACCGCGAACAGCGCCCCCACCCCCGCCAGGCCGAGGAGCGCCCAGACGGCGTCGCCCACCAGGGATCCGACCTGGACCGCGAAGGCGGGGCCGAACCCGCCCCGGATCCCGCGCCTCAGAGACTCGCTGAACACCGCACCCGGCGCCGCGTTGAACACCAGACCCAACCACAGGGCCACCATGAAGATCTCGATCATGCGGCCACTGTGGCGGGGAGCGGGCCGCGCGGTCTTGTCAGATGTTGATCTGGGACAGCCGACGGTAGCGACCCGGCGTGATGGCGTAGGCCGCGGCGAAGTGACGGTGGAAATGCGCCTGGTCGGCGAAGCCAAGCACATGCGCGACGTCGGCGACGGGCTCGCCCTTGCGCAGCCGTCGCCGCGCCTCGGCCAGCCGGGCGGACAGGTGCCAGGCGTAGGGCGGGGTGCCGGTGGCACGGGTGAACGTCCGGATCAGGTGCTCCCTGGACATCCCGGTCTCGGCGGCCAGCTCGGCCAGCCGGGGCGTGCCGGACAGGTCGGTGCGCAGGCGGTCCAGCACCGCGGCGATCCGGGTATCGGCGGGCTCCGGAGCCGGCGCGCGCCGCCCTGCGGCCAGGTCGAGCAGGTGCGACAGCACCAGCACCAGCCGCTCTTGGACCAGGACAGCGGATTCGTCCGGCGCAGGGCGCCCGTCGGACGTGAGCTCGCGGAAGTCTCTGGCCGCAGCGAGGAACTCGCCGCGAAGGTGCGGAGAGCGGACGACGGGCCGTTCGAAGTCGACCGGGGCATCGCCGGTCAGCGACTCCACCACCGCTGGTGGGACGTACCAACTCACGGCCCCGAAAGACGTGTCGGGCGGCACCTGGGTGGTGCAGGACTGCACCTGGCCGGGGTTGTAGACCGTGAACTCGTCCACGCTCACGTCGAACGAGACGCGATCCAGCCGGACCCGCTCCAGGCCGCAGAAGTTGACGCTGATCACGTACTCGTCGTGACTGTGCCGCGGGAACCCTCCCGACGGGGGACGCACTACCGCCAGTTGACCTCCGAACCACTCCGTGACCCGCATGCGTAGAGGCTACGGCAGACGCACCGACCCGGCCGGCCCTTCCGCCTTCCGTTCGGGACGGGGAGAGGTGATGGCCGCTGCAGGGCTCGTCCTTCTCCGGACTTGAGGGGACGTGGGTCAGCAACAAACCACAAGGGGACCAGCAGGTGGAGCACGCCATCATCTCCGGAGTCGCTCACGACGTCTCCGAAGCCAAGGTCACGGTCGTCGGGGTACCGGACAAGCCGGGCAAGGCCGCGGCCATCTTCCGTACGATCGCGGACGCCGAGGTCAACATCGACATGGTCGTGCAGAACGTGTCGGCGGCGACAGGACCTCCACGAGAGCCTGCGCCCACCTCGATGCGTACGACCTCGACCTGGTCGGACTGCACATGCACATCGGCTCGGGTGTCGACTACGCCCATCTGGAGAGCGTGTGCGAGGCCATGCTCAAGCAGGTCCGCCTGCTCGGCCGTGACATCCGTGCCATCTCCGCGGGCGGAGGCCTGAGCGTTCCGTACGATCCGGACACTGCCGAAGTGGACGTCGACCGCTACTTTCGAAGCTGGGACGAGGTACGACGGGAGCTGGAGTCCGAGCTGGGTCACCATGTTCAGTTGGAGATAGAACCCGGCCGCTACCTCGTGGCCGGTTCCGGCACCCTGGTCAGCGAAGTGCGTGCCAAGAAGCGCATGGGCCACAACCGCTTCGTCCTCGTCGATGCGGGCTTCAACGACCTCATGCGTCCCGCGCTGTACGGCAGCAGACACCGCATCTCGGTCCTGGCCCCCGACGGCTCCTGTCGCCAGGGGGACCTGACCGAGGCCGTGCTCGCAGGACCTCTCTGCGAGTCGGGTGACGTCTTCACCCAGCGAGCCGACGGCACCGTGGAGTTCGTACAGCTGCCGCCCGTGGATGTCGGCGACCTGGTCGTCTTCCACGACGTGGGTGCCTACGGAGCCAGCATGTCGTCGAACTACAACTCTCGTCCTCTGGCGGCGGAAGTACTCGTGACAGGAGACGACGTACGTCTGATCAGACGCCGTCAGACCATCCGGGAACTGGTCGAACTGGAAGAGCCGTTGGCGGGCGATCCGGAACAGGACGTGCCCTCGATGGCGTGAACCGCCCTCGTGCAGATGCCGGACCATGGCGACCAGCCTGTGGTCCCGCCGAGCGTGAGCGCTCAGGCGCTGTGGCGGAACGTCGCGTTCGCAACAGGTGAGGGCCTGATCCGCATTGCGGATCGGGTCCTTTTTGCGATGCCCTCCGTGGCGCCGGTGATCAGGGCGGTCACTTCTCCGCCTTGGGGGCCGTGGCGGGCGAGTAGAGGAAGGAGAAGCGCTCCATCACGTTCCGGCGCTGCGTGTTGTGGAAGGCGGCGATGCGCCAGGCGCCGTCGGTGTCGCGGACCAGGGTGTACGTCTGGACCTTGGACAGCTCGGCGAGGCCGGGCTTGGAGCCCGTGTAGTCGTCGCCGCGGCCGGTCAGGATGGCGGCGTCCTTCCCGAGGAAGCGCAGGTCGAGGTAGCTCGCGGCGAGCTTGCTGCCCTTGACGAAGTCCTCGAAGAGGGCGCGGTGGCCCTCGGTGATGTCGGCGCGGCCCTCGTAGTGGCTGCCGACGTAGGTGGTGTAGGTGCCGTCCTCGGTGAACTGGCGGCCGTACGCGTCCGCGTCGCCGCGGGCCCAGGCGTCGGTGAGGGCGTCGAGGGTGGCGCAGATGGCCTCGCCGTCGGCGCGGTCCGCGCCCGCCGGGATGACGTCGGCGCAGTTCTCGGTGCCGGTGCGCCGGATGCCGGAGGTGGTGTCGAGGTAGAGGTACGCGCCGACGGCGCCGAGTGCGAGCACGGCGGCGGTGGCGAGGGCGGTGCGCATGACGGTCTTCTTGTTCACGGGAGTGCCTCTCGATCGGCGGAACGGGCGGATGACGGCAGCCGCCGCGTTGACTACACTGGCGCAACAACTGCATGTATGCATTATCTGCACGTGTGCAGATAAACGGCAAGGGGAAGGGTTTCGCGATGACGGAGCAGGACGACCGGCGGGCGGTCTTCCGGGACTACATCGACGCCGTGGGGCTGCACGGGATGGCCGGCGCGGAGGCCGCGGGCCTCCAGGCGTCCGAGTGGTACGCGCTCAGCCGCATCACCCTGGCGGGCGGGCTCACCTCCGGCGAACTCGCGGCCGGGACGGGGCTCACGACCGGGGCGACGACGCGGCTGATCGACCGGCTGGAGCGCGCGGGGTACGTACGCCGCACCGCCGACCCGGCCGACCGGCGCAAGGTCGTGGTCGAGGCGGTGCCGGACGCGCTGGCAGGGGTCGAGGCGGCCGTGGGCCCGGCCCGCAAGCGGATCGGCGAGGTGCTCGCCGGGTACACCCCGGACCAACTGGACCTGCTCTTCGACTACTTCTCCCGCGCGGCCCCCGCGTTCCGCGAGGCCACGGAGGAGATCCGGGCCGCGACGCAGGAGCGCAAGGGCGGCCGGTAGGGCGAGCGCACCCGGCGGGCCCGGTCAGTAGGGGCGGGGCGCCATGGTCCGGGGGGCGGCGGCCGGGCTCTCGAAGACGCACGCGGGAACCGGGTGGGCGGTCGCGCGCACCGACACGGGCGTCGGCGGCTCCGTCGGCAGCTCGACGTGGACGGTCACGGGGTGGTCGGCGCGCGTCGTGGCGTAGCCCGTCTCCTTGCCGTCGACGAGTACCTCGACGACGGCCGTGTGGCCCGTCTGGACCGTGGCACTGACCGAGTGCCCGGCGTGGTCGATGTGGAAGTGATGGCGCCGCCTCATGAGACCGCCTCCCGCCGTGGCCCCCTCACCTCAAGCGTAGCCACGAGGGCCGGGTCCGGCCCGGGAGACGGCCTAGGGAGCCTCGGGGTCGTCGAGCGCGGGGAGTGCCGAGAGTGCCGAGAGTTCGGTGCGCACCAGGGCGAGGAAGGCCGCCGAGGGCAGGGCCTCCACGGCGCGCTGCGCGGCAAGGCCGTCGAGGTGGTCGAGGACCGCGCCGACCGTGGTGAAGGGGCCGACCGGGCGGAGCAGCCACAGGCGTCCCCGGGGGCGGGGCGGGAGGCCGAGGCCGGCGAGGGCCGCGTCGGCTTCCTGGTCGAGGTCGTGCAGGTCCGGCTCGGTGAGCGGGGCGCACTCCACGCCGGTGATGTGGCCGTGCCCGTCGAGCGAGGTGTCCACCGCCCAGTGGGTGGAGCGGTCGGGGATCCAGGTCCGGGCCGCCGTGGGCCACACGTACGGGAGGAACACCCAGCGCAGGTCCTCGGGCGCGGGCTCCCAGCCGAGCACCTCCAGCTCCCTGATCTCGGGCAGCCGGTCCGGCTCCAGTTCGCTGCGGCCGGTGCGGCGCAGTGCGAGCGGGTGCGGCGTTCCGTCCTCGTCCCACGACATGCGGGCACGCTATCCGACGCGGTGGCGGATGTGCGTGACCCGGGCCGCCCGGAAGGCGGCCCGGGCCCCGGCCGCTACGCCCCCAGGGGGTTGGCCGCGATGCGGGCTGCCGCGCCGCTCGCGACGTAGGCGGCGGCCGCGCAGTCGGGCTTGCGCTTCGCCTGGTCCTCGACCAGGGCGGTGAAGGCGGCGCCGAAGCCGGCCCGCGGGTGGGCGGCGAGCAGGTCGGCCGTGAAGGCCGCATCGAACTCGGACAGGCGCAGGCCCGAGACGTCGGCGCTCGTGCCGACCTGCAGGAGGTGGCTCTCGACGTCCTCGGCCGCCGTGACGTCGTCGCGCATGTGCAGGACGATCACCTCCTCGGCGCGGGCCCGGCGCGCCGCCGGCCAGCCCAGGCCCGCCGTCAGGACGCGCGCGACATGACCGCCGGCCTCCTCGAAGGGGAGGGTGTGGCTGTCGAAGGGCGCGGTCAGACCCAGGTCGTGCAGCAGGGCCGCGACGTAGAAGAGCTCTTCGTCGTACGCCAGGCCGTGCTGGTCCGCGTACTGCGCGCCGAAGGCGTAGGAGCGTACGGAGTGGTTCAGCAGCGCCGGGTCCGCGTACTCCGACGCGATCTGCAGGGCGGTACGGGCCGAGTTGGTGTCAAGGGTCCACGTCATGGGGCGTCAGCGTAGGCGGCGGCTGAAGTCCACCTCGGACGGGGGCTCCCCCGGCCAGTTGAGCCGGGCCGGGGCGGGCGGGCTCTCGGCGAGGACGGTGCCGCGCGAGACGACGTACCGGGGGCGGACCTGACGGCGGATCGCCTCCTCGGGCGACGGGGCCGGGAGCAGGACGAAGGAGGCGGGGGCGCCCTCCGTGATGCCGTACTCCGCGTCCGACAGGCCGAGGACGCGCGCCGCACGGTCCGTCACCATCGAGAAGGCCACCGGGATTTCGTCCGCGCCGGTGAGCTGGGCGGCGTACAGCCCGACGAGGGCGGTCTGGAGGGGGTTGGCGGTGCCGAGGGCGTTCCAGGGGTCCATCACGTCGTCGTGGCCGAAGGCCACGTTGACCCCGGCCGCCAGCATCTCCTTGACCTGGGTGAGGCCGCGGCGCCTGGGGTAGGCGTCGAAGCGGCCCTGGAGGTTGAGGTTGGCGAAGGGGTTGGCGACCAGGTTGACGCCCGAACGGGACAGCAGCCGCTGGAGTTTGAAGCTGTACGCGCCGTTGTAGGAGCCCATGGCCGTCGTGTGCGAGGCGGTGGCGCGTTCGCGCAGCCCCGAGCGCAGGGCCAGCGTGGCCAGCACCTCCACGAACCGGGACTGCTCGTCGTCGATCTCGTCGCAGTGCGCGTCCACCCGAAGCCCGTGCTCCTCGGCCAGCGCGAAGGCCGTCTTCAGGGAGGCCACCCCGTCCTCGCGGGTGTCCTCGAAGTGCGGGATCGCGCCGACGACGTCGGCCCCGCGGGCGATCGCCTCCCGCAGCAGCGCCTCGCCGTCCGGGAAGGAGACGATGCCCTCCTGCGGGAAGGCCACGATCTGCAGGGTCATGACATCCCGCACCCGGTCGCGCACTTCGAGCAGCGCGTCCAGGGCGACGAGGGCCGGGTCGGTGATGTCGCAGTGGGTCCGCACGTGCAGCACCCCCTGGGCCGCCTGCCAGCGCAGCACCTCGGTGGCCCGCGCGATCACGTCCTCGCGGGTCAGGGTCCGCTTGCGTTCGCTCCAGCAGGCGATGCCCTCCCACAGGGTGCCGGAGACGTTGGGCCGCGGCTCCCCGGCGGTCAGCGCCGTGTCGAGGTGGATGTGCGGCTCGACGAAGGGCGCGCTCAGCAGGGCCCCGTGGGCCTCGACGAGGATGCCGGTGGCCGGCGGTTCCTTCTGGTCGTCGTGCGGGATCACGCGCGCGATCCGGCCGTCCTCCGCGACCTCGACGTCGGACAGGCCTGACGTGTGCAGCAGCCGGGCGCCCCGGACGATCATCCGCATGGCGCCAGCCTACGGACCGGCCGGCTCAACCGCGCTTGGCCTGGGCCTTCTGCTGCATGCCGCGCGTCTTCGCGGCGGACGACTGCACGTCCCTGGTCGCGGCCTTGGCCCGGGCCTCCGCGGCCGTGTTCTTCGCCAGCGCGCGCTCGGAGTCCTGGTGGATGTGGTGGCCGGTGTGCGCCTTCTTGGCCATGATCGTTCCTCCTTGGGCTACGGGTTCCACTCTGCGCCCGTTCGGAGCAGTCGGCATCCCGGGGACCAATGCGGCCACAATGGGGCGCATGACCAGCGACAGCGAGATCACCCCCGAGACGCCCGACTGGGAGAAGCGGTTCCGGGCACCGCGCGTCGGACTGCCCGACTGGGCCGAGGACGCCCCGGACCGTTCGCTCTTCGTCTCCAACGCGACCGGCACGTTCGAGCTCTACGCCTGGGACCGCGCCACCGGCGTCCAGCGGCAGGCCACCGACCGCCCGAACGGCACCACCGACGGCGCCCTCTCCCCCGACGGCGCGTGGATCTGGTGGTTCTCCGACACCGACGGCGACGAGTTCGGCACCTGGGTGCGCCAGCCCTTCGGGGGCGGCCCGGACGAACCGGCCACCCCCGGCCTGGAGCCCTCGTACCCCGCCGGTCTGGCCATCGGCCGTGACGGCACCGCCGTCGTCGGACGCTCCACGGACGAGGACGGCTCGACGGTCCACGTGGTCCGCCCGGACGGCTCCGCGCCCACCGTGATCTACCGGCACCGGGAGTCGGCGGGCGTCGGCGACCTGTCCCACGACGGGACGCTCGTGGCCGTCGAGCACACCGAGCACGGCGACGCGATGCACTCCTCCCTGCGCGTGCTGACCCTCGACGGGTCCACCGTCGCCGAGCTGGACGACTCCCGCGGCGGCACCGAGGAGCTCGGCCTGGAGGTCCTCGGCTTCGCGCCCGTCGCGGGCGACACCCGCCTCCTCGTCGGCCACCAGCGGCGCGGCCGCTGGGAGCCGATGGTGTGGGACGTGGCCACCGGCGCCGAGGAGGAGCTCGCGATCGACCTGCCGGGCGACGTCAGCGCCGAGTGGTACCCGGACGGGTCCGCGCTGCTGATCGCGCACAGCTTCGAGGCGCGCAGCGAGCTGTGGCGCTACGACCTGGCCGCGCGGGAGCTCGTACGGGTGGACACGCCGCCGGGGACGGTGTCGGGGGCCGGGGCGCGGCCCGACGGGACCGTGGAGTACCTGTGGTCCTCGGCGGCCGAGCCCTCGACCGTGCGGTCCACGTCGGGCGGGGTCGTCCTGGACCCGCCCGGTTTCAAGGCACCCGGGTCGGTGCCGGTGGAGGACGTGTGGGTGGAGGGTCCGGGCGGACGGATCCACGCGCTCGCGCAGCGGCCGGCCGGCCACGGCGAGGGCCCCTTCCCGACGATCTTCGAGATCCACGGCGGGCCCACCTGGCACGACAGCGACGCCTTCGCGGCGACCCCGGCGGCCTGGCTGGACCACGGCTTCGCGGTCGTGCGGGTCAACTACCGCGGCTCGACGGGCTACGGCCGCGCCTGGACGGACGCCCTCAAGCACCGGGTCGGCCTGATCGAGCTGGAGGACATCGCGGCGGTCCGGGAGTGGGCGGTGGCCTCCGGCCTCGCGGACCCGGCACGTCTCGTGCTGTCGGGCGGTTCCTGGGGCGGGTACCTGGCGCTGCTGGGCCTGGGCACGCAGCCCGACGCCTGGGCGGTGGGCCTGGCCGCCGTACCGGTCGCGGACTACGTGACGGCGTACCACGACGAGATGGAGGCGCTGAAGGCCCTGGACCGCACCCTCTTCGGCGGCACGCCGGAGGAGGTCCCGGACCGTTTCGAGGTCTCCTCGCCGCTCACCTACGTCGACGCGGTGAAGGCACCCGTCCACATCGCGGCGGGCGTCAACGACCCGCGCTGCCCGATCCGGCAGATCGACAACTACGTGGACCGGCTGGTGGCGCGCGGCGCGGAGCACGAGGTGTACCGGTACGACGCCGGGCACGGCTCGCTGGTCGTGGAGGAGCGGATCAAGCAGGTCCGGATGGAGCTGGAGTTCGCGCTGAAGCACCTGCCCCGCTAGTCCCGCCCCGGTGCACCCCCCGTACGGTGGTGGGGTGCACCGGTTTCTCCTGACCCCGCGCTGGTGGGGGATCAACGTCTTCGTCGCGCTCGCCGTCCCCTTCTGCCTGTTCATGGGGTCCTGGCAGCTCGGCCGGTTCGAGGACCGTGTCGACAGCCACCGGGAGGCGACGGCCGAGCAGCCCGCCGACCAGGCGGCCGCACCCCTGGACTCGCTGCTTCCGGTGGACACGAAGACCTCCGGAAGGCTGGCTTCCACGGCCGGGGAGTACGCCGATCAGATGCTGGTGCCCGAGCGGCGGCTCGACGGCGCGTCCGGCTTCTACGTCCTGACCCTGCTGAAGACCGACTCCGGCAAGACCGTCCCGGTGGTCCGGGGCTGGCTGCCGGGGGCGGCGGACCCGGCGAAGGCCCCGGCTCCGCCGAGCGGCCGGGTCGAGGTCACCGGCGCCCTGCAGGCCCCGGAGAACTCCGGCACGAAGGGGGTCCACTCCCAGGGCGGCCTGCCGGCCGGGCAGCTCGGCGTGATCGGGGCGGCCTCGCTGGTCAACATCGTCCCGTACGACCTGTACGACGCCTGGCTGACCGTGCAGACCCCGGCGGACGGGATGCTTCCGGTGCCGGCGCAGGCGCCGGCCAACACCGGGCTCGACCTGAAGGCCTTCCAGAACCTCGGCTACACCGGCGAGTGGTTCGTCTTCGTCGCCTTCGTGCTCTTCATGTGGTTCCGGCTCTACCGCCGCGAGGTGGAGACCCTGCGCGACGCCGAGGCGGGACTGCTCGAACCCGCCGCGTAGGGCGGGTGCACCGGTCCCTGCCCCACGCTCGGCGAACCGCTCGGAGAACTGCGGGTCGGGCTACTCGCCGAGCGGGATCGCACCCGTCCGGTAGACCGTTCCGCCGCAGGCCTCGGGAAGCGTCGTCCGCGTGGTCGCGGATCCCGGCTGCGGGGTGTGGGACACCGAGACGCCCGCCGTCACCGGAGGCGCACCCGTCTGCGGCTCGGTGGCCGCCCCGTTCGCCGGAGCGCCGGAGCCGCCCGCGGAATCCGTCTGCGGCGGCTTGCCTCCCGCGTCCGGGGTGGTCGCCGCACAGGACTCCTTCGAAGGCACCCAGGCGAAGCGGACCTCGTACGCCGTGTTCGGCGGGAGCACCAGCACCGCGGCCTCGGCCGACGGATCGGGCAGCAGCCCGCTCGCCGGGTCCCCCGCCGTGTGGCCGACCACCGCGACCGAGGGGCCCTGGCCGGCCGACGCACCGGGCGCCGGGGCCGCGGAGACGGCGTCCTGGCCGGTGACGGCGCAGCCCTGCGCCGAGACGTTGGTGACCCGGAAGCTGCCGTACACCCGGCCGTCGGTCTCCGGGGCGCGGGCCGAGCCCACCACCCCGAGCTGGTCCGCGCCGCACCCGGGCACGCCCGGCGCGGCCACCGGCGGCATCGGGCCGGAGCCCGGCACCGAACCGGCCGTACCGGCTGACGCGCCCGCGGTGCCGGTGGGGCCCGCCGTCAGACCGCCCACCGGGGAACCGCCCAGCGTGGCGTCCGGCTGCCCGGTGGCGCCGCCCACGGCCGGGGAGCCCCCGGAGGAGCGGGTGGACTTCGGCAGGTTCCCGAATCCGTTCTGGTGCGGGTCGGAGGCGACCGCGCCCGGCTTGTCGCCGGCGTGCTCGCCGTGCCCGGCCATCGCCGGGTGGTCCGTGGCCGCGCCCTCGCCGCCCGCCAAGTGCATGAGGGCCGGGATGGCGGTCCCCGCGAGCAGGGCCACCGCGGCGGCGCCGACCAGAGCCTGGCGCTTGCGGGCCCGGCGCGCGGGAACGGCGTGCCGCAGCCGCTCCAAGGCGCCCTCGGAGGGCTGCAGACCCTCGACGGCCCCGCGCAGCAGGCCCCGCAGCGCCTCTTCCTCGCTCGCCCCGCCCGGCGGAGTGTGGTCGTCCATCATGACTGCGCAGCCTCCATCGCCACCCGCAGCGCGGCAATGCCCCGCGATCCGTACGCCTTGACCGAGCCGAGCGATATCCCGAGCGTCTCGGCGACCTGGACCTCCGTCATGTCCGCGAAGTAGCGCAGCACCAGCACCTCGCGCTGGCGGCGCTGGAGTCCGCGCATCGCCTTGATCAGATCGTCCCGTTCGAGCTGGTCGTACGCGCCCTCTTCGGCGCTCGCCATGTCCGGCATCGGCTTCGACAGCAGCTTGAGGCCGAGGATGCGCCGGCGCAGGGCGGAGCGCGAGAGGTTCACGACGGTCTGGCGCAGGTACGCCAGGGTCTTCTCCCGGTCGCGCACCCGGTTGCGCGCCGAGTGCACGCGGATGAACGCCTCCTGGACCACGTCCTCGCAGGAGGCGGTGTCGTCGAGGAGCAGGGCGGCCAGGCCGAGCAGGGAGCGGTAGTGCGCCTGGTAGGTCGCCGTGAGGTGGTCGACGGTGGTCCCCGCCACCACTTCGACCGTCACCTCGGCCGTCGTCTCGGACGTGGCCTCGGCCGTGCCCTCGGACGGCTCGTTCCGGCTGCTCCCCGCCGCCTCAGCGCTGTCGCGCGGCGCGGGCACGAGACCGCCCGGGATCGGTGCGGCAGTCAGTACGGGTGCCTCGGACGGCCCCGACGGCGGGACGGGCACGATCACGGGCAGACCGCCACCGGGCGCACGGAAACCCCGGCGCGACGGGATGATCCCGAGGTGCGCCGGGAGGAGGGTCGATTCGAGCAGTGCCTCTGCCACGCCTGTAGGACACGCGTCCCCCCGTCAGGGTTGTACGCGCGAGGCAGCCTCACCAGCCATATCCCCATTGCCCTCATGCGTACCCGCTCTTCCCGATTTGCCCCGTCTTTATCGAGACGGCAGTCGGGCCATCACCTTGATCAAGGGATCAGCACCGATCCTACAAAGCGAATTACGCAAATTCACCTGCGATCAGTTCCGCGATCAGCGTGGCATTCAGCGCGGCACCCCTGCGGAGATTGTCGGCGCACACGAAGAACTCCAGGGCGCAGGGATCGTCGAGCGAGACCCGCAGCCGCCCCAACCAGGCCGGATCCGTTCCCGCGGCGTCCGCGGGGGTGGGGAACTCCCCCGCCGCCGGATCGTCCACGAGCACCACGCCGGGCGCGGCCTCCAGGATCTCCCGGGCGTGCGGAGCCCCCACCTCGTTCTCGAACCGGGCCCGCACGGTCAGCGAGTGCCCGGTCAGCACCGGCACCTGGACGCAGGTCACCGACACCGGGAGCCGCTCCAGCTGGAGGATCCGGCGCGTCTCGGCCCGTACCGCCAGCTCGTGCGAGGACCAGCCGTCCTCGCGCAGCTCTCCGGACCAGGGCACGACGTTGAGGGCGAGGGGACCGGCGAAGGGGCCGGTGTCCTCGCCCACCGCGCGGCGGACGTCCCCGGTCTGCTCCCCGAGGGCGGTCCCCGCGACCAGCGACAGCTGGCGGCGCAGCACCTCGGAGCCGGGCCGGCCGGCCGCGCTCGCGGCCTGGTACGAGGAGACCACCAGCCCGGTGAGGGAGTACTCGGCGTGCAGCGCGCCCAGGGCCGCGATCATGGCGGCGGTCACGCAGTCCGGGCCGGCGACGATCCCGCGCGGCCGGATCCGTACGGCGTGCCCGTTGACCTCGGGGACCACCAGCGGGACCTCGGGGTCCGCCCGGAAGGCGGCGGACTGGTCGACGACGACCGCGCCGCGCGCGGTGACGACGGGCGCCCACCGGGCCGAGACCTCGGCGGGGGTGAGGAAGAGTGCGACGTCGCCCGGACCGAGGCCGTCGAAGGCGTCCTCGGTGAGGGCGAGCACCTCGGTCTCCTCCGCGCGGACGACCAGCGTGCGGCCGGCCGAGCGCGCGGAGGCGATCAGGCGGATGTCGCCCCAGACGTCCGCCCGCTGGGACAGGATCTGGAGCAGGACCGAACCGACTGCTCCGGTCGCCCCGACCACGGCGAGTGCCGGGGCGGAGGACCGGGTCGCGGTCATCGTCCGGTGCCTCCGTAGACGACGGCTTCGTCGCTGTCGGAGTCGAGGCCGAAGGCCGTGTGCACGGCGCGGACGGCCTCGTTGACGTCGTCCTGGCGGGTGACGACCGAGATGCGGATCTCGGAGGTGGAGATCAGCTCGATGTTGACGCCCGCGTCGGACAGCGCCTGGAAGAACGAGGCGGTGACGCCCGGGTTCGTCTTCATGCCAGCGCCGACCAGGGAGATCTTGCCGATCTGGTCGTCGTAGCGCAGGGAGTCGAAGCCGATCTGGCCCTTCGCCTTCTCCAGCGCGTCGATGGCCTTGTGGCCCTCGGTCTTGGGGAGCGTGAAGGAGATGTCGGTGAGGCCCGTCGAGGCCGCCGAGACGTTCTGCACGATCATGTCGATGTTGATCTCGGCGTCCGCGATGGCGCGGAAGATCGCCGCGGCCTCACCCGGCTTGTCCGGGACGCCGACGACCGTGATCTTGGCTTCGGAGACGTCGTGAGCGACTCCGGAGATGATGGCGTGCTCCACCTGCTCGTCCCCTTGCGGATTCTCGTTGCTGACCCAGGTGCCCGGCAGTCCCGAGAAGGACGAGCGGACGTGGATCGGGATGTTGTATCGGCGTGCGTACTCGACACAGCGGTGCAGCAGCACCTTGGAACCGGAAGCGGCGAGCTCCAGCATGTCCTCGGAGGAGATCCAGTCGATCTTCTTCGCCTTCTTCACGACGCGGGGGTCCGCGGTGAAGACGCCGTCGACGTCGGTGTAGATCTCGCAGACCTCGGCGTCCAGGGCCGCCGCGAGCGCGACCGCCGTGGTGTCCGAGCCGCCCCGGCCGAGGGTGGTGATGTCCTTGGAGTCCGCGGACACGCCCTGGAAGCCGGCGACGATGGCGATGTTGCCCTCGTCCAGCGCGGTGCGGATACGGCCCGGCGTGACATCGATGATGCGCGCTTTGTTGTGGACCGAGTCGGTGATCACGCCTGCCTGGCTACCGGTGAACGACTGGGCCTCGTGGCCCAGGTTTTTGATCGCCATGGCCAGCAGGGCCATGGAGATCCGCTCTCCGGCGGTCAGCAGCATGTCGAATTCACGTCCGGCAGGCATCGGCGAAACCTGCTCGGCGAGATCGATCAGCTCGTCCGTCGTGTCGCCCATCGCGGAAACCACGACGACCACCTGGTGGCCGTTCTTCTTGGCGTCCACGATCCGCTTGGCGACACGCTTGATGCCTTCGGCATCGGCTACGGAGGAGCCTCCGTACTTCTGCACGACAAGGCCCACGTGCGCTCCTCGCTCAGTCCGTCTCATTGCTGGTGCAGTGTAACGAGCGACCGGGATCCGACCGCTTCGTACCACATCATGAGACGAAAAGATCAAAGAACAGGTTCCCGCGCCGAGGGTCCACTTGCCGTGGCCTCACTTACGGCCGAGGCCGCCCAGTTCCTCGGCCATGACCTGCCCGGCCTGCTCCGCGAGGTCCTCCTCCGTCAGGTCCTCGTCCGTGTCCAGACCGTCGAGGGCCGCGAGGGGCTGGTTCAGCCGCACGTGCGCGATCAGCGACTGGAGGGCACGCAGGGTGGCCGAGGCCGTCGGGCCCCAGTTGGTGAAGTACGAGAACTGCCACCACCACAGGGCCTCCGTGATACGGCCCGACTGGTGGTGGATGAGCCCGTGCCGCAGGTCGGCGACCACGTCGGCCAGGTCGTCGGAGATCCGGTGCGCCACCGGGGTCTTGCGCGGCTCGTACGGGTCGAAGACCTCGGAGTAGACGTCGACCGGCTCCAGCATGATCGCGAACCGCTCGCGCAGGTCGTCCACGTCCGGCTCCGGGCCGAGGTCGGGCTCGTAGCGCTCCTCCGGCATCACGTCCTGGTACGCGCCCAGCCGGCCGCCCGCGAGCAGCAGCTGCGAGACCTCCAGCAGGAGGAACGGCACCGCGCTGTCCGGGTCCTCGCCCTTGGCCACCTCGGTGACCGCAACGATGAACGACTCGATCTGGTCCGCGATCGAGGCGGCGAAGTCGTCCGGATCCTGGCCGAGGGCGTGCAGCGTTGCGTCAGACATCGAGAAGTCGCCTTCCTTCAAAGGCCCGCCCGAGCGTGACCTCGTCCGCGTACTCCAGATCTCCCCCGACGGGGAGCCCGCTGGCCAGGCGGGTGACCTTCAGGCCCATGGGCTTGATCATGCGGGCGAGGTAGGTGGCGGTCGCCTCGCCCTCCAGGTTCGGGTCGGTGGCGAGGATCAGCTCGGTCACCTCTCCGTCCGCCAGCCGCGCCAGCAGCTCGCGGATGCGCAGGTCGTCGGGGCCGACGCCCTCGATCGGGCTGATCGCGCCGCCGAGGACGTGGTACTTGCCCCGGAACTCACGCGTCCGCTCGATCGCGACGACGTCCTTCGGCTCCTCGACGACACAGATGACCGTGAGGTCGCGGCGCGGATCGCGGCAGATGTTGCACCGCTCCTCCTGCGCCACGTTCCCGCACACCGCGCAGAACCGGACCTTGTCCTTGACCTCCAGCAGCGCGTGCGCGAGGCGGCGGACGTCGGTGGGCTCGGCCTGCAGGATGTGGAAGGCGATCCGCTGCGCGCTCTTGGGCCCGACGCCGGGCAGCCTGCCCAGTTCGTCGATCAGGTCCTGAACCACGCCTTCGTACAACGGACTGCCTTCTCTCTCTGTGTGTGTCTATGGGGTACTGCCGGGTACCGCGGGGTTCTGCGGGGTACTGCGGGGTTCTGCGGGGCTAGAACGGAAGGCCGGGAATGCCGCTGCCGCCGCCCAGTCCCTGGGCCAGGGGGCCCAGCTTCTGCTGCTGGAGCGCCTGTGCATTCTCGTTGGCCGCCTGGACCGCCGCCACCACCAGGTCGGCGAGCGTCTCGGTGTCCTCGGGGTCCACGGCCTTCGGGTCGATCACCAGTGCGCGCAGCTCGCCGGAGCCCGTGACGGTAGCCCTCACCAGGCCGCCGCCGGCCTGGCCCTCGACCTCGGTCTGTGCGAGCTCCTCCTGGGCAGCCGCGAGATCCTGCTGCATCTTCTGGGCCTGCTGGAGCAGCTGCTGCATGTTGGGCTGGCCACCACCGGGAATCACAGGACACTCACTCCGTTCGTCGGGGCCATCTGGCCTTCGGGACCTCGCAACGCTTGGTCAATCCGAGCCTACGTGCTCCCCGCGCGCCGCGCCCTACGCCGTGAAGACCAACTCTTTCGAGTGAGAGACGGGGCGTGCGCGTACCTGATGGAGACCTCCTTGCGGGCGGAAATCCCGGGATTCGGCGTCCATCGGCCGTCATTCGAAGGTAGGAAGAGCATGCGCATCATTGCGCACACGCGCACCACCACACGTCAGCGCAGGCAGAGGGAGTGCCGGGTGAGCCAGCCGGAGATGCAGCCCGAGGGGCCACCCCGGGATCCCCGGGAGGAGGGCGGCGGACCGATGGCGGCGGGCGATCTGACCGGCCGGCCGTTCCCCCTCGGGGACTGGGGCGAACCCGCGGAGCGGCTCGACGAGCTCTACCGGCGGGTCGAGGCCGATGCGCTGCGCACCGCCGAGTGGTACCTGTCCGACCGGGCGTGGAAGCGCCGGGGCGCGCGGGTGCTGCGCGTCGGCGCGGCCGTGGGCGCCGTCACGGGCGCCGCGATGCCGCTGCTGGAGCTGACGGGCTCGGCGCCGGGCGCCTCGACGTACGGGTACCTGGCGCTGCTGCTGGGCGCTGCCGCGCTGGCCTGCGACCGGTTCTTCGGGCTGACGTCCGGCTGGATGCGGGACGTGGCGACGGCCCAGGCTGTGCAGCGGCGACTCCAGACCCTCCAGTTCGACTGGGCGTCGGAGAACGTGCGCGAGGTGCTCGGGCCCACGGAGGGCACGGCCAGCGAGGCCGCCGAGCGGTGCCTGACCGTGCTGCGGCGCTTCTCGGAGGACGTGACGGAGCTGGTGCGCTCGGAGACGGCGGAGTGGATGGTGGAGTTCAGCTCCGGCCCCGCCCCCCTGGTGATGCAGTCGCTGGGCGCCTCCGGAGCCCGCGCGGACACGAACATCCCCCCGGCCCGCTTCCCCCTCCCCCCGGGCACCCGCCCGAACATGCCCCGCCAGCGCCCCCCGGAACAACCCCGCTGACCCAGCCCGGCCGATCCAGCCCCGCCGGCGTTCGATCCAGCCCGCCGGCGTTTGAGCCGCGGGGTCCGGGGTGGAGCCCCGATCTTCAAGCCCCGCCGGCGTTTGAGGCGCGGGGTCTGGGGCGGAGCCCCGGGGAAACGGCGAAAGGGCGGGGCGGGGACCAGCTCCGCGCAGCGGCCCGGCACCAGACCGGCACCGGCACCGACACCCCACGCCGCCCCGCCCCCACCCGCCGGCGTCAGCTGAAGATGATCATCGAGCCCTGACCCAGACTGCGGGTCGCCGCCGCGTGCAACCCGAGCCACACGTGCCGCTCACGCGCAAAGGGACTGTCGTCGTACGGAATCGGCCCCGCCGGCTCCTCCAGCAACGTCGGCCGCCCCGGCGGAGCCGGCGCGGCCGGCGGGTTCCCCGGGTCTATCCCGATCGCGGGAGCCACGAACGCCAGCTCCCGCAGCAACCCCTGCGCGGACCCCAGCGGACCGCCCCCGGCCAGCAGCTCCTCGTTCGCCAGCGGAGCCGCGAAGTCCACCGGCACGTACGCGCCCGCGTGGTCGTAGTGCCACACCAGGTGCGACTGCTGCGCCGTGGGCTCGAACATCTCCAGCAGCTGCTCGTAGTCCCCGCCCAGCTCGTCCACCGGGGTCACCGGCAGCCCGCACAGCTGGAGCAGGTACGCCCGCCTCAGGAAATGCAGGGCGTCGTAGTCGAAGCCGGCGACCGGGGCGACGTCCCCGCTCAGGCCCGGCATGTAGGCGAACACGGGCACGGACGGCAGTCCGGCCGCGCTCAGCGCCTTGTCGTACGAGGCGATCTCTTCCGCGAAGGGGTTGTCGGGGCTGTGGCACAGCACGTCGACAAGGGGGACCAGCCACAGGTCACAGGCCACTCGGCCTCCGATCAGTCGTTGCCGCCGATCCGGCCAGCGTAGTGCGCCGAACACCCTCCGCGAAGGGGTGCGCAGAACCTGCGGTCACGGCGCGGGTTTCTCCGGATGTTTCCGGACGTCTCCGGACGTCTCCGGGCACCTCGGGGCACCTCCGGACACCCCCGGGGCCCTCAGATGCGGGACGCCCAGGCCAGCGCGTGCTCGTTGTAGCCGTGCACGATCCGCCGCACCGCGTCGGCGTCCGCCAGCGTCACCGCGTCGACCAGATCGCCGTGCCCGTCCCACAGCGCCTCCCGCAGCTGCGGCTCGCGCTGGAGGTGGGGGACGGCGAAGACCCAGCACTGCACCCGGAGGCGGTGCAGGAACTCGGAGATGTACGTGTTGGCGACCAGCTCGCTCAGCTCCCGCCAAAAGCGCAGGTCGTAGCCGATCAGCACTTCGAGCGAACCGCTCTGCGCGGCCCTGCGCGCCTCTTCGCCGCGGCGGCGCACCGACACCAGCATCTCGCCGGATCCGGGTGCGGTGCCGCGCTCGGCGAGGCGGCGGAAGATCCCGTCCACGACCAGCGAGCGGGCCTCGATCATTCCCCTGAAGTCGTCCACGGAGAAGATCCGGACCCGGAAGCCCCGGTGCTGGACCAGTTCGAGCAGCCCCTGGGCCGAGAGGTCCACGAGCGCCTCGCGCACCGGGGTCGCGGAGACCTCGTACTGCTCGGCTATCTGCTTGACGGTGAACTCGGTCCCCGGAGGCAGGCGTCCCGCGAGCACCTCGTCACGCAGCGCGTCCGCGATCTGCTGGCGAAGTGTGTTGCGGGTGACAGCTCCGCTGCCTGGCATAGGGGTCCGTCTCCTGTCGTAGGACTCCGGACACCATAGGCCAGACATCGCGGCTGAAAACCGATCGGTAGCCAACCGATATGCGGAATCCGCACCCGCTGGGCGGATGCGGATTCCGGGCGGGTCCCATGGGCGTCCGCGCAGGTGGGCGGGCCGACCGGACGGTGGAGCGGGGGTGGAGTGGGGGTGGAGCGGGCCTAGCCGGCCGTGGTGTGGCGGTCGGCGACCGTCAGCGCCTCGTCCAGCAGGGCCAGGCCCTCCTTCGCCTCCGCTTCCGTGATGGTGCACGGGGGGACGACGTGGGTGCGGTTCATGTTGACGAACGGCCACAGGCCGGACGCCTTGCAGGCCGCCGCGAACTCGGCCATCGGCACGTTGTCCGCCCCGGCCGCGTTGTACGGGACGAGCGGCTCGCGCGTCTCCTTGTCCCGTACGAGTTCCAGCGCCCAGAAGGCGCCCAGACCCCGGACCTCGCCGACCGACGGGTGCCGCTCGGCGATCTCGGCGAGCGCCGGGCCGATCACGTTCGCGCCGAGGTGGGCGGCGTGCTCGACGATGCCCTCCTCCTCCATCGCGTTGATCGTCGCCACGGCCGCGGCGCAGGCCAGCGGGTGCCCGGAGTACGTCAGTCCGCCCGGGTAGGGGCGGGTGGCGAAGGTCTCGGCGATGGCGGCCGAGATCGCGACGCCGCCGAGCGGGACGTAACCGCTGTTGACGCCCTTGGCGAAGGTGATCAGGTCGGGGGTGACGTCCCAGTGCTCGGCGGCGAACCACTTGCCGGTGCGGCCGAAGCCCGCCATGACCTCGTCGAGGATGAAGACGATGCCGTGGCGGTCGCAGAGCTCGCGCACGCCCGCGAGGTAGCCGGGCGGCGGGGTCATGATCCCGGCGGTGCCGGGCACGCTCTCCAGGATGATCGCCGCGATGGTCTGCGGCCCCTCGAAGGCGATGGTGTCGGCGAGGTGGGCGAGGGCGCGGGCGCACTCCTCGGCCTCGGTGGTGGCGTGGAAGGCCGAGCGGTAGAGGTACGGGCCCCAGAAGTGCACGACGCCCGCGGCGGCCGTGTCGGAGGGCCAGCGGCGCGGGTCGCCGGTCAGGTTGATCGCGGCGGCGGTGGCCCCGTGGTACGAGCGGTAGGTGGACAGCACCTTCTGCCGGCCCGTGTGCAGACGGGCCATGCGGACGGCGTTCTCGACGGCCTCGGCGCCGCCGTTGGTGAAGAAGATCTTGTCCAGGTCACCGGGGGTCCGCTCGGCGATGAGGCGTGCGGCCTCGGAGCGGACGTCGACGGCGAAGCCGGGCGCGAGGGTGCAGAGCCGGGCGGCCTGCTCCTGGATCGCGGCGACGACCTTGGGGTGCTGGTGGCCGATGTTCGTGTTGACCAGCTGGGAGGAGAAGTCGAGGTAGCGCTTGCCGTCGTAGTCCCAGAAGTACGACCCCTCGGCCCCGGCGACGGCGAGCGGGTCGATCAGGGCCTGGGCGGACCAGGAGTGGAAGACGTGCTTCCGGTCTGCGTCCTTCACTGCGGCAAGGGTGTGCGGGGTGACATGAGGGGTCATGGCGTCACGCTAGAAGTGCGCAGGTGGGGAGGGATATCGGCGGACTGTATGGGGGTGGGGGGCCGGTCTCGGCAGTCTGTCGGCCCGCTCGCTCGCGCCAAGCCCGCCGACTCAATGATTGACAGCATCCTGTCGACATGACAGTCTCTTGTCATAAGGGTTCGCCGGACGAGCCCGACCAGAGCAGCCGGATTCGATTCGACGCTGGAGGCGACCACCATGAGCGAGACCCCGCGCAAGCCCGTCCACCTCGCGGTCTACGACACGTACGCGGACTGGGAGACCGGACACACCACCGCGCACCTCACCCAGCGCGGCCACGTCGTGCGCACGGTCGGCCTCGCCGCCGACCAGCCGGTCACCACCATGGGCGGCGTCCGCATCCTGCCCGACCAGGCCCTGGCCGACCTGCGACCGGAGGACTCCTCGCTGCTGATCCTCACCGGCGCCGCGCTGTGGGACACGAGCGAGGAGCTGGCGCCGTTCGCGGCGAAGGCGAAGGAGTTCCTGGCCGCCGGGGTTCCCGTCGCGGCGATCTGCGGAGCCACCGCCGGCCTCGCCCGGGCGGGCCTGCTGGACGGCCGGGCCCACACCAGCGGAGCCTCCTTCTACCTGGCGTCGCAGCCGGGCTACGGGGGCGCCGAGAGCTACGTCGAGGCCGACGCGGTCACCGACGGCGACCTGATCACGGCGGGGCCGACGGAGCCGGTGGCCTTCGCCCGCGAGGTCTTCGCCCGCCTCGACGTCTACAAGCCGGACGTCCTGGACGCGTGGTTCCGGCTCTTCCACGACTCCGACGCGAGCGCGTACCCGGTCCTGATGGCGGCGGCGGAGGCCGGCGATGCCTGAACCGCAGCCGGCCGGCGATGTCGGTGTCCGGGCCCGCCAGGACCTGCTGAGCCGCACCGCGCTCGGGGTGTTCCGGCTGAACGGCCAGTTCCTCTCCGTCTCGGAGGAGCTGGCCCGGCCGGCGGGGCTCACGGCCGCCTGGTGGCAGGTACTGGGGGCGGTGCTGCGGGAGCCGCTGCCCGTCGCCGGCATCGCCCGGACCATGGGGATCACCCGGCAGAGCGTGCAGCGCATCGCGGACCTGCTCGTCGCCAAGGGCCTGGCCGAATACGCCCCGAACCCCGCCCACCGCCGGGCGAAGCTGCTGCGCCCGACGCAGGAGGGGCGCGCGGCGGTGGCCCGCATCGGCCCGGGCCACGCCTCCCTGGCCACCCGCCTCGCGGCAGAACTGGGCGACACCGCCTTCACGGAAACGGTCCAGGTCCTGGAACGCCTGGCCAAGGCCTTGGACGCTTTGGCCGCGCCCCAGGACAACACCCCCTGACGCGCCATCCAGCAATTCCCGCCCCGCCGCACAATCCAGCGGCGCCACGGGCAATTCCAGCCCCGCCGCCCCTCCGGCCCCGCCGCACAATCCACCGGCGCCGCGGGCAATTCCAGCCCCGCCGGCGTTTGAGGCGCGGGGCCCGGGGCGGAACCCCGATCTCTGAGCCCGGCCGAAATCCAGCCCCGCCGCCCCTCCAGCCCCGCCGCGCAATCCAGCGGCGCCGCGGGCAATTCCAGCCCCGCCGGCGTTTGAGGCGCGGGGTCCGGGGCGGAGCCCCGTTCCTTGAGCCCGGCCGCCCGAGGCGCGGGCCGGGGCCGGGCCGGGGCCGGGGCCGGGCCCGAGACCAGGCGGCGCCCACGCGGTGGCAACCGCCCGGCACCCCCAACCGTCCTTCCCTGCGGAGCCGTTCGGCCAGTGCTCGGCACGGGAGGGACCCCGGCATGGAACACCTGCATCCGCACGACCCCCACCACATCGGCCCCTACCGCCTGCTCTCCCGCCTGGGCGCCGGCGGCATGGGCCAGGTCTACCTCGCCCGCTCCGACCGCGGCCGCACCGTCGCCGTGAAGCTGGTCCACCCCGACCTCGCCACCCGCGAGGAGTTCCGCATCCGCTTCCGCCACGAGGTCGCCGCCGCCAGGCGGGTCGGCGGCGAGTGGACCGCCCCGGTCCTCGACGCCGACACCGAGGCCGCCACCCCCTGGGTCGCCACCGGCTACGTCGCCGGGCCGAGCCTGCGCGAGGTCGTGGCCCACGACTTCGGCCCGCTGCCGGCCCGTTCCGTACGGATCCTGGCCGCGGGCCTCGCGTACGCCCTCCAGGACATCCACCGCGCCGGCATCGTCCACCGCGACCTCAAACCGTCGAACGTCCTGCTCACCCTCGACGGCCCGCGCGTCATCGACTTCGGCATCGCCCGCGCCCCGGCGGAGCCCGGTGACGCGGCCGGCGGCGGGCTGACCCGCGTCGGGGAACTCATCGGCTCCCCCGGTTTCATGGCGCCCGAGCAGATCCGCGGCGAGCCCGTGACCGCCGCCTGCGACATCTTCTGCCTCGGCGTGGTCCTGGCGTACGCGGCCACCGGGCGGCTGCCCTTCGGCGACGCGGAGCAGCCCGGCGGCCTGGCCGGACTCCTGCTCCGCAGCACCGAGGCGCAGCCCGACCTGGCCGGCTTACCGGCCGAACTGCACGACCTCGTACGGGACTGCCTGCACCGGGATCCTGCCGCGCGGCCGGGGCCCGCCGAGGTGCTGGCGCGGGTCGGCGCGGGCGACACCGTGGCCGACGGCAGGGCCCTGGAGCCCTGGCTTCCGGGCCCGCTGGTGGCCCGGCTCGGACGGCACGCCGTACAGCTGCTGGACCGCGAGGACGCCGGTCCGGACCGGCCGACGCCCACCGCCCCGGCGCAGCCGCCGATGGCGGTGCCGATGCCGCCCGCCTACTCCGCGTACGCGCCGGTGGCGGCGGAGCCCGCGCCCCGCCCCTGGACGGCGTCGACCGCCCTGCTCCTGGCGGTGGCCGCGGTCGTCGCCGGCCTGTCCGCCGGCACGGTGTACGCGGTGATGAGCGGGGCGGAGGATCCCCGGCCGCCCGTGGGCAGCAGCCGCACACCTGCGGCGCCGACGCCCGGTACCCCGTCCGCCCCCGCTCCCGCCTCCGCCTCCGCTTCGGGTTCCGCTTCCGCGGCGGGCGGACTGCCCGAGGCGTACCTCGGCACCTGGTACGCCGGCCACGGCAGCCAGACCTGGCGGCTCACCCTCACCCGCGGCGCGGTCGGCGACCCGGTGATGTCCCTCGCCGTCGAGGCCCCGGGCTTCGCCTGCGCCTGGACGGCGCCCCTGCGCAACGCCCCCGATCCCGTCGAGCTCGACGCCTCGACCGTCACCTCCGGGGGCCCGCCGACCTGCACGGCGGGTGCTTGGAGCCGACTCCGGCTGCTGCCCGACGGCACCCTGCAACGGGAGCTGGCGGGCAGCGACAACCCTCCGCTCAGCTACCGCCGGCAGTGACGCGCAACGATTGTGTCGAGGTCAATAAGCCTGCAAGCAAAGCTTGTTACGTATAACGGGGCTGTCGGACACTGCGGCACATGGAGCCGTTGAAGGTAGTGGCACAGCTGTGGGAGCGGATCGAGGCGCGCGACTGGGACGGCGTGGGCGGGCTCATCGCCGAGGACGCGGTCATCGAATGGCCCGTGAGCGGTGAACGCATCGTGGGTCGCGCCAACTTCATCGCCGTGAACAGCGACGACGGCTACGCGGACGAGAGATCCGTGGAACTGATCCGGATCCTGGCCGACGGCGACCTCGTCGTCACCGAGGTGGAGATACCTCAGGACCACGTCGTCTACCGGGCCGTCTCCCTGTGGACCGTACGGGACGGGGAGATCGTGGAGGCGAGGGAGTACTGGACCAGCCCGGGCCAGGACCCCGCCCCGCGCTGGCGGGCGGGCTACGTCGAACCGCTGGTGGCAGACTGAGCCGCACGCTTCGGCAGGGCAGGGCAGGGCAGGTCAGGGCAGGCAGGGACCGGGGCGGCCCTCAGGCCTCGCCCAGCCGGTCCAGCTCCGCCCCGATGGCGGCCCGAAGGGCGTCGTGGCGGGGACCCAGCGCGTTTTCCTCACCGCGCCGGTACTCCTCCTCGTACAGCCACACGGGCAGCCGGACGCGATCGGCCGGCTCCCAGTCGTAGCGGGGCCAGATGTGGGCGTGGAGATACGGGTCGGTGTTGCCGAGGATCTCGATGTTCACGCGGCGGAAGGCCGGGTCGAGCCGCGCGCAGGCCCGCTCGACGGCCTCGGCGAGGCGCTCCAGGTCCCCGAGGTACGTAACCCTGCGCGCCCGGGGCAGGTCGGAGAGCCGGGTCACGGCCGGGTCGTCGGTCAGGAGCACCGAGTACCCGGGCAGGAACTGCCGGTCGCCGATGACGGCGAAGCCGGAGTCGAGGCGGCGCAGGACGGTCGGGTTCTCCCCGCGGTGCGCGCTGCCGATGCGGTCGTTGCGCCAGTCTTCGTCGATCACGTACGGACCCTAACCGAGCTTCGTCGCAGGGCTGTTCGCCGGGCTGGGCGCCTCTCGAGTAACCCATGTCATACCTGAGAGCTACGTGCGGACACGGCTCCATGGCGTGATGCCGACCACGGGCCCGGATTTCTAACTTCGGTAACAGAGAAGAGCGCTGACGGCTCTTCCGGATACCGGGGGAACACACCATGAAGACGGGGACGGCGGGCACGGCGGGCACGGCGGGCACGAGGGTCGCGGGCGGGACGACGGGGACGGCTCTCGCCACCGGCACGGCCGGGGCAGGGGGCGGTGGCGGCCGGATGCGCCGCACGCTTCTGGCGGCCCTGGTGGCGGCGGCCGTGGTGTTCCCCATATCCGCGGCCGCCTCCGCCGGGGCCCCCGCCCCCGTGCCCGTCACGTTCGCGGAGGACGCCCCGCCCCAGGTCCGGTACGCCGCCAACCGCGCCAATCTCGTCGAGGCGGCCCGCATGGCCGAGGAAGGCGACCGCTCTGGCCGGGCCGCCAGGCTCCGCACCATGGAGGCGGCCGGAGCCGCACAGTTCCTCGCCTTCGACGGCCGCGGCAAGGGCCGGGCGGTCGAGGTGTTCGGCGAGCTGGAGACCGCCGACCGCGTCACCGTCCTGGTGCCCGGCTCCGACACCACGCTCGACACCTACGAGAGGTTCCGCGCCGGGGCCGTCGCCCTCCAGCAGCGCCTCCAGGCCGAGCATCCGCACTCCGCCGTGGTCGCCTGGCTCGGGTACGACACCCCCGGCACGGTCAGCACGACCGTCCTGACCGCCGCCCGCGCCGACGCGGCCGCCGCCGAACTGGCGCCCTTCCTCGACCGGTTGGAGGCCATGGCGGCGCCCGGCGCCCGGCTCTCCCTGCTCTGCCACTCCTACGGTTCCGTGGTCTGCGCCCGGACCACGACAGGGGCCGCGGTCGGTGACATGGCCCTCTTCGGCAGCCCCGGCACGGGCGCCTCGGCTGCCCGGGACCTGCCGACCGGCGCCCGGGTCTGGGCGGGCCGGGGCAGCGGTGACTGGGTGGCGAACGTCCCGCACGTCCGGCTCGGCAGCCTCGGCTTCGGCACCGATCCCGTCGACCCGGCCTTCGGGGCGCGGGCCTTCACCGCCGGGTCCGCCGGCCACAGCGACTACCTCAAGCCCGGCACCGAGTCCCTGGAGAGCCTGGCCGCCATCGTCCTCGGCACCGCCCCCGCCTCGGAGGTCCCCCATGCGTAAACTCCGCGCCCATTGGTCCGCGCTCGCGACGGGCATCGACGCGGCCACCCCGGCCGGCCGGGACCGGACCGTGGACGCACTGCGGGCCTTCGCGATCCTCGGCGTGGTCCTCGGGCACTGGCTGGTCACCGCCCTCACCGCCACCGACGGCCGACTGAGCACCACCAGCCCGCTGGCGCACATGCCCTGGCTGGCCCCGGTGTCCTGGGTGTTCCAGACCCTCGCCGTCTTCTTCCTCGTCGGCGGGCACGTCGCCGCCCGCGGGTATGCCGCGGCGCGCGAGCGGCAGGTCTCGTACGGCACGTGGGTCCGGCAGCGGCTGGGCCGGCTGTTCCGACCGGTGGCCGCGGTGCTCGTCCTGTGGACCGTCGTGGCGGGCGGGATGCTGGTCGGCGGCGCGGAGCTGGACACCGTCAGGGCGCTGGTCAAGCTGGTGCTGTCGCCGATGTGGTTCCTGCTGGTGTTCGCCGCGCTCACCGCCGCGACCCCCCTCGTGGCCCGGCTCAACCCGCTGTGGCCGCTGGCCGTGGTGGCCGGCGTCGACGTGTGGCGCTTCGGCCTCGGCGGGCCCGAGTGGATCGGCTGGGGCAATGTGGCCGCCGGCTGGCTCGTCCCCTTCACCCTGGGCGCCGCCTGGTCCCGCGGGGCCTTCGCCCGGCGCCGGCCGGCGCTGCTCCTGCTCGGTGCGGGGACCGTGGCCACGGTCGCGCTGGTCCTGTGGGGCGGGTACCCGGCGTCCATGGTGGGTGTCCCCGGGGCCACGGTCTCGAACCTGAACCCGCCGACACTGGCCGCAGCCGCGTTCGGACTGGCCCAGTGCGGGCTGGCCCTGCTGGTGCGCGAACCGCTGGCCCGGGTCATGCGGCGGCCTTCGGCCTGGGCGAAGGTGGCCCTGGTGAACCTCTCCGCCATGACGGTCTTCCTGTGGCACCAGACCGCCATGATGGCCGTCACCGCGCTCGGGCTGCTGCTCTCGACCGATCTGCCCGGGCTGCACACCGTGCCCGACTCCCCGGGCTGGATAGCGGCGCGGATGCTGTGGCTGCCGGTGTTCGCCGCCGCGCTGACGGTGTGTTGGGCCGCGTTCCGCACGTACGAGCGGGGCTCCCGCCGCCCGAAGCCTGAGGGCACCACCCGCATCGTCGTCGGCTCCCACCGGACGACGGCCTCCGACAAGGAGATCACCCATGCCTAGGCTGGAGCCCGTGAGCGATCCGAGCGAGTCCCCGGTACCCGACACCAGACAAGGCCGCGACGGCCGCGACGGCCGGCCCGCGCAGCGCAGTCTGGCCCAGGAGCTGTTCACCCTCCGGCGCGATCCCCTCCCGAGGATGTCCCGGCCGCGCTGGTTGGCCTGGCTGCCGCATGTGGTCCTCGGCTACGCGGCCATTCCCTGCGGTGTCCTGACCGGGATGCAGCTGAACGACCACTACGGGGTCTTCGGCGGCGCCGTGCTGGGACTGTCGGTGCTGACGTCCGCGTCCGTCCTGCTCAGCATGTTCCGGCCGATCGCCGCCTGGTGGCTCGGCCTCGTCACCACGGGCCTCATCGCCTGGGCCATCCACAACCACGTCGGTCAGGGACAGTCATGGCACTGGACGCCCGCCGGGCCGTTCACGTTCGCGCCCCTCATCCTGATGGTCGCCCTGCGGGTGCCGGCCCGGGTGACCGTCTGGGTCATCGGCATCACGCTCACCCTCTCCGCAGTGACCGACGTCGTCCTCAGACCGCCCCAGAGCCAGACGATCATCGGGGGCGTCGCCGTCCTCTTCGGCTTCGTCGGCGTCCTCGGCTACGCGCTCCGCGCGACGCGCCTGGCCCGCGGCAAGCTCGTCGAGCAGGAAACCCTCACCGAGGAGGAGCGCGCCCGGCGCACCCTGCTGGAGGAGCGCAGCCGGATCGCCCGCGAGCTGCACGACGTCGTCGCGCACCACATGTCGGTGATCTCCATCCAGGCGCAGGTCGCCCCGCACCTGGTGGAGAACCCGTCCGAGGAGCTCAAGGAGAACCTGGCCGGCATCCGGGCCAACGCGCTGGAGGCCCTGACGGAGCTGCGGCGGGTCCTGGGGGTCCTGCGCTCCGAACAGCCCGACGATCCCGCGACGCTGCAACATCCGCAGCCCACCCTGGCCGAGCTGGACGGCCTCGTGGACAACGTGCGGGGGGCCGGGCTGGACGTCACCACCGAGACGGCGGGCATCCGGCGGCCGTTGACCCCGGGCGTGGAGCTCACCGCGTACCGGATCGTGCAGGAGGCACTGAGCAACTGTCTGCGCCACGCGCCCGGTTCGCGGGTCGAGGTCGGCATAGCGTACGGGCCGCGCGAGCTGCACCTGTGCATCGCCAACACCGCGCCGACCCGGCCGGCCCCGCCGTCCCAGGGTGCGGGGCACGGGCTGCTGGGGATGCGGGAGCGGGCAGGCATGCTGGGAGGTGAACTGGCCGCCGGCCCGCGTCCCGACGGCGGGTACGAGGTCAGCGCCGTACTGCCGATGGATCCTCAGCACCCGCCCGCCGGCACCGCCCCCGAGACGAAGAAGGCTTCATGAGCACCCCGATCAAGGTGATGATCGCCGACGACCAGATGATGGTGCGGCAGGGCTTCACCGTGCTCCTCAACGCGCAGCCCGACATCGAGGTCGTGGGACAGGCGGTGGACGGGGCCGACGCCGTGGCGAAGGTCGCCGAGCTGGATCCGGACGTGGTGCTGATGGACATCCGCATGCCGGGGATGGGCGGCATCGAGGCCACGTCCGTCATCACCGGCGTCCCCGACGCCGCCGTGAAGGTGCTGGTGCTGACCACCTTCGATCTCGACGAGTACGTGTACGAGGCGCTGCGGGCCGGGGCCTCCGGGTTCCTGCTCAAGGACGCCTCGGCCGACCAGCTCGCCGAGGCGGTGCGGGTGGTGGCGGCCGGCGAGGCGCTGCTCTCGCCGAACATCACGAAGCGGCTGATCACGGAGTTCTCTCGGCTGGGGGCGCCTCGGGCGCCGTCGCGGGCCCGGATCGACGAACTGACCGAGCGGGAGACCGAGGTCCTGTCGCTCGTGGCCCAGGGCCTGTCGAACGCGGAGATCGCGGCCCATCTGACGGTGGCGGAACAGACGGTGAAGACGCATGTCGGGCGGATCCTGGTGAAGCTGGGCCTGCGCGACCGCACGCAGGCGGCGGTGTTCGCGTACGAGACGGGGCTGGTCCGGCCGACGGGTTACTGAGACGGCCCGGGTGGTCTTCGCGGCCCTCGTAGTACTTGAGGGGGATGCCGGGATATCCCCTTCAGCGGCGACGCGGACGACGGGACCGCCACCCTACGGTGGGGGGTATGACCGAGACGACCACCGGGGGGACAGCCCGGCCACCTGAGTTCCGACTCGCTTCGGGGCTCTTCCAGAACCTCCGCGACGACCTGATCACCGATGCGTTCGCCTACCGGCCGCTGCCGCCGATCCGCACGGACGGGCGGCTCGCCCGGTGGGTTCCGCGGGCGCTGCGCCCCAGGACGGCGTTCCTGCCGCATGCCGTGGTGGTCCTGCTGTCCGTGATCACGGTGTTCGTCACCATCGTCAATAACAGGATGGTCCCTTCCGGGCTGTCGCTGCTGCTGGGGCTGCTGGCCGCGGCGCCGGTGCTGATGACGCTGGTGCGGCCGATCGGCGCCCTGTGGGTGGTGGTCGGTGTGACCCTGCCGCTGGCCATGGTGGAGAGCACGGGCATGACCTGGCCGTGGTCTCCGGGCACCTTCTTCGCCCACCTCGTCGTGATCACCATCGTGGCCTTGCGGAGCCGGCCGCGGGTGGCCGGCTGGCTGTGGCTGATCACCGTGGCGATGGGGTCCTTCCTGCCCTCGCTGATAGGCCAGCCCCTCGAACCCGGACCGATGGCCTTCCTGTCCGCGGTCTCCCTCCTCGCGGTGACCGTCCGCAACACCCGCAAGGAGGCACGGCAGGAGGTCACGGCGCAGCAGGAGGTCACGGCCGTCGAGCGGGACAAGCGGACCCTGCTGGAGGAGCGGACGACGATCGCGCGGGAGCTGCACGACGTGGTGGCCCACCACATGTCGGTGGTGGCGATCCAGGCGGAGGCCGCGCCGTACCGGGTGAAGAACCCGCCGCCGGAGCTGGAGGCGGCGTTCGTCACCATTCGGGAGAACGCCGTGGCGGCCCTGACGGAGCTGCGGCGGGTGCTGGGTGTGGTGCGCTCCGCGGACTACGAGGCTCCGGACGCCCCGCAGCCGACGCTGGCCTCGCTGGACGGGCTGCTGGGCAACGTGCGGGAGGCCGGGCTGAGCGTGGAGAAGACGATCACGGGCGCGGTGCGGGAGCTGCCGCAGGGCGTGGAGCTGTCGGCGTACCGGATCATCCAGGAGGCCCTGAGCAACACGCTGCGGCACGCGCCGGGAGCGGCGGCCGGGGTGGAGGTCTCGTACGTGCTGGGCGGTCTGGGGATACGGATCGTCAATGAGGTGGCGACCGGGGATGCGCGGCCCTCGCCGGGGGCCGGGCACGGGATCACCGGAATGCGGGAGCGGGTGGCCATGCTGGAGGGGGAGATGACGGCCGGACCGACGGCCGCGGGCGGGTACGAGGTGGCGGTGTTCATACCGGTGCGCACTCGCCAGGAGCCCGAGCCGGTGGCGGCGGAGGGGGCGGCATGACGATCAGAGTGCTGATCGTCGACGACCAGATGATGGTGCGGGAGGGGTTCTCCGTCCTGCTGAACGCCATGGACGGCATCGAGGTCGTGGGCGAGGCGGTCGACGGCCGGGAGGCCATCGCACAGGTGGCGGCGCTCCGGCCGGACGTGGTGCTGATGGACATCCGGATGCCGCAGATGAACGGCCTGGAGGCGACGCGGGAGATCGTCGCCGCGGACACGGACGCGAAGGTGCTGGTCCTGACGACCTTCGACCTCGACGAGTACGTGTACCAGGCGCTGCGGGCCGGGGCCTCCGGGTTCCTCCTGAAGGACGCCTCGGCCCGTCAGCTGGCGGACGGGGTAAGGGTGGTGGCGGCCGGGGAGGCCCTCCTGGCGCCTTCGGTGACCAAGCGGCTGATCGCGGAGTTCTCGAAGATCTCCGAGACGCGCAAGCTGGCGGATCCGGCGGGAGTGGGTGAGCTGACGGAGCGGGAGACGGAGGTGCTGGTGCTGATCGCACAGGGGCTGTCCAATGCGGAGATAGCCTCCCGGCTGATCGTCGCGGAGTCCACGATCAAGACCCACGTGAGCCGGATCCTGGTGAAGCTGGGCCTGCGCGACCGCACCCAGGCGGCGGTGTTCGCCTACGAGACCCGGCTGGTGACACCGGCGTAGGGGACGGCGAAGCCCTAGGGTGCGGGGATGGGCTTTGATCCGTGGGATGCCGCGTTCGTCGCCGATCCGTATCCGGCGTACCGGGAGTTGCGGGAGCAGGGGCGGGCCGTGTGGTGGGAGGCCACCGGGCAGTGGCTGGTGCCGCATTACGCCGATGTGAGTGCGCTGCTGCGGGACCGGCGGCTGGGGCGGACCTATCTGCACCGGTTCTCGCACGAGGAGTTCGGGCGCGAGGCGCCGCCGCCGGAGCACGAGCCCTTCCACGTGCTCAACGGCAACGGCCTGCTGGACCTGGAGGATCCCGCGCACGCGCGGGTGCGCCGGCTGGTGGCGAAGGCCTTCACCCCGCGGACGGTGGAGCGGCTCGTGCCCGCCGTGCAGCGGATGGCCGGGGAGCTGGTGGGTCGGCTGCTCGCGGACGGGGGCGGGGATCTGCTCGCGACCGTCGCCGAGCCGCTGCCGGTGGCCGTGATCGCTGAGCTGCTGGGCGTGCCGGAGGCGGACCGGGGGCTCCTGCGGCCGTGGTCGGCGGACATCTGCGGGATGTTCGAGCTCCGGCCGGACGAGGAGACGGCGCGGCGCGCGGTGCGGGCGAGCGTCGAGTTCAGCGCCTACCTGCGGGAGCTGATCACCGAGCGCCGCACGCGCCCCGGCGAGGATCTGATCTCCGGCCTGATCGCCGCCCACGACGAGGAGGGCCGGCTCAGCGAGCAGGAGATGATCTCCACCTGCGTGCTCCTGCTGAATGCCGGACACGAGGCCACCGTCAACACCACCGTGAACGGGTGGTGGGCGCTGTTCCGCAATCCCGCGCAGCTCGCCGCGCTCCGCGAGAGCCGCGATCCCGAAAAGTTGTCCACAGCTGTGGATGAACTCATGCGGTACGACACACCTCTGCAGATGTTCGAGCGCTGGGTGCTCGACGACGTCCGGATCGGGGACACCGATGTCCCGCGCGGCGCCGAGGTCGCGCTGTTGTTCGGGTCCGCGAACCGGGATCCCGCGCGCTTCGAGGAGCCCGACGCGCTGGACCTCGTACGGGCCGACAATCCGCACCTGAGCTTCGGGGCGGGGATCCACTACTGCCTGGGGGCTCCGCTGGCGCGGCGGGAGCTGGAGGCCTCGTTCGGGGCGCTGCTGGCGGACGGGGTCCCGCCACTGCGGCTCGTCGAGGAGCCGCGGTGGCGGGACGGGTACGTCATCCGGGGGCTGGAGCAGCTGCTCGTGGAGTTCTAGCCCGGAGCCCGCCGCTCACGCCGCTCACGCCGTCATGCCGTCATGTCGCGGCGGCGCAGCGCCGCGAGGCCGGCCGCGGTCAGGGCCGCCGCCGCGGCGGTCAGGGTCAGCAGCGGGGCCCAGGCCAAGGCCTCCGTGCCCGGGAGTTTGGGCAGGTGGGCGAAGGGCGAGAGGTTCAGGACGGCCTGCGGGAGGTTCAGCGCCGGGCCGACCCAGCCCAGGGCCAGCGCGGTCCCGGCCACCGCCCAGGCGGCCGTCGCGTACGCGGGCACCGCGCCGTACAGCAGCGCCGCCAGCGCCCCGATCAGCCACACCGCCGGGAGTTGGGCGAGCGTGGCGCCGACCGTCGCCCCCACGTCGCGGCCGTGCCCGATGCCGAGGCCCAGCCCCGCCAGCAGCAGGATCAGCGCCGAGCCACCGAAGGCCACGGCCAAGTGGCCGCCGGCCCAGCGCAGCCGGCCCACCGCGTTCGCCAGCAGCGGCTCCGCTCGCTGCCCGGACTCCTCACCGGGCAGGCGCAGCACCGACGAGACCACGTACAGCGCGGCGACCAGGCCGAACATCCCGGCCAGCGTGGCGAGGAAGGCATCGGTGAGCCCGCCCTGCCCGCCCATCCGCTCGATGATCTCGCGGGTCTTCTCGTTGCCGCCGACCAAGTCCGCGGCGCCGTCCGCCATCCCGCCGAAAACGAACCCGGCGAGCAGGAATCCGGCGCTCCATCCGGCGACGCCACCGCGCTGGAGCCGCCAGGCCAGCGCGCCCGCCGTGCCCAGGCGCCCCTCGGCCGGCCCCGGCCGGGTCGCCAGGAAGCTCATGCCCAGGTCGCGCCGTCCGGCCAGCGCGTACGCCGCGACCGCCTGCACCGCGACGGCGGCGGCGAGCAGCAGGAGCACCCACCAGCGTTCGGCGGCGAAGGCCCGTACGTACTCGACCCAGCCGAGCGGCGAGGCCCAGGTCAGGGCCGAACTCCCGCCGCCGGTGGAGTCGCCCGCGGCCTTCAGGACGAAGGCCGCGCCGAGCACGGCGGCCGTGATCCCCTTGGCGGCGCGGGCGCTCTCGGTCAGCTGGGCGGCGATGGCCGCCAGGGAGGCGAAGACCATGCCGCTGCCGGCCATGGCCAGGCCGAGGGCGAGTGCACCCGGCGCGCCCTGCCCCGCGAGGCCGCCCGCGACGATGAGTGCGACGCACGCGTTGGCCAGGAGGGCGGCGAGCAGGGCGGCGGTCAACGGGGCGCGCCGCCCCACCATCGCGGCGGAGAGCAGTTCCTGACGGCCCGTCTCCTCTTCCTCGCGGGTGTGCCGGACGACGATGACCAGGCTCATCACGGCCGCGAGCACCGCGCCGTAGACGCCGGCCCGCCAGGCGGTCAGGCCGCCGAGGGAGTCGCTGAAGACGGGCCCGTACAGGGCGCGCATCGAGCTGTTGGCGTTCATCGAGGCCGCGACCTGGGCGCGTTCGGCGGCGGTGCCGTACACGCCGGCCAGCGAGCCGGGCATGCTCACCACCAGGAGCGAGGTGACGAGGATCCAGACCGGCATCATCACGCGGTCGCGGCGCAGGGCCAGCCGGAGCAGGACGCCGGTGCCCGCCAGTTGTCGCCTCATCGCCCGCCCACCCGGCTCGCCCCGGTCGCCTCGGCCGCCCCGGTCGCCTCGGCTGCCTCGGCCGCCTCGGTCGCTTCGTTCGCCTCGCCCGTGTAGTGGCGCAGGAAGAGCTCTTCGAGGGTGGGCGGCGTCGAGGTCAGCGACCGCACCCCCGAGGTGACGAGGGAGCGCAGTACGGCGTCCAGCTTGTCGGTGTCGGCCTGCAGCCGGACCTTGAGCCCCTGCACCTCCACGTCGTGGACACCCGGCAGGTGCGCGATCCCGTTCGGCGGCCCGGCGAGCTCGGCGCTGATCGACGTACGGGTGAGGTGGCGCAGTTCGGCGAGGGTCCCCGTCTCCACGGTGCGGCCCTTGCGGATGATGCTGACCCGGTCGCAGAGGGCCTCGACCTCGCTGAGGATGTGCGAGCTGAGCAGGATGGTGCGCCCGGCCGCGCGGGCATCGGCGACGCAGCTCTGGAACACCTCCTCCATCAGCGGGTCGAGGCCGGAGGTGGGCTCGTCGAGGATGAGCAGTTCGACGTCGGAGGCGAAGGCGGCGACGAGCGCGACCTTCTGCCGGTTGCCCTTGGAGTAGGTGCGCCCCTTCTTGGTGGGGTCGAGCTCGAACCGCTCGACGAGCTCGGCGCGGCGGGTCCGGTCGAGGCCGCCGCGGAGCCGCCCGTAGAGGTCGATGACCTCGCCGCCCGAGAGGTTGCGCCACAGGGTGACGTCTCCGGGGACGTACGCGACCCGGCGGTGCAGGGAGACCGCGTCGGCCCAGGGGTCGCCGCCGAGCAGCTCGGCGGTGCCGGAGTCGGCGCGCAGCAGGCCCAGCAGGACCCGGATGGTGGTGGACTTGCCGGCTCCATTGGGGCCGAGGAAGCCGTGGACCTCGCCGGTGGTGACCGAGAGGTCGAGTCCGTCCAGTGCGTGGGTGCGGCCGAACGCCTTGTGGAGTCCGGCGACGCTGATTGCCTTCGTCATGTTTCCGAACGTACGCTACTTTCACAAATTTGCGAATATTGAGAATGTCAAGAATCGCGTAAAGTCGGGAAGGTGGCGGACGACATGGCGGATACGGGCGTGGACGTGAGCGCGGACGCGCAGGACCGGCTGGACGACAGGAACGGCGAAGCGGTCTCGCGCTTCGTGGAGCGGTTCGCCGCGCAGCTCACCGACGCGGGCATGCAGCGGATGGCCGCGCGGGTCTTCGCGCAGCTGCTGGCGAGCGACGGGGGCGCGATGACCTCGGCCGAGCTGGGCGAGGCGCTGCGGATCAGCCCGGCGGCGGTGTCGGGGGCCGTGTCCTACCTGACCCAGGTCAACATGGTCAGCCGCGAGCGCGAACCGGGCTCACGGCGCGACCGGTACGTCCTGCACAACGAGCTCTGGTACGAGACCTTCACCCGGCGCGACCAGGTCCTGACCCTGTGGGAGAAGACCCTGCGCGAGGGCGCCGCCACCCTCGGCGCGGACTCGCCGGCCGGCGCGCGGATCGCGGAGACCGCGGCCTTCTTCGAGTTCCTGCAGGGCGAGATGCTGGCCATGATGGACCGCTGGCGGGACCACAGGAAGAAGATCGGCCTCGACTAGGGCCGCCTGGCGCGGCGTACGGGACGGGCGTGACCCAGGCCCCCGGAGTGCGGGGCCCACAGGATGCCGCCCGCGGCCGGATCCCCCGCGAGCCGCACCACCCGCACCTGATGCCCGGGCTCGGCCACCGAGGCCACCGAGGCGGCCGAAGCCGCCGAAGCGGCCGCGCCCGGCGCCGCCGTACGGGGCCACGGGCGCGGCGGCAGCACCCGTCGGCCCAGCACGCCCAGCGTGAGCGCGTACCGCCCCTCGGCCAAGACCAGCACCGGCGGGCGCCACCGCGCCCGGACCACCACGGCCTCGTACGGGGTCCAGCGCACCGCCGGGTCCCGCAGCGCCCGCCGGGCCCTCCGGGCGGCGTGGAGCTCCCGCACCCCCAGCAGCACCGGGCTCAGCAGCACCACCAGTACCAGCGGCCGGGTGAGCACGGCCGCGACGACCGCCGGCCACCAGAACACCGGCAACAGGCAGAGCAGCAGACCGTCCCGTCGCCAGTCACCCAGTGCGTCGGCCAGCGAGGCGGCCGGCACGTCGCCCGGCACGTCGCCCGGCACGTCGGCCCACGCGTCGGCCGACGCCGCGTCCGTCGCCCCCGTCAGCGGGGCAGGGTGAGCGTCCATGCCCCGGGTCTCAGGGTCCACGTACGGCGGCGGACCGGCCCGGTCATCGCCGCGTCGGCGCGGTAGCGGAAGTCCGCGCCCGACACCGTCACCGTCTTGGCCCGGGCCGTCACCGTGGAGCCGGAGCCGGAGCCGGAGCCGGAGCCGGCCGGTCCGGCTCCGCCCGTGCGGACCACGACCTCCGCCGGACCTCCGTCGTCGCACGTGCGCACCGACACGTCCTCCACGGGCTGGTCCACATCCGCCAGCAGCACCCCGTCGGCCTCGACCCGCAGCCGGTGGTACCCCTCGCTCCCGCCCGCCCCGCCGCCCCCGCCGCCGCCCGCCCCCACCGGGCGGACCAGCGTCCGGACCAGCGAGCGGTACGCGCTCCACACCGACGGCCCGGCCGGCCGCGGGATCCCCCGCACCGGCGGGATCCGCAGTGCGCCCAGCACCACCCCGTCGCTGTCGTCGACCAGCAGGTCGCACGTCCGCACCGACCCGTCGAGCACCGCCCGGGCCGCGGAAACGGCCGAAAGCGGAACGCCGAGGGAACCCGCCAGCCCGAGGGACCCCACGGGCCCCACGGGGACCAGCGCGAGGGGGCCCTCGCCCAGCGCCCGCTCCCGGTACAGCAGCCCCACGGCCCGGATCAGGGCCCGGTCGTCGCCCACGATCACCGGCTGCCGATGACCCCGGCGGGCGAGAGCCCGCGCAAATTCCTCCTGCGAATCCGGGAGGCAGATTTTCGCCGCCGCGCCCGCTGACAACACATCTTTCGCGATCCGCACGGACTCGCCGTCAAGACGGCGGGCGACCGGGTCGACGAGCACGAGCAGGCCGCCTACCGGCGCGCCCGCATGGCTCATGGTGGGCTCTGGAGCCGACACCTCGGTCCTTCCTCGGGTAGCATCTTTGTGCAAGAGGCCCTTGCGCTATTGCGCCAGGGCCTTCGTCTATTCCGGGGTACCGGTCCGACGGCTCAGCCTGCGTACATCGTCGTACGCCCCCCTGACCTTGGACATGCCCCATCCGGAAGAGGTGTACGCCTGTGCCCGCTCTTGTGCTGCTCGGAGCTCAGTGGGGTGACGAGGGCAAGGGAAAGGCCACCGACCTGCTCGGTGGATCCGTTGACTATGTAGTGCGCTACCAGGGTGGCAACAACGCCGGCCACACGGTCGTCGTAGGCGACCAGAAGTACGCGCTGCACCTTCTCCCGTCCGGCATCCTCTCCCCCGGATGCACCCCGGTCATCGGTAACGGCGTCGTCGTCGACCCGGCCGTCCTGCTCTCCGAGCTGCGCGGCCTGAACGAGCGCGGCATCGACACCTCCAAGCTGCTCCTCAGCGGCAACGCGCACCTGATCACGCCGTACAACGTCACCCTCGACAAGGTCGGCGAGCGCTTCCTCGGCAAGCGCAAGATCGGTACGACCGGCCGCGGCATCGGACCGACCTACGCGGACAAGATCAACCGCATCGGCATCCGCGTCCAGGACCTCTACGACGAGTCGATCCTCATCCAGAAGGTCGAAGCGGCGCTGGAGGGCAAGAACCAGCTGCTGGCGAAGCTCTACAACCGCCGCGCGATCGACGCCGCGCAGATCGTCGAGGAGATGCTCCAGTACGCGGAGCAGATCAAGCCGTACGTCGCCGACACCACCCTGATCCTCAACAAGGCGCTGGACGAGGACAAGGTCGTGCTGTTCGAGGGCGGCCAGGGCACCCTGCTCGACGTCGACCACGGCACCTACCCCTTCGTCACCTCGTCGAACCCGACCGCGGGCGGCGCCTGCACCGGTACCGGCGTGGGCCCGACGAAGATCAGCCGGGTCATCGGCATCCTCAAGGCCTACACGACCCGCGTCGGTGCGGGCCCGTTCCCGACCGAGCTGTTCGACCAGGACGGCGAGGACCTGCGCCGCATCGGTGGCGAGCGCGGTGTGACCACCGGCCGTGACCGTCGCTGCGGCTGGTTCGACGCACCGATCGCACGGTACGCCACCCGGGTGAACGGTCTGACGGACTTCTTCCTCACCAAGCTGGACGTGCTGACCGGCTGGGAGCAGATCCCGGTGTGCGTCGCGTACGAGATCGACGGCAAGCGCGTCGAGGAGCTCCCCTACTCGCAGACCGACTTCCACCACGCGAAGCCGATCTACGAATACCTCCCCGGCTGGTCCGAGGACATCACCAAGGCCAAGACCTTCGAGGACCTGCCGGCGAACGCCCAGGCCTACGTCAAGGCCCTGGAGGAGATGTCGGGCGCCCCGATCTCCGCGATCGGCGTCGGCCCCGGCCGCACCGAGACGATCGAGATCAACTCCTTCCTGTAGGAAATCCCGCAGGCGATCCTGCGGGCAGGAGAGGCACCACCGAGCGTGGGTCCTGCCCGGACGGAAGTCCGGGCGGGGCCCTTCGCGTTTCCGGGAAAAGAATCTTTCCGCATCCGGTCACATCCGGGCGGGCCCGTCCGTCAGTGCTGTGTAGACGCCGACACGGCCTGAAGGAGAGCAGTCATGACGACCACCTCGAACGACTCGAACACCGCCGCCTCCATCTCCCGGATGCCGAACCCGGCGGAATTCGTGCCCGAGCTGAACGACATCAGCGCCGCCCTCTTCCGGGCGACGGGCAACCGTTCGGTGCCGCGCACCACGATCAGCCTGGTCCACCTGCGGGCCGGGCAGATCGTCCACAACACCTACCTGACCGTCCTGAACACCGGTTTCCTCCGCAAGGCCGGGGAGTCCGAGGAGCGCATCACCGCCGTCTCCTCCTGGCAGGACGCCCCCTACTTCACCGCGGCCGAGCGCGCCGCGCTCGCCCTGGTGGAGGCCACCCTCCAGCCCGCCCCGCACGGCCGGGAGCGCGTCGGCGACGAGCTGTACGCCGAGGTGGCGAAGCACTACGACGAGAAGGCGCTGGCCACCCTCACCATCGCGATCGGCCAGATCAACTTCTTCATCGCCCTGGCGGTCATCGGCAAGCCGCAGCCGGTCGCCTCGCTCGCCGACGAGCAGTGGGACTGAAGCCGCCGGGGCCGTCTCGGGGGGCGCGTTCCGGGTGCCCGGAAATATGATGTGCACGGGCTCGTGAGCGGAGCGGAAGCAGGGACGAATGGATGCACCTCGGAGCGTTCCATGAGTCCGCGCCGCCCCCCGCGCGTGGCGAGCGCCGACCTCCTCAGCATGCTCGGACGGCTCACCGCCCAGGCACGGCAAGGGGTCGAGCTGCAGCAGGCCCGGGTCGAGCTGGCCGAGGCGCTGCAACGCGAGATGCTGCCCACCACCCTGCCCGTGCTGCCCGGGCTGCGCGCCGCGGCCCGGTACGCCCCCGCCCGGCACGGCCTGGACATCGGCGGCGACTGGTACGACGGCTTCCAGCTGCCCGAGGGCGCCCTCGCCTTCTGCATCGGCGACGTCCAGGGACACGATGTGGACGCGGCCGCGTTCATGGGGCAGATCCGGATCTGCCTGCGGGCGGTGTCGGCCGTCGTCCCCGATCCCGGCGAGGTGCTCGGCCGGGCCAACGAGGTGCTGCTCTCCATGGACCGCGACCTCTTCGCGACCTGCAGCCTGCTCCGCTTCGATCCGCGGACGTGGGAACTGGAGAGCGCCCGGGCCGGCCACGTGCCCTCGGTCTGGGCCACCGTCGACGGCCGGTACGGGATCAGCGATGACGACGGCGGACTGCCGCTGAACCTGCAGTCCGGATCGGCGTACGGCGTGACGCGGCGCCGCCTGACGACGGCGGGATCGATCGTCCTGCTCACCGACGGCGTCGTCGAGGGCCCGAGGTTCCCGATCGAGGTGGGGCTGGAGCGCGTCGTGCGCGTCGTACGGGATGCGGCGGGCGCCGATCCCGACGAGCTGGCCGCCGAGGTGATGAAGGTGGCCGACTCCACCGGCCATGCCGATGACGCCGCAGTGCTCGTCCTGACCCACGACGCGGCGCGTCACGCCCCGTCCGGACGCGGGCCTGTTGTCTGATGCTGTGGTGCGCACCGAGGAATGGCGACGTCTGTCCACAACCGTCCTGCTGATCCTCGCCGTCGCCGTCGCCTACTACGCGGGCGGACGGATCGGCCTGCACCAGTCCGTGGTCGTCGACGGAGCCGAGGTCACGCCCCTGTGGCCGCCCACCGGCATCGCCCTCGCCGCCCTGCTCTGGCTGGGCCTGCGGACATGGCCGGGGATCGCCCTCGGCACGTACCTCGCGATCGAGCGGATCAGCGATTTCACCCTCTCCGGCCTCGGCATCGTCGCGGGGAACACCCTCGCGCCCGTGTGCGCGTACCTGATGCTCCGCCGGGTGGGCTTCCGCAGCGAGGTCGACCGGCTGCGGGACGCCCTGGCGCTGGTCTTCCTGGGGGGTCTGCTGCCGATGCTGCTCAGCGCCACCATCGGGACCTGGACGCTGGTGCTCGGCGGCGACCTGCCCTCGGCCCGGTTCTGGCCGGTGTGGTCGGCCTGGTGGGCCGGGGACGCGATGGGCGTGCTCGTGGTGACGCCCCTCCTGCTCGTCCTGCGCCGGATCCGCCGCCCCGCGGAGGGCGGCTACCGGGTGCCCGAGGCGACGGCCCTGGTGCTCACGTCCGTCGTCGTCACCGTCGTGGCCACCCGGAGCTCGCTGTCCCTGCTGTTCCTCGTGTTCCCGCTGATCATCTGGGCGGCCGTACGCTTCCAGCTCGCCGGGAGCGCCCCGTGCATCCTGTTCGTGTCCGTCCTGGCGATCGGGGCGGCGAGCGACCGCACCGGACCGTTCGACGGGCAGACCCTCCTGGGGACCATGATCAACCTGCAGGCCCTCAACGGGGCGGCGGCCCTGACCGGGCTGCTGCTGTCGGCGATGGTCACCGAGCAGAACAACGTCCGCCTGAAGATCGAACAGGTCTGCGAGGACCTGGCCGAACTGGTGGAACACCTCGCCCGGGGCAAACCGGAACGCTGAGCGCCCGGGGACGGAAGGCCGTCCCCGGGCGCTCAGCGGAGGATCACTTGGACTCGTAGTAGCCGAAGATGTCGACGACGAGGTCGACGTCCTCCCAGCCCTGGTTCCAGTAGTCGACGATGCCGTTCTTGCCGGAGCTCGCCTGGACCAGGTTCGGGACGGTCTTGCCGGCCGTCCAGTTCAGGGTCGAGGCGCTGGGACGCTCCGGGAAGACCGCGGTCCCGTCCTTGTACTGCTGGACCGTGTTCGGGTCCGGTGCGACCGACAGGAAGCCGGTGCCTCTCGTGTTGGTCACGGTGGTGTTCAGCACGTACCCGTCGACGCCCACCTCGCCGGGCGACTTCCCGTTGTAGGTGTAGATGTAGTTCCGGGCGCGCAGCGGGCCGTAGGGCCAGGCGGGGTCACGGGTGTCGAGGATGCGGCCCGGCTCGAGCGGCATGAAGGACGCCTTGCTGTCCTTGCCGTAGTAGCCGACGACGTCGACGATCACGTCGGTGCCCGCCCAGGCGCCGTTGAAGATGCTGATCTTGCCGTCCGCCCCGACGGGCGCGATGACCGAGTTGGCGATCGTCTGGCCGGGGGTGAAGTTCAGGTTGGACGCGGTGGGGGTGGCGCCGCCGCCCGGGAAGACCGACAGGTGGCCGGCCTCCTTCGGGTTGGTGACGGTCACGTTGAGGGCCACGGCGGTGATGCCCTGGGGCACGCCGCGCAGGCCGCTGATCTGGGTGGAGAAGGTCTTGCGCCCGCCGAGCTGGCCCTTGACCGTGCCGAGGCCCTCACGGGTGTCGACGAAGCGGGACGGGGTCATCGGCGCGTAGCCGCTCGCCTCGGTCCGGGTGAAGTAGCCGGTCACGTCCGCGATCAGGTCGACCGACTGCTCGCCGCGGTTGGCCAGCTCGACGTAGCCGTTCTTGCCGACCGGCACGATCACCAGGTTCGGGACGGTCTGGCCCGCCTCGAAGTTGACGTTCGACGTGCTCGGACGGTCGGTGCCCTCGGGGAACGCCGTGACGTGCCCGCCGGAGGTGGTGTTCGTGACGGTCAGGTTGAGGACCACGGCGGTGACCCCGGCGGGGATCGCGCCGTTGCCGCCGACCTTCACGCGGGTGGAGCCGTACGGGGCGACCTTGCCCTTGGCGGCGCCGGTCCCGTCGCGGGTGTCGAGGAGGCGGGTGGGCGCGTACGGGACGAAGTCCGAGCCCGCGGTCATGACCTGGAACTCGTTGACGACCTCGGCCTGGTTCGCCGGGTCCGTCACGGTGACCTTGACGGTGTACTCGCCGAGCTCGGCGTAGGTGTGGCTGCTCTTGAGGACGGTCGAGCCGTAGGCGTCCATCCCGTCCGTGTTCCCGTCGCCCCAGTCGACGGTGACCTTCAGCGTGGAGTCCGCGCTGATGACGGTGGTCTCCAGGTCCAGTGCGTGCGCGGTGGTGCTCGCCGCGTTCAGCACGATGGCCAGGTCCGGATTCCCGGCGGCCTGCGAGGCACTGGCCCCGGCCTTCCCGCCGGGCAGGCCCTTGCGGACCGAGCGCTCGGCGGGGCTCTTGAAGGTCTTGAAGTTCGGCGCCGCGGCCTTCCCCAGATCCACGGCGGGAGCGGTCACGCCCTGCGCGCCCGGTGCGACCGGGGCGACGGGGCCGGCCGCGTGGGCCATCCCCGGGACGAGACCGACCGTGGCTGCTATGACGGCCACGGAAATTACGAGACGGCGACTGCGCACCGTTCCCCCCATTTTTTTGAACATGCTCAGGAACTGTCTGGGCCACAGTACATAGATCCTCGTCGCATGATCAGCCGATATCCCCGCGCAGAGGGGGAGTTGGCGAGATTCTGCCCCGGTGTCATCCCGCGCTGTCGTGGAGCTGTTCCGCCACCGTGAACCGGCAGTGGAAGACCTGCCAGCGTCCGTCCAGGACCAACAGGAAGGAATCGCCGTCCCGGTACAGGACCCGTCGCTTCGGCCGGTACGGATGCTGGGGTTTGTAGTCTTCGGCGTGTTCCCGCAGTGCGGCGACGGCCTCCTCGCGCGTGCCCTCGAGGTGGCCCAGGACCTTGATGGACCACTCCCGGCCCTCGCCGCTGCCCACGTGCTGTTCGACGAGCAGCCCCCACCGGGCCCGCAGGGTGCTGCTGCTCATGTCCGCTCTCCCGCCGACCGCTCGTCGAGCCCCTGGATCCACGGGGCCCGGTTCCTGTGCGCGGATCCTCGCACACCGCCGGAAGCCCGGAACGGGCACCCCACCCCGGTCCCCGCCGAGCCGCCGGACGCGGGTCACCGGCCGCCGGACCGCCAACCGGCGGCCGCTACCAGGCCAGTTGCGCGATCTCCTCCGACACCACCGCGCACGCGTCCGCCGCCGGGTCGATGAGCGGGAAGTGCCCGACGTCGTCGAGGAGCGTCAGCCCCACCATCTCGCCCGCCTTCGCCGCCGCCGCCACGTACGCCTCGGCCACCTGCTGCGGGACCACGATGTCGTCCCGCCCCTGCACCACCGCCGTGGCGATGCCCGTCGGCAGCAGCGCCGCCGGGTCCGCGTACGGCAGGCGGTCCGCGAAGTACTCCTCGCCGCCCAGCAGCTGCGCGCTCGCGCCGCCGCACACGCCCAGCTCCTCCGCCACCGCGAAGTCCGCGATCGGCGCCAGCGCCACCACCCCGCGCAGCAGCGGCGGGGCGGACAGCCTCCACGGGGAGCCGGACGGGAGCACGTGCCGGGCCGCGGCCCACAGCGCGAGGTGCCCGCCCGCGGAGTGGCCGGTGACGACCAGGCGGCGGACGTCGGCCTGCGGGAGCGCGGTGGCGGCCAGCTCCGGGAGGGCGTCCATCGCGGCGGCGACGTCGTCGAAGGTCTCCGGCCAGCGCCCGGCGACCGGCCCGTCGGCGTGCTGGTGCGGCAGGGAACTCCCCCGCCGGTACTCGACGTTCGCGACGGCGAAACCCCGCCGGGCCAGGAAGTCCGCGAAGGGGGTGATGTGCCGCCTGTCGTACGGGGCCCGCCACGCGCCGCCGTGCAGGACGGCCACCAGCGGTACCGGGCCGCCCGGGGTCTCGGCGCGCGGGGCGTAGAAGTCGACGACCTGGTCGGGGTGTTCCCCGTACGCGCCGGTCGCGTCCGGCGCGACGGCCGGGTGGGAGAAGGCCGAGGCGGCCTCGGCGGCGTCCCGTTCCACGGCGGCGGGGTCCGTCATCGGCTCAACCTCTCGGTAACGCGTGGGACAGCGGGGACAGATGTTCCGGTGTTCCGGCAGAGCGGGACCGTATCAGTCTGGAACGAGCGCTTCCGTGCAGGGTCCGGGATGTGACCGGGCGGACGGAGCCGTAGCCCCGCCCGCCCGGTGATGTGACGTTTCGCTACCGAGTCACCCGAAAATGTGACCCAGTGTGCGCGCGGCGCGCTCTGCGTCGGCGAAACCGACGTAGAGCGGGGTGAAGCCGAAGCGCAGGACGTCGGGCGCGCGGAAGTCGCCGATGACCCCGCGGGAGATGAGTTCCCGCATGACCTCTCGGGCGTTCTCGGTGCGCAGCGAGATCTGGCTGCCGCGGTGCCCGTGCTCGTCCGGAGTGACCGACTCGACCCGGCCCTGCGGGACGTACGCCGCCACGCAGGCGAGGAAGAAGTCGGTCAGGGCGAGCGACTTGGCCCGTACGGCCTCGACGGAGACGCCTTCCCAGGCGTCGAGCGCCGACTCCAGCGCCAGCATGGACAGGATGTCCGGGGTGCCGACGCGGCCGCGGGTCGCGCCCTCGGCCGCCTCGAAGGCCGGGGTCATCGCGAAGGGATCCGCGTGACCGTTCCAGCCGGGGAGCGGGGAGTCGAAGCCGGCCTGGTGGCGCGCGGCGATGTACAGGTACGCCGGGGAACCCGGACCGCCGTTGAGGTACTTGTACGTGCAGCCGACCGCGAGGTCGACGGCGTGCGCGTCGAGGCCGACGGGGAGGGCCCCGGCGGAGTGGCAGAGGTCCCAGACCGTGATCGCCCCGGCGGCTCGGGCCGCCGCGGTGAGGGCGGGCAGGTCGTGGAGCCGCCCGGTGCGGTAGTCGACGTGGTTGAGGAGGACCACGGCGGTGTCCGCGTCCATCGCCTCGGCCGCGTGCGAGGGATCCACCGGGGTGACGGTCAGGCCCGTCATCCGGGCCGCCGACTCCGCTATGTAGCCGTCGGTCGGGAAGGTGGCCGCGTCGACCAGCATCCGGGTCCGGCCGGGCGCCGCGAGGCGCGCGGCGCCGACCAGGGCCTTGAAGAGGTTGACGCTGGTGGAGTCGCCGACGACGACCTGGCCGGAGGCCGCGCCGACGAGCGGGGCGATCTTGTCGCCGATCCGCTCGGGCGCGGTCCACCAGCCGCTCTCGTCCCAGGACCGGATGAGGAGCTCGCCCCACTGGCGGGAGACGACGTCGGCGGTGGTGTCGGCGACGCCGGCCGGGAGTGCGCCGAGGGAGTTGCCGTCCAGGTAGACGACGCCGTCGGGGAGGGTGAAGCGCCCGCGGAGCTTGGCCAGCTCGTCGGCGGCGTCCAGGGATGCCGCGCGGGCCGCCAGGTCGGCGGCGCTGGAGGTCTCAGACATGGCTGCGGGCCGTCCAGAGCTCCGGGAAGACGTTCTTCGTGGCGCGCTTCTCCAGCCAGGTCACGCCGGCCGAGCCGCCCGTGCCCGTCTTCGCGCCCATCGCGCGGCGGGTGGCGACCAGGTGGTCGTTGCGCCAGCGCCAGACGAGCTCGGCGACGTCGGTGAGGACCTCGCCGAGGCGGTGCAGGTCCAGGTGCTCGTCCGGGGTGGCGTAGAGGCCCGTCCAGACGGCCTCGACCTCGGCCGAGGGTTCGTAGCGCCGCGAGAGGTCGCGGTCGAGGACGGCGGCCGGGACCGGCAGGCCGCGGCGGGCGAGCAGGCGCAGGACCTCGTCGTAGAGGCTCGGCTCGTGGAGGGCCTTCTCCAGCTCCGCGTGGACGCGCGGCGCGCCGCGGTGCGGGACGAGCATGGAGGAGGACTTCTCGCCGAGCAGGAACTCCATCCGGCGGTACATGGCCGACTGGAAACCGGAACCTTCGCCCAGCGCGGAGCGGTAGGCGTTGAACTGTCCCGGGGTGAGCTGGGCGAGGGGGCGCCAGGAGGCGTTGAGGGCTTCGAGTTCGCGGAGGGAACGTTTCAGCGCATCCATCGCGACCGGGATGCGGTCCTCGCGCAGGGCCTTCGCGGCGGTTTCCCACTCGTGGACGATGACCGTGAACCACAGCTCCATGACCTGGGTCGTGACCAGGAAGACCATCTCGCCCGGGTCGTCCGAGCGGAGGTGCTGGAGGTGGGTGAGAACGTCCGCCTGGACGTAGTCCTCGTACGGGGTGGTGCCGTCGAAGTCGAGGTTCGGGGTGTCCGACCCGCCGACTCCGGAGGCATCAAGGGTGTTCGACATTTCTGTCTCCTCGACACGTGCTTCCGGGTAGCGGTCCGCTCCTTCCGTGAGGTGAGTGGAGCCCCGGTCCCCTGCCCGCAGCATAGGACAACCTCGCGCCGGCGCTCCAGCGGGGAGTGACGCAGACCACACAAATGCGGTCCGTGTCACTCCGCGTCACTCCCCGCCGTACGGGATCAGGCGCTCAGCGTGTCCGCCGCCGTCGGAGAGGAGTCGCGCAGGAAGGTCGAGCAGCGCTCGTACTCCTCCTTCTCGCCGATCGCCCCGGCCGCGCGGGCCAGGGCGTGCAGGGCCCGCAGGAAGCCGCGGTTCGGCTCGTGCTCCCACGGCACCGGGCCGTGGCCCTTCCAGCCGGCGCGGCGCAGGGCGTCGAGGCCGCGGTGGTAGCCCGTACGGGCGTAGGCGTACGACTCGACCGTACTGCCGGCGGCGAAGGCCTCGTCGGCGAGGATCGCCCACGCGAGGGAGGACGTCGGGTGCGCGGCGGCCACCTCGACGGCGGGGGTGCCGGCGGCGATGGCCTCGCGGCCGGGCTCGTCGGGGAGGTGGGTGGGGGCGGGGCCCCCGAGCAGGTTCTGGTGAATGGACATGCCCCCAGTCTGCCGGGCCGCCGGCGCCGGGCCGCGCAGTGGTGCTCGCGCTCCGGTGCGGGAGTTGTGGATCCGCGGTCCCCGCCGGCGCCGCGGCGCGCCCTCGAACCGTCGCGCGGGTCCGCCTCGTTCGAGCCGTACGGCACCCGGACACGTGCACGAAGGGCCCGGCCTCCGTCATGGACGGGGCCGGGCCCTTCGGTGGTGCGGGGTGGCCGCTGGGGCCGACTACTTCAGCTTGGTACCGGTGGAGCGCAGGTTCGCGCACGCCTCGGCGACACGCGCGGCCATGCCCGCCTCGGCGGCCTTGCCCCAGGTGCGGGGGTCGTACTTCGACTTGGTGCCGACCTCGCCGTCGACCTTCAGGACACCGGCGTAGTTGGTGAACATGTGGTCCACGACCGGGCGGGTGAAGGCGTACTGCGTGTCGGTGTCGAGGTTCATCTTCACGACGCCGTTCTCCAGCGCGGTGGCGATCTCCTCGGCCGTGGAGCCCGAACCGCCGTGGAAGACGAAGTCGAACGGCGAGGCCTTGCCGTACTTCTCGCCGACACCGGCCTGGAGGTCCTTGAGGAGCTCGGGGCGCAGGACGACGTTGCCCGGCTTGTAGACGCCGTGGACGTTGCCGAAGGACGCGGCCAGCAGGTAGCGGCCCTTCTCGCCCAGACCCAGGGCCTCGGCGGTGCGGATGGCGTCGTCGACGGTGGTGTACAGCTCGTCGTTGATCTCGTGGCTGACGCCGTCCTCCTCGCCGCCGGTCGGGGTGATCTCGACCTCGAGGATGATCTTCGCGGCGACGGCCTTGGCGAGCAGCTCCTGGCCGATGGCCAGGTTGTCGGCCAGGGTCTCGGCGGAGCCGTCCCACATGTGCGACTGGAAGAGCGGGTTCAGACCGCGGGCCACGCGCTCGGCGGAGATGTCGAGCAGCGGGCGGACGTAGCCGTCCAGCTTGTCCTTGGGGCAGTGGTCCGTGTGCAGCGCGACCGTGATGTCGTACTTGGCGGCCACGATGTGGGCGAACTCGGCCAGGGCTACCGCACCGGTGACCATGTCCTTGTTGTGCTGGCCACCCAGGAACTCCGCACCACCGGTGGAGATCTGGATGATGCCGTCGCTCTCGGCCTCCGCGAAGCCGCGCAGTGCAGCGTGCAGGGTCTGGGAGGAGGTCACGTTGATGGCCGGGTAGGCGAACTTGCCTGCCTTCGCCCGGTCGAGCATCTCGTTGTAGACCTCGGGGGTTGCGATGGGCATCTGTCCGCTCCTTGGATGTGCGGGGAGTGTGCTTATTGCGGGCCCTGACCTGGGGGCGACGTCATCGTCGCGCCTATCTTTCCAGACTCAGCGCGGGGGTCCAGCCTGCCGGTCTCACGTGCTGGGCGAACGGCCCGGGATGTTTCACGTGAAACATCCCGGGCGCCCACGAAAGGGCAGGTCAGGGCCGTCGCAGGTGGCGGCGAGGACCTTCGTCACCAGTTGTCCCGGTGGCCGGTCCGGCGCCCCCGGGCCTCGAAAGGAGACCCGGAAGGGGGCCCTTCCTAGGACAGGCCCAGGTCCTCGAGGCGGTAGCCGGTGAGGTACGGGAGACCGGCCTCGGCGATGGCGTCGGCCGCACCGCGGTCGACGATCGTGGCGACGGCGACGACCTCGCCGCCGGCCTCGCGGACCGCCTCGACGGCGGTCAGCGGGGAACCGCCGGTGGTCGAGGTGTCCTCGACGACCAGGCAGCGCTTGCCCTTCACATCGGTGCCCTCGATGCGGCGCTGCATGCCGTGGGCCTTCTGCGCCTTGCGGACGACGAAGGCGTCCAGGCGCCGGCCGCGCGCGGCGGAGGCGTGCAGCATCGAGGTCGCGACCGGGTCGGCGCCCAGGGTCAGACCGCCGACGCAGTCGAAGTCGAGCTCGGCGGTCAGGTCGAGCATGACCTGGCCGACCAGCGGGGCGGCCTCACCGTCGAGGGTGATCCGGCGGAGGTCGATGTAGTAGTCGGCCTCCAGGCCGGAGGAGAGGATCACCTTGCCGTGCACGACGGCCTTGTCCTTGATCTGCTGCAGAAGCGCATCGCGTACGTCACTCATGGCCCTGAGCTTAATTGCGCCCTAGCGCAGCCGCCGCCACGTCCACGTCGTGGAGACCTCCAGCGGATCCACGGGGGTGACCAGGCGCGGCAGGGTGTTGAGCCCGTTCGGCGGACCTGACTGCGGTTCCACGCAGACCGCCTCGGACTCCTCGTCGTAGACGACCACCCATTCGGCCCGGCTGGTGAGCCGCAGTTCCAGGGCGCCGGGCCAGGTGAGGGTGACGTCGACGCCGTGCGGCATGCCGAAGCAGTCGTCCCAGGGGCCGGGCTTCGGGTCGATGCGGTGGCCGGTGGGCAGGTGGTCGGCGCCGCGCTCCTCCTGCCAGGCGGGCTCGAAGGAGAGCTCCGCCGCCCCGCCACCGGTCCCGAGGTCGCGCCGGAACCAGGGGTGCCAGCCGGCCTGGGCCGGGAAGGAGTCCCCGTAGGTCTCGACGCCCAGGGTGAGGGTGAGCGCGTCCTCGGTGAGCGCGAAGACCTGGGTGACCCGGCCGGGGTACGGCCACGGCTCGGCGAGGTCGTAGGTGAACGCCGCCTCGGTGGCGGTGGCCCCCGCCGGGCGCCAGGGGGCGTCGCGGCCGAACCCGTGGAGGGCGTGCGGCGGGTGGTTGACCGGCATCTGGTGGACGGTGCCGCCGTCACGGAACCGGCCGCCCTCGATCCGGCCGCACCACGGGACCATCGGGAACGCCCCGTACCGCGGGCCCTGGCGCAGCAGCTCCGTCCCGTCGATGCGCAGGCTGCTGATGCGGCAGCCGTTCTCCTGGTCGACCGTCACCTCGGCGCCGCCGGCGCTCAGTTGCGTACTCATGCGGTCGACCCTAATGCGGGCCGCGCCCGCAGGTCAGCGACGGCGGCGCAGGGCCCGGCCGATCACGACCGCCGAGGCCAGCGCGAGGGCGGCGGCCGGGGCGATCCAGCGCAGGCTGTCGCCGGCGGTGGTGGAGGCGGGCGCGGGGACCGGGGCGTACCGGCCGCGCGGCGGCGCGTGGTCCACCTCCTCCGCACTGCGGCCGATCATGGTGCGGCGGGCGTGGGCGGCCTCGGCCGGGGGCCGCGGGGCCCCGTCCAGCTCCTCGAACCCGCCGGCCAGGAACGGGTCCAGCGAGGGGGGCGGCACCTCGGTCTCGAAGAGGGAGGCGCTGACCTCGGTGACGTCGTCCGGGGCGAACCCCGGACCGGCCTCGGCGCTCTCCTCCGCCTCCTCCGCCTCGGCGACGGGGTCACCGAGGGCGGACCCGGCGCTCAGCTGGCCGGCGGCCCGGTCCAGCAGCCGCTGGACGGCGGCGGCCGCGGCCTCGGGGGTGAAGGCGGCGGCGCGCCCGTCGGCGGTGGCCCCGGCGGTGAAGTCCAGCCGGGTCCCGTCCTCGGCGGGGGAAAGCCGCAGCTCCACGGAGAACTTCACCGTCCCGCTGCCGCGGACCTCCGTGCCCTCACCCTCGAAGGTGAAGTGACCGGGGTCCCGCTCGATGACGGCCAGGGCGCCCCGGTACGTCACGGTGCTCCCGCCGACGCGGACCTTCAGCCGGCCGGAGACCGGCCCGGCGTCGGTGTCGGCGTCCTGCTGGAGTCCCGGCACGCACTTGGCGACCCGGGCGGGGTCGCGCAGCACGGCGCGGAGATCGTCTGCCGGTACCGGGACGAACACCTGATGCTCCATGCGGTCGAGCCTACCGACGACAGCGCACCGGGTCACGAATACCGCGGGTGCGGAAGGGTCGACGGCGGGAGCCCGGGCACCCGGGTGCGTTCCGCGTCGCGCGCGGCGTCCTGCAGCGCGCGCGTCGACAGCGAGCGCAGGGCGGGCGTGTCGCGGTCCACCCGCAGCGGGGGGACCCCGTCACGGGCGGCCAGGACGAAGCCCCAGTCCTGCGGCGGCGCGTCGGCCACGCCGAGGGGGGTGCGGTCGGGTCCGGCGGCGAAGCCCGACAGACGGCCGCCCGCGCTGTACGGGGAGGTCCGCAGGCCGGCCGCGCGCAGGGTGGAGTCGACGGTCCAGTACGTACGCGGGCGCGTGGCCAGCGGCCCGGCGTGCACGGCGATCCGGCCCCCGGGGCGCAGGGCCCGCGCGGCCAGCCCGTAGAACTCCTGCGAGTACAGCTTCGTGCTGGGCGTGATGCCCGGGTCCGGGAGGTCGGAGACGATGACGTCGAAGCGGCCGGCGGCGGCCGACCCGCGCAGCCAGCGGAAGGCGTCCTGCGTGACGACGGCCAGGCGGGGATCGTCGTACGCCCGGGCGTTGAGCGCGGAGAGCATCGGATCGGTGCGGGCGAGCCCGACCACGCCGGGGTCGAGCTCGACGACGGTGACGGAGGCGACGTCCCGGTAGCGGAGCACCTCGCGGGCGGCGAGCCCGTCGCCGCCGCCGAGGACCAGGACGCGGGCGTGCGGGCCGGTCATCGCGGGGTGGACCAGGGCCTCGTGGTAGCGGTACTCGTCGTAGCCGCTGACCCGCAGCCGTCCGTCGAGGTACAGGTCGAGGGAGCGCGGTGAGCCGGTCGGGGGGCCGGTGAGCACCAGTTCCTGCACCCCGGTCTGGACGGCGACGCGCACCTCCCCGCCGTAGACGGCGCGCCGGGCCACCCGCTCGAAGTCGTCGGCGAGGACGGTCGCCGAGGCGAGCACGGCCAGCACGGTCACGTTGGCGACGATCAGCAGCCAGCGGCAGCGCCTGCTCAGGTCGCGGCGGAACAGCCACAGGACCAGCCCGCCGCCGACGGCCGCGTTGACGGTGCCGGTGAGCATGGCGCCGGTGAGCTGGCCGAGCATCGGGAGCAACAGGAACGGGAAGGCGAGACCGCCGACGAGGGCACCGACGTAGTCGGCGGCGAACAGGTCGGCGACGGCCCCGCCCGCGTCCTGTCTGCGGATGCGCTGGATGAGGACCATCAGCAGCGGGATCTCCGCGCCGATGAGCACCCCGATGGCGAAGGAGAAGGCGACGAGGGCGGGGCGGGACTCCCCCAGCCAGGCGAAGCTCGCGTAGAGCGCCATGGCCGAGAGCCCGCCCAGGAGGGCGAGGGCGGCCTCGATGGCGCCGAAGCCGAAGGCGGGCCGGTGGCGCAGGCGCTTGGCGAGCAGGGAGCCGACGCCCATGGCGAAGACCATGACGGACAGCACGACCGACGCCTGGGTGACGGAGTCGCCGATGAGGTAGGTGCCCAGGGCGAGCAGCTCCAGTTCGTACACGAGCCCGCAGGCGGCGCAGACGAACACGGTGGCCAGGACGAGGAGTCGGCCGGTCCGGGGCCGTACGGGCAGGGCGGCCGGGACGGTCGCGGCGCCCCGCGGCTCCGGAGCCGGGAGCACCCGGCGCGGGACGGAACGGTCGATCATGAAGCGAACCGTACGTCACCGCCCACCTACATCCGGTCACCCACATGGGTGCAAGTGGCGCATCGATCCAGCCAGTTGGCGTAATGGCCACGGGTCTTCCGCGCCCCGGAGGCGCCGGCCGGCCCCCCGCCCGCACCGGCCCCGCGCGCGCCCGCTCCGCGCCTCCCGCGGCCGCTACAGCAGCGCCGGGGATTCCAGCGCCGCGGCCGCCGGGGCCCCCGCCCGTACGCCCACCCGGGTCCGGGTGGCCACCAGCTGACCCTCCTGCGGGTACGCGTGCCAGGTCCGCCAGCGCACCTGGCCCTCGTAGCGCTGCGCGAGCATGGCCGTGAAGGCGTGCGGACTTCCGGGAAACGTCCCCGCTAGCCCGTTCGGGTGGTCAGCCACCAGTGCGAGCAGCTCCTGCGCCCGCCCCGCGAAGGACCCGCGGGACAGCGTCTCGACGCGCGCGGCGAACTCGTACTCCCAGTCACCCACCCGCTTGGCCACGCCGAGCGGCAGCGGCGTACTGCTGCCGGGCATGCAGGCGACCGTCTCCGAGCAGAGCACCTCGGCCTCTTCCAGAAGAACCTGGTGGGAGGCCCCGAGCAGGCGCAACTCCACCTTCGCTCCGGACAGTTCGAGGTTCAGTACGGCCAGGGCGGGCAGCCGGTCCCGACCCAGGGCCCAGGCGAGATCGGCGGCACGCGTGTCGGTGTAGGAGGTCTGGAGGGTCGTGAGCATGAGTCGGCTCCGCAAACGCGCGAGGGAGATGGGCCGGGGCCCGCCAGCGGTAGTCAACGGGTGGGGGGACACCGGCACGGGTCCACTGGGGGTCCCCCCAGCGGTAGCTGGGGGAGAAGTCCAGGGAGGTCCGAGGACTGGTCTACTCAACCGAGGGAATCATGAAAGGCACGGCACTCACAGCGTTTTTACCCAACTTGACGGGGTTTACATCCCCCCGGGGGCTCCACAGTTCACGTGTTCAACGAGTTGCGTCCCGCGCGTCGTCATGCATCGGCGAACGAGTCGTCATGCAGGGGCGAACGACGAGGACGCCCGACGGAAACGGGACCGCCGAACGCCCTCCTCCACGCGGTGCCGAGCTGCCCCGTGTCAGCTGGAACCGCACCCCCCGCCGCCGCACGAGGACGACGAGCCACAGGACGAGGAAGAGCCACAGCCCGAGCCGCCGCCCCCGTCCACCCACGAGCTGCCGCTGCTCTTGCGGCGGCCGCTGCTCTTGCGGCGGCCGCTGCTCTTGCGGCGGCCGCTGCTCTTGCGGCCGCTACCGCTCTGCCCGCTCTTGGCCGAACGGGCCGCGATCGCCACGACGAACGCGACGATCAGGAATGCGCCAACGATGAAGACGAACATGCGGTCCGCCCTTCTCTCACGCCCCGGTCTTCCCGGGGAGCGGGATCCCCTCGTCCCGCGTGAAGGGGGGATGCCCCCGGGCCGCACGGCCCAAAGCACACTTGAGGAAGTCCAGAGGTTGACCCCAGGATGACGCCCATGAGCACACCCGTGAGCAGCGACCGCCCCTTCCTGAACCGCCGGCTGGCGGCCTTCGGCACGACGATCTTCGCGGAGATGTCGGCACTGGCCGCCCGCACCGGTTCGATCAACCTCGGCCAGGGCTTCCCCGACACCGACGGCCCGGCGGAGATCGCCGAGGCGGCCTCCCGCGCGGTCCTCACGGGCCGGGGCAACCAGTACCCGCCCGGCCCCGGCGTCCCCGAGCTGCGCACCGCGATCGCCGCACACCAGCAGCGCTTCTACGGCCTGTCCTACGACCCCGACACGGAGGTCCTGGTCACGGCGGGCGCCACCGAGGCCATCGCCGCCTCCCTCCTCGCCCTCCTGGAGCCGGGTGACGAGGTCATCGCCCTGGAGCCGTACTACGACTCGTACGCGGCCTGCATCGCGATGGCCGGCGCCGTACGCGTCCCGGTCACCCTGCGCCCGCACGCCGGGGCCTTCGCCCTCGATCTGGACGAACTGCGCGCCGCCGTCACCCCGCGCACCCGGCTGCTCCTGCTGAACACCCCGCACAACCCGACGGGCACCGTCCTGACCGCGGCCGAGCTCGCCGCGATCGCCGAGCTGGCGGTCGAGCGCGACCTGCTGGTCGTCACCGACGAGGTGTACGAGCACCTGGTCTTCGAGGGCGCCCACATCCCCCTGGCGGGCCTCCCGGGCATGCGCGAGCGCACGGTCACCATCTCCTCGGCCGGGAAGACCTTCTCCTTCACGGGCTGGAAGGTCGGCTGGGTCACCGCGCCCCCGGAGCTGGTCACGGCGGTCCGCTCGGCGAAGCAGTTCCTCACCTACGTCTCCTCGGGCCCCTTCCAGTACGCGATCGCCGAGGCCCTCGCCCTCCCCGACACGTACTACGACTCCTTCCGCGCCGACCTGGCCGCCAAGCGCGACATCCTCGCCGACGGGCTCACGGCGGCCGGCTTCGAGGTCTTCCGCCCGCAGGGCACCTACTTCATCACCACCGACATCACCCCCCTCGACGAGAAGGACGGCCTCGCCTTCTGCCGCGCCCTGCCGGAGCGCTGCGGCGTGGTCGCCATCCCGAACCAGGTCTTCTACGACGACAAGTCCGCCGGCGCCACCCAGGTCCGCTGGGCCTTCTGCAAGCGCGAGGCGGTTTTGCAGGAGGCGGTGGAACGCCTCAGTCGGATGGCTCGCTGAAAGCGAGGCGGAGGAACAGTGTGAACACAGGGGCCGGTCTGAGCTTCCGCCGGCCCCTGTCCGTTGCAGCGAACAGCTACTCGGTGTCCTTGGGGTGTCGAGTGGACGCGTAGACCATGACGACGGTCGAGGTCTCCGCGCTGATGAGGTAGCGCACCCTGCCACCGCTTGTGATCTCGTACTCCCACTGCTCCAGTGCGGAGCCCTTCCACTCCTTGGTGGCGAGCCTCCCCCGAAGCTGGTGCTGACGGTTCCAGTTGTCACGCGACGTCGGGTCGGTACGCAGAGCTTCCAAACATCGGTGAGCACTCGACAGCGCCACCCGACATAGTTCCTCCCAACCCGTCACGGCCTCCGTAGTGCCGAAGACCACGTTCCACCCGTTCAGGGGTGGAACACTGACCCGATCACCCTTCTTCGGGCTCACCCACGCACCTCTACCTGGCCCAGGTCGTCGCCTGTGAGCGGGCGCAGAGCTTCCTGAAGCTGTTCCGGGTCCGCATTGATGCGCGCAGTCGCCCTCCAGGACACGAGGGTGCGATGCACAGCGTCCCTGGCGCCCAGCTCAGCTGCATCGGACAACGCGTCGAGCAGCTCCACGGTGAACGCGCGCATCTCTTCGCCATCGAGGTGCCGCACCCACGGGAAGACCTCCGGCAGCGCCAGCAGCAGAGACCGGGCTCCGTCATCGTGCTTCATGAGTGCGAGGAAGAGCCGCGATGCCGTCGTGAGGTTCTCCTCAGTGCGCTCTGCGTGTACGGCTGTCGTCAGAACCATGTCGGGGGCATCTCGATGGGTGACACGCAGGCAGCCCAGGGCAGCCGCGCGCGCGGCTACGGCCTTCGGATTGCGGGACAGATCGGTGAACGAGACCGATTCAGGTTCGGCCCCCAGGTAAGCAAGGCTCATACCTCAGACTGTACTCAGATTATGCTCTGAGTACTAGTGATGAGGTCCATTCTCAGAAGACGCTCAAACCGGTAACGAGGGAAAGCACGCGCGGTGCACCATCGCGCCATGTCGACAGTCACCTCACCACCGACCGCAGAGACGGCCATCTCCCCTGGTCCGGGCAAGAAGGACGCCCTCCAAGCGATCGTCACCGTCTTGGGACTCAGCGGCGTCCTGCTCACAGGGATCCAATACTGGGCCGTGGATCGTTACCTCGCCCAGTTCGGCGTTACGCCGGAGGAGGTCGGGCTGGACACAGCAGTCCTTCTGACTCGGGTCGCCACGGCACTGGCATTCCTCGGATTCTTGATCCTCCCGATGCTGCTCTTCGGGCCCGGCGTGTTCACCATGGGCGCGGCTGAAGATTCGAACCGGCGGCAGGCTTCACGCTTCGTGTTGAAAACGTTCAGGAAGCACCCAGGACTGCGAACCTTTGCGCTGTCGGCACTGGTGGGGTTGGGCTGGACAACCATGGCCCTGTTCGAAGGCCCCACCGCCCTACTCGCGGAGGGCACCTGGATAGTCATCTGGGCCGGTGGGTCTCTCGTCGCAGCGCCGGCACTGCACCTTGCCGGCAAGCATCGGACGCTGGGCCCGCTGCTGCGGCTCTGCCTGGTCGTCTTCTTCATGACCGCGCTCTGCCTGATCTCCGTGGGTGATGCGATGGAGAAACGCGGGAAGCAAACCGTCGTGTCGGCTCAGCTGGGCAGCTTGGAGTACGTGCTGGGAGTCCGCCCCCAGTACGTCCGCGCCGATTTTGCCGAGGTACCAGGGAGCACTGAACCAGCGGACGGCCCGATGCTCTACCTCGGCCAAGCCGGCGGGGTCCACGTCCTCTACGACTGCGCATCTTCAAAGGTGATCCGCAAAGCAGCCGCACAAGTGCAGTTGACCAGCCAGGTCGGCCCAGGTCAGGACCGTCTCGCCCTCGAAGTTCAAGGTGCGTGCAGATGATGCCCAGGTGGATGAAGCCGCCCCGCGGCCGCTGTCGGGCGGCGGTCGGCGCAGGGGGTGCTTGCGGGTCGGGCGGGGGCGGTGTGAAGCTGTCGCCCGCACCAGTGCCCGAAGCCCTCACCTCCCGGTGAGCGGACCTCACCGAGAGACGGAAGTCGGGATTCATGGCAACGGGCAGAGCGACCGTGTCCGCGTCGCCCCTGGAGATGCGCGCGGTCCGGGCCGTACGGTCGGCCGCGCCGCCGGCGGTCATAGCGCTCGGGGTGTTCGCCGCCGTCCGCGGGGCCGGGGTGCTGGTGCTCGCCCTCGGGTCCTGGTGGGCCGGGCGGGATCCGCTGCGGGTGCTCGGCCGGTCCTGGGACGCGGACTGGTACCTCCGGATCGCGGCCCACGGCTACGGGCGCACCCTGATGTGGCCCGACGCCGCCACCGGCACCGGGCCCGTACAGAGCGACCAGGCCTTCTTCCCGCTCTACCCAGCGCTGATACGGACCGTCTCCGGCATCCTGCCCGGCGGGCCCGTCCCCGCCGCGCTCCTCGTCACCTGGACGGCCGCCGCCGTCGCCGCCGTCGGGATCTACCGGGTCGGGGAGCGGGTCATCGGGCCGCGCGCCGGGCTGCTGCTCGTGGGGCTGTGGGCGGCCCTGCCGCACTCGGTGGTCCTCACCCTCGCCTACACCGAGGCGCTGCTGGCCGCCTTCGCCGCCTGGGCCCTGCACGCCCTGCTGCGCGGCCGCTGGCTGTGGGCCGCCGGCCTCGCCGTACTCGCCGGGCTGACCCGGCCCACCGGGCTCGCCGTCGCGGCCGCCGTATCGGCCATGGCCCTCCACGCGATCCTCGTACGAAGATCCCGGGCACCCGAGGTGTGGGTGGCCGGGCTGGTGGCGCCGGCGGGCTGGGCGGCGTACGTCCTGGCCGTCGGGGTGAAGGTGCGCGACCCCTTCGGCGGCTACTTCGCCGTGCAGCGCAGCTGGGGCTCCCGCTTCGACTTCGGCGCCGGGGCGCTGCGCTCGGCGGAGCGGGTGCTCACCGGCGGGCACGTGGCCCTCGCGACCACGGTGACGGTGGTCCTGCTGGCCGCGGCCGGGCTGCTCGCGGTGCTGCTGCTCCTGGACCGCACCCCGCTCGCACTGCTCGTGTACACGGCGGTCCTGCTGGTGATGGCCTTCGGCGGGGCCGGCTTCTTCGAGTCCAAGCCGCGCTTCCTGCTGCCGGCCTTCCCGCTGCTCCTGCCGGTGGCCGCCGTCATGGCGCGAGCCCGGCCCCGCACCGCGGTCGTGGTGACCGCGGTGCTGGCCGGGCTCGGTTACGGCTACGGGCTGTACCTGCTTCTGGTCGCCCGGGTACCGCTCTAGTCAGCTGTTGCCGTCGGCGTCGCCTTCGCCGTCGTTCTCGCCGTCGGTGGAGTCGATGTCCTTCTCCAGACCGAGCTGCTCGACGAGCCACTTGTCGAACTCGATGGAGGCGCGGACCCAGCTGACCGTGGAGGACACGAAGTGCTCCAGGTTGACGCCGGTGCCGATCAGCATCTGCGCCTCACCGATCAGGCGGACCGAGCCGTCGTCGTGCGTGTGGCTGTAGACCTTCGGCCACAGGGTGCGGCGGTTCCAGTCGTCGATCGACTCGAGAAGCTGCGGCTTCTCGTCGATCTTGTGCGGACGGTCATAGAAGGTCCGCACCGAGAAAACCTGCTGCTCGTCCTCGCCGCGGAACATGAAGTACGTACGGAACTCCTCCCACGGCGCCGCGAGGTCACCCTCGTCGTCGACGACGTACTTGAGCTCCATCTGCTCCAGCAGCTGCTTGACCAGATCCTGGTCGGGGACGACGGGGCCCGCCGGTCCTGTGGCCTGCGGATCGGGCTGCTGCCCTCCGAAGTTCGGAATCGAGGCCGGGTCGATGCTCACCGTGTTTTTCCCTTCGTGCGGATACATGCATCCTCCCCCATCCCGCCCACCCCGTGTCCAGCCCCGCAGCGCCGATCCGCTGCGGGCGGACACGGGGTCCGCCCGGCCGGGTCAGAGCGCCTTGCCGACCAGCAGGTCCTCGCCCGCCACGTCGACCCGTACGGTGTCGCCGTCGCGGACCTCGCCCGAGAGGATCTCCTTGGCCAGCCGGTCGCCGATCGCCGTCTGGATCAGGCGGCGCAGCGGCCGGGCGCCGTACGCCGGGTCGTTGCCCTTGTCCGCCAGCCAGGCCAGGGCCTCGGGCGTGACGTCCAGGGTGAGGCGCCGGTCGGCCAGCCGCTTGGCCAGGCGGCCGATCTGGAGCTCGGCGATGTGCGCGAGCTCGTCGCCGGACAGGGCGGAGAAGACCACCAGGTCGTCCAGGCGGTTCAGGAACTCCGGCTTGAAGGAGCTCCGGACCACGTCCAGGACCTGCTGCTTCTTCTGTTCCGCCGGGGTGGCCGGATCCATCAGGAACTGGCTGCCCAGGTTCGAGGTCAGGATCAGGATGGTGTTGCGGAAGTCCACGGTCCGGCCCTGGCCGTCCGTGAGGCGGCCGTCGTCCAGGACCTGGAGCAGGATGTCGAAGACCTCGGGGTGGGCCTTCTCCACCTCGTCCAGGAGCACCACGCTGTACGGGCGGCGGCGGACGGCCTCCGTGAGCTGGCCGCCCTCCTCGTAGCCGACGTAGCCGGGCGGGGCGCCGACGAGGCGGGCCACGCTGTGCTTCTCGCCGTACTCCGACATGTCGATGCGGATCATGGCCCGCTCGTCGTCGAAGAGGAAGTCGGCGAGGGCCTTGGCCAGCTCCGTCTTGCCCACGCCCGTCGGGCCGAGGAAGAGGAAGGAGCCGGTCGGGCGGTCGGGGTCGGCGATGCCGGCGCGGGTGCGGCGCACGGCGTCCGAGACGGCCCGTACGGCCTCGCCCTGGCCGATCAGGCGGCGCCCCAGCTCGTCCTCCATGCGCAGGAGCTTCTGGGTCTCGCCCTCCAGCAGGCGGCCCGCCGGGATGCCCGTCCAGGCGCCCACCACGTCCGCGATGTCGTCGGGGCCGACCTCGTCCTTGACCATCGTCCCCTTGGACGCCTCGGCCTCGGCCTCGGTGGCCTCCGCCAGCTCGCGCTCCAGGGTCGGGATCTCCCCGTAGAGCAGCTTGGAGGCGGTGTCGAAGTCGCCGTCGCGCTGGGCGCGCTCGGCCTGGCCGCGCAGGTCGTCCAGGCGCTCCTTGAGCTCGCCGACGCGGTTGAGGGACTGCTTCTCCTTCTCCCAGCGGGCGGTCAGGCCGCGCAGGTCCTCCTCCTTGTCGGCGAGGTCCTTGCGGATCTTCTCCAGGCGCTCCATCGAGGCCGGGTCGGACTCGTTCTTCAGCGCCAGCTCCTCCATGCGCAGCCGGTCCACGGAGCGCTGCAGCTCGTCGATCTCCAGCGGGGAGGAGTCGATCTCCATGCGCAGCCGGGACGCGGCCTCGTCGACGAGGTCGATGGCCTTGTCGGGGAGGAAGCGGGAGGTGATGTACCGGTCGGAGAGGGTCGCGGCGGCCACCAGCGCGCTGTCGTTGATGACGACCTTGTGGTGGGCCTCGTAGCGGCCCTTGAGCCCGCGCAGGATGGCGATGGTGTCCTCGACGGACGGCTCGGCGACCAGCACCTGCTGGAAGCGGCGCTCCAGCGCCGGGTCCTTCTCGATGCGCTCGCGGTACTCGTCGAGGGTGGTCGCGCCGACCATGCGCAGTTCGCCGCGGGCGAGCATGGGCTTGAGCATGTTGCCCGCGTCCATGGCGGAGTCGCCGCCGGCGCCCGCGCCGACGACCGTGTGCAGCTCGTCGATGAAGGTGATGATCTGCCCGTCGCTGGACTTGATCTCGGCGAGGACGGTCTTCAGCCGCTCCTCGAACTCGCCGCGGTACTTGGCGCCCGCGACCATCGCGCCGAGGTCCAGGGAGACCAGGCGCTTGTTCTTCAGGGACTCGGGGACGTCGCCCTTGACGATGCGCTGGGCCAGGCCCTCGACGACGGCGGTCTTGCCGACGCCGGGCTCGCCGATGAGCACCGGATTGTTCTTCGTGCGGCGCGAGAGCACCTGCACGACGCGGCGGATCTCGTGGTCGCGGCCGATGACCGGGTCGAGCTTGCCCTCGCGCGCGGCCGCCGTGAAGTCGGTGCCGAACTTCTCCAGGGCCTTGTACTGACCCTCGGGGTCGGGGGTGGTCACCCGCCGTCCTCCTCGTGCGTTCTCGAAGGCGGCCAGCAGCTTCTTCGCGCTCGCGCCCTGGGCGGAAAGGACCTCACCCGCCGCGCCGCCCTTGGCGGCGATGGCGATGAGCAGGTGTTCGGTGGAGAGGTACTCGTCGCCGAGCTTGCCGGCCTGTGCGTCCGCCTCGGCGAGTACGGCGAGCAGGTCGCGGGTGGGCTGCGGGGGCGCGACCGTGGAGCCGGTGACGCTGGGCAGGGCGGCCAGCAGCCGCTCGGCGCCGGCCCGGACCTCGGCCTGGTCGGCGTCGGTGGCGGCCAGCAGGTCGGTGACGTTCTCGTTGTCCTCGCCGGCGAGGAGGGCCAGCAGCAGGTGCGCGGGGGTCAGATCGGCGTGCCCGTCCTTGACGGCCCTGCTGGTGGCCGCGTTCAGCGCGTCCCGGCTCTTGTTGGTCAGCTCGGCGTCCACTGCGTCTTCTCCTCTCCCCGAGGGGTAAATCCGACGAATCTGACAGGGTCAACCTATGCAAAGTTGAGTCTATTCCACTCAAGGCAAGCGAGGACACCATCGGCCCGTACCCTTCGGCGCATGTCCCATGACGTACTCAACCCGACGCCCGAGTACCTCGCCTTCTGGCGGGAGCGGCACGTCTGCACGCTGACCACCCCGCGCCCCGACGGCACGCCCCACGTGGTGCCGGTGGGCGTGACGTACGACCCGGAGGCGGGGCTGGCGCGGGTGATCAGCAACAAGCACAGCAAGAAGGTGCGCAACGTCCTGGCGGCGCCTGCGGACGGGGCCCGGGTCGCGGTCTGCCAGATGGAAGGGCGCCGCTGGGCCACCCTCGAAGGGCGCGCGGCGGTCCGTACGGACGAGGCGTCGGTCGCCGACGCCGTGGCGCGCTACGCGGTGCGGTACGGCCGCACGCCGTCGCCCAATCCCGACCGCGTGGTCATCGAGATCACCCTGGACCGGGCCATGGGGCGCGCGTGAGCCGTTGATTCTTCATCTTGTCCGGTTCAGGCACTGGACGCGGGCATCACAACGGCGCCATCGTGGTCAGGTCCACGATGGCGCCGTTGTGTGGGGGTAGCGCCTGAGCGATCTGGAACGACGGGGGAATCGCTTCAGGCACTGCGGGGGGTGGCGGTGGTGATATCGGGTTCGAATAGCTGGTGGTCGCGCTGATCGAGGTTGACGAAGACCATTCCGTAGCGCACCTCGCAGCGGACGGGCTGCGGCGCGCCCCGCGGGCGGCGCAGGCACCGGTAGGCACGTACGTCCTCGTCCTCCTCGCGCACGACGACGATCGGTTGGCCGAACAGGGTGACCATCAACGAGTCGCCAGGGTGGGGGATGGCCGTGGCGAGATCGATGAACTGCCAGCCCGAGCGGTATGCGGATGCCATCTCGCGGCGGAAGCCGCGGTCGTCGGGGGTCACGCGGACACCGTCACAGGAACCTCGGTCCACCCCGTATCGCCGCCGTTACCGCCCAGCTGTCCGCTGGTCCAGCCGGTGTCCGCGTACTTGCCCGCGGGCGCCGTGGTCCAGCCGGTGTCGAACTCCGTGCTCGTCAGGCTGGTGCCCTGACCGCCCCTAGCGCTCCCCGCGTCACTTTCGACGGCGCTGACTGCCCCAAAAACCGCAACGGCGGAGAAACCTATGGCAAGCACCGAGCGAAGCATTCTCTTGAACATGGTCGGCTTCGTCCTCACTTGATGGAATCCTCTCCCCCGCGTGTCAGACGATGGCTCATTCAGGCACGTCAATGCCACAGGGACGATGCATCATGTTCTTGCATGTTCAGGACCCTGGGGGGTGGAGATTTGACGCGAAACGAGACAATGGCGACACATCCCCACCCCGTCACGTCCATGTGCGCCGAGGGAACGCGGCTCTACGCGACTGCACTGAGCACCGGCCGGATCGCCCGGGGCGAGATCCAGAACGCCCCCTGCCTGCTTGAATTCGCCCTTCTGCAGCCCGACCCGGATGACGCGAACCAACTGCGCCCGGTTCCCCCGTCCGTCGCATTGGCTCAACGGCTCCACCCGATTGAACGCGAGATCCAAGACCGCCGACGCAGCGCTGTAGATCTCACCGACACTTTCGAGCCTTTCCTCGCCATCAGCGCGCAGAGCCCGGCCAACACCCATGCCATCACCGTGCTGGAGGGTTTCGAGCGGATCAACGCCGCCCTCAACCTCGCGACGGCCGAATGCCACACCGAGGTGCTGACGGTACAGCCGGGCGGGGCCCGCCCCTCCGAGGCCCTGACCCAGGCCCTGGAGCGCGACCAGCCGCTGATCGACCGCGGGGTCAGCATACGGACCCTCTACCAGCACACCGCCCGGCACAGCCAGGGCACGCTCGCCTACGTGGACCGCATCTCCACGGGCAAGGTGGAGATCCGCACGCTCGAAGAACTGATAGAGCGGCTCATCATCTTCGACCGCACGGTCGCCTTCATCCCGGTGAGCGACGACCGCCGGGTCGCACTGGAGCTGCGCCACCCGGGCCTCGTCGACTACCTCATCAAGGTGTTCGAGCAGCTGTGGCACCGGGCCGTGCCCCTGCAGGAGGAGGTGACCTACCGGAGCACCCCCGGCGGGATCACCGGCGTGCAGCGGACCATCGCCCAGCTCCTCATCGAGGGCCACGTCGACGAGGCCATCGCCCGCCGCCTCGGCATGAACGTCCGCACCTGCCGGGCCCACATCGCCAAGCTCGCCACGACCCTCGGCAGCGGCAGCCGCGCCCAGCTCGGCTACCTCATCGCCCAGTCGGGCATCCTGGGCCGGCCCTCCGCCCCTGACCGCGACTGCGGCGAGGAGCTGGACCAAGACCCCGACGAGGACCGGGAAGGCCTCTAGAAAGCCGTCAGGCCCCGCCCTGGAAGGGCGGAGCCTGACGATGCGAAGCGGGGACCGGGTCAGTCCATCGGGCGCTTGGGGCTGGGCCGCCAGACGACCAGGGCACTGCCCGGCTGCGGGGGCTGGTACTTGACCAGGTCGCGCCGGTACGAGGCGTGCACCTGGGCCTCGCGGGCCTGCAGCGTGGCCGCCGCGCCGTCCACGGCCGCGGAGAGCTCGGCCACGCGCTGCTGGAGCGCGGCGACCTGGTTCTCCAGTTCGATGATCCGCTTGATGCCGGCGAGGTTGATGCCCTCGTCCTGGGACAGCGCCTGCACCGTGCGGAGCAGTTCGATGTCGCGGGCCGAGTAGCGCCGGCCGCGGCCGGCCGTACGGTCCGGGGAGACCAGGCCGAGACGGTCGTACTGACGCAGGGTCTGCGGGTGCAGACCCGAGAGCTGGGCGGCCACCGAGATCACGTAGACCGGGGTCTCGTCGGTGAGCTGGTAGCCCCCGCCCAGGCGGGAGGACTGTCGTCGGCGGCCGTCCATGGTCATGCTCCCTTCGCGGACTCGAACAGCGCGGAGCGCGGGTCCTCGGACCCCGTCGCCTCGCGGTACATCTCCAGCGCCTCACGGGCCTTGTCCGACAGCTCGGTCGGGACCGCGACCTCCACCGTCACCAGCAGGTCGCCGCGGGTGCCGTCCTTGCGGACCGCTCCCTTGCCGCGGGCCCGCATGGTCCGTCCGTTGGGGGTGCCCGGCGGCAGCTTCAGCGTCACCGAGGGGCCGTTCAAGGTCGGGACCTTGACGTCGGCGCCCAGCGCCGCCTCCGCGAACGTCACCGGCACGGTCACCGTCAGGTTGTCGTCCTTGCGGCCGAACACCGGGTGCGCATCGACGTGCACGACCACGTAGAGGTCACCGGCGGGACCACCGCGCTCGCCCGGCGCGCCCTTGCCGCGCAGCCGGATCCGCTGGCCGTTGGAGACGCCCGCCGGGATCCGGACCTGCATGGTGCGCGAGGAACGGGCCCGGCCGCTGCCCTTGCAGACGTCGCAGGGGGTCTCCGCGATCAGGCCGCGGCCCTTGCAGTCCGCGCAGGGGTCGGTCAGCGAGAAGCCGCCGCCGCTGCCCCGCGAGACCTGGCCGGTGCCGACGCAGGTCGGGCACACGCGGGGCGTGCCGTTCTTGTCGCCGGTGCCCGAACAGGCCTTGCAGGGTGCCTGGGAGGACATCCGCAGCGGGACCGTGGCCCCGTCCACCGCCTCCGTGAAGGAGAGGGTGACCTCCGACTCGATGTCCTGGCCGCGGCGCGGCTGGGTACGGGTGCCCGTACCCGGGCCGGCGCCGCGGTTGAAGAGGCCGCCGAAGACGTCGCCCAGGCCGCCGCCGAAGCCGCCGGCCTGGCCGCCGCCCTGCTGCTGACCCCCGAAGAGGTCGCCCAGGTCGAAGTTGAACGAGCCGCCGCCGCCCGGCCCGGGGCGGAAGCCACCGTTGCCGAACAGGGCGCGCGCCTCGTCGTACTCCTTGCGCTTCTTCGGGTCGCCGAGGATGTCGTTCGCCTCGGAGATCTCCTTGAAGCGCTCCTCGGCGGAGGCGTCGCCCTTGTTGGCGTCCGGGTGGAACTCGCGCGCGAGCTTCCGGTACGCCTTCTTGATCTCGGCCTCGGTGGCGTCCTTCGGGACACCGAGGACCTTGTAGTAGTCCTTCTCCACGAAGTCCTTCGTGTTCATCCCCGGTGTCCCTCCTCTCGTCCCTCTACGTGTACTGCGTCAGCCCTTGTCGGCTGCATCCGCGTCCTCGCCGGACGGCTTGTCGCCCTCGGCGGACTCGGACTTGGGAGCCGCACCCGGCTGGGGCTCGGCCACCGCGACCCGTGCGGGACGGATCGTACGCTCGCCGATCCGGTACCCCGGCTGCAGGATCGCCACGCAGGTCGTCTCGGTGACGTCCGGCGCGTACGAGTGCATCAGGGCCTCGTGGATCGTCGGGTCGAAGGGCTCGCCCTCCTTGCCGAACTGCTGCAGCCCCATCTTGGCGGCCACCGTCTCCAGCGACTCGGCCACCGACTTGAAGCCGCCGACCAGCTCGCCATGCTCCCGCGCCCGGCCGATGTCGTCCAGGGTCGGGAGGAGCTCCGTCAGGAGGGACGCGACCGCGATCTCCTTGACGGTGATCCGGTCCCGCTCCACCCGGCGGCGGTAGTTCTGGTACTCCGCCTGGAGCCGCTGGAGGTCCGCGGTGCGCTCGGAGAGCGCCGTACGGGCCTGGTCCAGCTGCGCGAGCAGCGCCACATCCTGTGCTGCGTCCCCGGCCGGGGCCGCCGCCTCCTCCTTGGCGGAGTCGGCGGCCTGCGGCTCGTCGGGCGTGCCGTCGACGGGGACTTCGGGCTTCTCGTCAAAACCCGGGGTCTCCTCCGACATCAGGCAGCGCCACCCTTCGGCTTCTCGTCGTCGACGATCTCGGCGTCGACGACGTCGTCGTCGGCCTTGGCCTCGCCCGCGTCACCGGCGGCGCCGGCCGCACCCTGGGCGGCCTGGGCGTCGGCGTAGATCGCCTGGCCGAGCTTCTGGCTGACCGCGGCGAGCTTCTCGGTCGCGGTGCGGATCTCGGCGGTGTCCTCGCCCTTGAGGGTCTCCTTCAGCTCGGAGACGGCGGCCTCGACCTCGGTCTTGACGTCGGCCGGGACCTTGTCCTCGTTGTCCTTGACGAACTTCTCCGTCTGGTAGACGAGCTGCTCGCCCTGGTTGCGGGACTCGGCCGCCTCCTTGCGACGGAGGTCCTCGTCCGCGTACTGCTCCGCCTCCTGGCGCATGCGGTCGACCTCGTCCTTGCCGAGCGAAGAGCCGCCGGTGACGGTCATCTTCTGCTCCTTGCCCGTGCCGAGGTCCTTCGCGGTCACGTGCATGATGCCGTTCGCGTCGATGTCGAAGGAGACCTCGATCTGCGGGACGCCACGCGGGGCCGGCGGCAGGCCGGTCAGCTCGAACATGCCGAGCTTCTTGTTGTACGCCGCGATCTCGCGCTCGCCCTGGTAGACCTGGATCTGCACGGACGGCTGGTTGTCCTCGGCCGTCGTGAAGATCTCGGACCGCTTGGTCGGGATCGTGGTGTTGCGCTCGATGAGCTTGGTCATGATGCCGCCCTTGGTCTCGATGCCGAGGGACAGCGGGGTCACGTCGAGGAGCAGGACGTCCTTGACCTCACCCTTGAGCACACCGGCCTGGAGGGTGGCGCCGATGGCGACGACCTCGTCCGGGTTGACGCCCTTGTTGGCGTCCTGACCGCCGGTGAGCTCCTTGACGAGCTCGGCGACGGCCGGCATGCGGGTGGAGCCGCCGACCAGGACCACGTGGTCGATCTCGGACAGCGCGATGCCGGCGTCCTTGATGACGTTGTGGAACGGGGTCTTGCAGCGGTCGAGCAGGTCCGCGGTCAGCTGCTGGAACTGGGCGCGCGTGAGCTTCTCGTCCAGGTGCAGCGGGCCCTCGGCGGAAGCCGTGATGTAGGGCAGGTTGATCGTGGTCTCCGTGGAGGAGGACAGCTCGATCTTCGCCTTCTCGGCGGCCTCGCGCAGGCGCTGGAGCGCCATCTTGTCCTTGGAGAGGTCCACGCCGTGACCGTTGGCGAACTGCTTCACCAGGTAGTCGACGACGCGCTGGTCCCAGTCGTCACCACCGAGGTGGTTGTCACCGTTGGTGGCCTTCACCTCGACGACGCCGTCGCCGATCTCCAGGAGCGACACGTCGAAGGTGCCGCCACCGAGGTCGAAGACGAGAATGGTCTGGTCGTCCTTGTCGAGACCGTAGGCCAGGGCGGCGGCGGTCGGCTCGTTGACGATGCGCAGGACGTTCAGACCCGCGATCTCACCGGCCTCCTTCGTCGCCTGACGCTCGGAGTCGTTGAAGTAGGCCGGGACGGTGATGACCGCGTCCGTGACCTTCTCACCCAGGTACGCCTCGGCGTCGCGCTTCAGCTTCTGCAGGATGAAGGCGCTCATCTGCTGCGGGTTGAAGTCCTTGCCATCCAGGTTGATCTTCCAGTCAGTGCCCATGTGGCGCTTGACGGAGCGGATGGTCCGGTCCACGTTCGTGACCGCCTGGCGCTTGGCCACCTCGCCGACGAGGACCTCGCCGTTCTTGGCGAAGGCGACGACGGACGGCGTGGTCCTGGCGCCCTCGGCGTTGGTGATGACGGTGGGCTCGCCGCCTTCCAGAACGCTGACGACGGAGTTAGTGGTGCCCAGGTCGATGCCGACCGCACGTGCCATTTCGATTCCTCCAGCTGACTTGAGTGGAACAGACTCAACCATGCCGTATCGCTGCGCCGGCGTCAACAGAGCTGAGTCGAGTCGGCTCAACCTTTAGGCTGCACTTACGCGCAACCACACGGGGCTCCGCCCCGGACCCCGCGCCTCAAACGCCGGCGGGGCTGCATTTCAGCGGCGGCCGAACGGGTCACCGTGGCCGCGCGCCACCGCAAGACCGCCGGAGGCATACGGCAGCGTGCTGGCATGCCCCTGCTCCTGCCCCTCCCCGCCCTGCCGGGGCTCCGGCCGGCCCCGCCGCCGGCCAAGCGGGTGGTGGACCTGCTCGGGGCGGTGATCCTGCTCGCGGCGCTCGGCCTGCCGCTCGCCGGCGCCACCGCACTGCTGTACGCGACCCACGGCCGCCGCCCCTTCGTGCGGGAGGCGGCCGTCGGCCTGGCCGGGAGGCCGTTCCGGACGTGGCGGCTGCGCACCGCCGACACGGGCCGGCTCGGCGCCGCCCTGGACCGCTGCGCCCTCGACGCGCTCCCCCAGCTGCTCAACGTGCTCCGCGGCGAGATGTCACTGGTCGGGCCGCGCCCGGAGGCCCGTACGGACCGCCCCGACCGGCTCCTCGTACGGCCCGGAATGACCGGATTGTGGCAGGTGAGCGCGCGCTCGGACCTCCCCTGGGAGGAGATGGCCCTGCTGGACCGGCATTATGTGGAGAACCACTGGCTCGGGATGGACCTCGCGATCCTTGCGCAGACCCCGCGGGCAGCCTGCAGACAAAGGCTCGCCTGAGCGACACAGATCACCGCACGCTCGGCTACATTGCGGCGTCGGGAGTGGGTAACCTCAAGCCTTGACTTCATAAGTTACCGCTTAGTAAGTGCCGCCCGAGGAGCCCTCCCATGCAACTCGCCGCGATCATCGTGTCGCTGGTCCTGACCGTGGTCGGCGTCGCGCTGCTCGCCCGAGCCGTGGCGCAGATCTACCGTTTCGTGAAGATCGGCCAGCCCGTGCCGGCCGGCAGCCGCACGGACGACCCGAAGGCCCGATCCCTCACCCTCGTCCGGGAGTTCCTCGGCCACAGCCGGATGAACCGCTGGGGCATCGTCGGCTTCGCGCACTGGTTCGTCGCGATCGGCTTCCTGACGCTGCCGCCCACCCTCGCGCAGGCGTACGGCCAGCTCTTCCAGGCCGACTGGACCCTGCCGATCGTCGGCGGGTTCCTGCCGTTCGAGCTCTACATCGAGTTCATCGGCCTGATGACGGTCGTCGGCATCGTCATCCTCATGGCGATCCGACTGCTCAGCCTGCCCTCGCGGGCCGGCCGCAAGTCGCGCTTCACCGGCTCGAAGGCCTGGCAGGCGTACTTCGTCGAGTACATCATCCTGACCATCGGCCTCGCGATCCTGTGCCTGCGCGGCCTCGAGGGCGCGATCCACCACGTGGACTCGTACGAGCCGGCGTACTTCGTCTCGTACCCGCTGGTCCTGGCCTTCAAGGGGCTCTCGGCGAGCGCACTGCAGAACGCCATCTACTTCACCGCGATGATCAAGATCGGCACCTCGCTGATCTGGATGATCGTCGTCTCGCTCAACACCAACATGGGTGTCGCCTGGCACCGCTTCCTCGGCTTCCCGAACATCTGGTTCAAGCGGAACGCGGACGGCGCGACCGCGCTCGGCGCGCTCCAGCCGATGACCAGCGGCGGCAAGGAGATCGACTTCGAGGACCCGGGCGAGGACGACGTCTTCGGCGTCTCCCAGGTCGAGCAGTTCTCCTGGAAGGGCATCCTCGACTTCTCCACGTGTACGGAGTGCGGTCGCTGCCAGTCGCAGTGCCCGGCCTGGAACACCGGCAAGCCGCTGTCCCCGAAGCTGCTGATCATGTCGCTGCGCGACCACGCGCACGCCAAGGCCCCGTACCTGCTCGCCGGCGGCGGCAAGGACATGGAGGGCAACGAGAAGGCCACGGCGGAGCAGCTGAAGGACGTCCCGGCCGCGGCCATCGCGGAGGCCGAGCGCCCGCTGATCGGCACCGTCGAGGAGAACGGCGTCATCGACCCGGACGTGCTGTGGTCCTGCACGACCTGCGGTGCGTGCGTGGAGCAGTGCCCGGTCGACATCGAGCACATCGACCACATCGTCGACATGCGCCGCTACCAGGTGATGATCGAGAGCGCCTTCCCGTCCGAGGCGGGCACGATGCTCAAGAACCTGGAGAAGAAGGGCAACCCCTGGGGCCTGGCGAAGAAGCAGCGCGTCGAGTGGACCAAGGAGGTGGACTTCGAGGTCCCGATCATCGGGAAGGACGCGGAGGACCTCTCCGAGTTCGACTACCTCTACTGGGTCGGCTGCGCCGGCGCCCTGGAGGACCGGGCCAAGAAGACCACGAAGGCCTTCGCGGAGCTGCTGAACATCGCGGGCGTCAAGTTCGCGATCATGGGCGGCGACGAGAAGTGCACCGGTGACTCGCCGCGCCGCCTGGGCAACGAGCCGCTGTTCCAGCAGCTGGGCCAGGAGAACGTGGCCATGCTGAACATGGCCTTCGGCGAGGACGACGACGACCCGGAGACGAAGAAGCCGAAGTCGGCGAAGCGGATCGTCTCGACCTGCCCGCACTGCTTCAACACCATCGCGAACGAGTACCCGCAGCTGGGCGGCGAGTACGAGGTCATCCACCACACGCAGCTGCTGCAGCACCTGATCGACGAGGGCCGCCTCACGCCGGTCACGCCGGTGGACGGTCTGATCACGTACCACGACCCGTGCTACCTGGGCCGGCACAACAAGGTCTACACGCCGCCGCGCGAGATCATGTCGGCCGTGCCGGGCCTGCGTCAGCAGGAGATGCACCGCCACAAGGAGCGGGGCTTCTGCTGTGGCGCCGGTGGCGCGCGGATGTGGATGGAGGAGCGGATCGGCAAGCGCATCAACAACGAGCGTGTCGACGAGGCCCTGTCCCTGAACCCCGACATCGTCTCCACCGCCTGCCCGTTCTGCCTCGTGATGCTCACCGACTCGGTGAACGGCAAGAAGAACGACGGCCAGGCGAAGGAACACGTCCAGGTCGTCGACGTGGCGCAGCTGCTGCTGGAGTCGGTCAAGGCGCCCGGCCCCACGGAGGCCGAGCTCGCGGCCGCGGAGGCGGAGGCGGAAGCCGAGGCGGCCGCCGCGGCGGAGGCCGAGGCCGCTGCTGCCGCTGCTGCCACTGCGAAGGCCGAGGCGGAAGCCAAGGCGAAGGCGGAGGCCGAGGCCGCTGCTGCCGCGGCGAAGGCCGAGGCGGACGCGAAGGCCAAGGCGGAAGCCAAGGCGGACGCGGAAGCCAAGACCGCTGACGAAGCCGAGCCTGAGGCTGAGGCCGAGGCGGAGGCTGCGGTCGAGGCCGCGCCTGCGGCCGAGGCGGAGGCTGATGCCAAGCCCGAGGCGGAGCCCGCCGCGGAGTCCGAGGCGGAGGCAGAGGCCAAGCCCGAGGACGCCAAGTAGCACCAGCCCGCACCACGCGGAACGCCGGAACGGCCGGTCCCCCACACGGGGGACCGGCCGTTCCGGCGTTCCGGGCCGCGAGAGGCGGGGCTCAGCCCTCGCCCCCCGCGCGGCGGCGGCGCAGCAGCGCGAAGCCGAGGCCGGCCGCACCCGCCGAGGCCATGCTGCCGCCCGCGGCGACCAGCACCGGGCTCTCGCCCCCGGACGGGTCGACCCCCTCCGCGCCGGCCTTCACCGCGCCCTTCGGAACGACCCTGACGTCCCGCTTCTCGTCCCGCTTCTCGTCCTTCTTCACCGGGTCGACCGTGTACTTCTCGATCAGCCTGCCGCTGAAGTCGTACACCCAGCTGTTCCCGCCGCCCTTGCCGTCGATGACGACGAACTTCACGCGCTTGCCGTCCTGAACGAGCTTGTACGTCCAGCCGTCGTTCTGCGTGCTGGGCCGCTTCAGGTCGATCGTGCCGAGGGCGTTGCCGTTCGGCGTGGAGATCTCGACGCGCTTGCCGTTCGGGCCGTCGACCAGCTTGGCGATCCGTCCGTCGGGCATCGTGACGCGCACCGAGCTCTCCTTCTTGACGTCCTTCGCGACGTCCTTCTCGACGTCCGGCTTGGGCTTCGGCTTCGGCGCGACCTCCATCCACGAGGTCACGGTGCCGTTCGGCTGGAGCACGACGTGCAGGCCGTTGTTCTGCCCGTACGCCGCGGCACCGCCCTTGCTGACCAGCGTGTCCAGCTTGGTCGAGCCGGCGAAGACGTCGGCTTCGAAGTGGTTGTCGCCGATCTTGTAGACCTTGGCGACCGAGCCGTCCGCCAGCTTCACGGTGGTGACGTACGCACGGACGCCCGGCTTCGGCTTCGGCGTGACCGGCGGCGTCGTGGGCCGCGGCGTCGGCGGCACGGACGGGTCGACGGACGGGTCGACCGACGGCTCCACGGGCGGCTCCACGGACGGGTCCACCGACGGGTCGACCGCCGGCTGCTCGATGCCCGGCAGTACCTCCGGCTCCGGAACGGCCGGGGAGTCCGCGAAGGCGGATCCGACCGGGAGGGCCAGGACGGTGGCCGCGCCGGCGACGACGGCGGCGGTACGGAGGGTGGTTCGGCGGGTGCTGCGCATGATGTGTGCTCTTCCTCGGGCTCGTTCGTGCTGCGGGGCGGCGACGGATACGAAGCTACGGGCCCGATATGTGCGTATTCCGTCGGCAATGTAACGAAGAGCCGCAGACTGTGGCGCAGCCGCGTAAACCGGACACTCGGTAAGGCCCTCGGGGTACCCCTAGGGGATGTCACAGGTCAGCCGCAAAGGGTGCGTGTTCCGGGCGACCGTCCACAGGGGCTCGCCGGACCAGGTACGTTCGATCACGTGGCTGGATTCAGGATCGGACGCGGCCGGGACAACAACCGCACTCCGCAACAACCCCCGCAGCAGCAGCAGTCGTACGGCCGGCAGCAACCACCGCCGCCGTACGGCCAGCAGCCCTACCCTCCCGCCGGAGGCCCACCTGCGCAGCAGCAGTGGCCGCAGCCGGGCGCCGGGGGCCACGGCGAGCCGGAGTACTTCGACCCGTACGGGCAGCAGCAACCGCCGCACCCGCCGGGCCCGCAGCAGTCCCCGTACGGCCACGGAGGCCACGGCGGTGGCGGCGGCTACACGAACGACGCCCCCGGGCACACCCAGATGTTCGCGGTCGGCGAGGACCCGTACGGCCAGGCCGCGACCTACCACGCGGGTGCGGCCGCGGCCGCGCCGTCCGGGCCGCGACTGCCGTGGAAGGAACTCCTCCGCGGCATCGTGACCCGGCCGGGCCAGACCTTCCTCCAGATGCGCGACTACGCCGTCTGGGGCCCCGCGCTGACCGTGACCTTCCTCTACGGGCTCCTCGCGGTCTTCGGCCTCGACGACGCCCGCGAGGACGCGATCAACGCGACCCTGTCGAAGGCCGTCCCGATCGTCCTCTCCGCGGGCGTCGCCTTCGTCATCTGCGGTCTGATCCTGGGCGCGGTCACCCACACGCTCGCCCGCCAGATGGGCGGCGACGGCACGTGGCAGCCGACGGTCGGCCTGTCCATGCTGATCATGTCCATCACGGACGCGCCGCGCCTGCTGTTCGCGGTGTTCCTCGGCGGCGACAACATGGTCGTGCAGGTGCTGGGCTGGGCCACCTGGGTGGCGGCCGGAGCGCTCTTCACCTCGCTGATCAGCAAGTCGCACGACCTGCCGTGGCCGAAGGCGCTGGGCGCCTCCGCCATCCAGCTGATCGCACTGCTGTCGATCATCAAGCTGGGCACCATCTAGCCCTCGCACCGCATGCGAAAGGCCCGCCGCGCAGTCTCTGCGCGGCGGGCCTTTCGCATGGTTCGGACACTCGATGTCCGGGCCTAGGCGTCGAGGACCTGACCCTCACGCTTCACGACGGGCGGTTCGACCGACCAGGGGAAATTGATCCACTCGTCGGTCTTCTTCCACACGTACTCGCACTTCACGAGCGAGTGGGACTTCTCGTAGATGACGGCGGAGCGCACCTCGGCGACGTGGCCCAGGCAGAAGTCGTGGACGAGCTTCAGCGTCTTGCCCGTGTCGGCCACGTCATCGGCGATGAGGACCTTCTTGTTCGTGAAGTCGATCGCCTCGGGCACGGGCGCCAGCATGACCGGCATCTCCAGCGTGGTGCCCACACCGGTGTAGAACTCGACGTTCACGAGGTGGATGTTCTTGCAGTCGAGCGCGTAGGCCAGCCCGCCCGCGACGAACACGCCGCCGCGGGCGATGCTCAGGATGATGTCGGGCTCGTACCCGTCGTCGGCGATGGTCTGCGCGAGCTGTCGCACGGCCCGCCCGAACCCCTCGTAGTCGAGGTTCTCGCGTACTACGTCACTCATGCGTCGTGCCTCACCTGGGTGCGGTGGAAGTTCTGGAAGGAGCGCGAGGCGGTCGGCCCGCGCTGCCCCTGGTACCTGGACCCGTAGCGCTCGCTGCCGTACGGGAACTCCGCGGGCGAGCTGAGCCGGAACATGCACAGCTGCCCGATCTTCATGCCCGGCCAGAGCTTGATCGGCAGCGTGGCGAGGTTCGACAGCTCCAGGGTCACGTGGCCCGAGAACCCGGGGTCGATGAACCCGGCGGTCGAATGCGTCACCAGGCCGAGGCGGCCCAGACTGGACTTCCCCTCCAGTCTGGAGGCGATGTCGTCGGGCAGCGAGATGACCTCGTACGTGGACGCGAGCACGAACTCACCGGGGTGCAGGATGAAGGCCTCGTCCCCCTCCGGCTCGACCATCCGGGTCAGGTCCGCCTGCTCGATCGCCGGATCGATGTGGGCGTACCGGTGATTCTCGAACACCCGGAAGAACCGGTCGAGACGTACATCGATGCTGGAGGGCTGCACCATCGACTCCTCGAACGGGTCGATGCGAACCCGTCCGCTGTCGATCTCGGCCCGGATGTCTTTGTCAGAGAGAAGCACGTCCCGAGGATACGCAGAGCGCGCGGGCCACCCCCAATCGAGAGCGGCGCCCGCGCGCCCGTCCGCTATCGCTTGACCGCCGTCCCGACGGGCACGGCGTGCCGCAACCGCGCGCACCGCGGACACCGCAGCAACCGCCCGGGCCCGATCCGGCCGGCACCGAGGTGCTGCAGCGGGAAGGAGGCGGTACTGAAAACGTGCCCTTCGGCACAACGGACGACGGTGTGCTCCATCGAGTCCCTTTCCCCAACGAGCCGTACTGCGACGAATCGCCACATTAGGGGATGATCGGCACCCACTCCAGCCGCCGCTCCGCACCCACACGGTACGCCCCAACTCCCGCACCCACACGCCTCGGTGCACACCACACACGACATCGACCCCGCGGCAAATTCACCGGGGGTCGATCATGAGGTAGAGTGGGCGACGATGGAGCTCCAGGCAACTGGCCCATCATGCGGATGTAGTTTAATGGTAGAACATGAGCTTCCCAAGCTTATAGCGCGGGTTCGATTCCCGTCATCCGCTCGTGAACGAAGGCCCAGGTCAACGACCTGGGCCTTCTTCGTTGTCTAGACCTCTCAACCCTTGCCGTGCCCTCCGCATGCCCCAAGTCACCGAAATGCCCTGGCCGGAGGGCGTTCCGTGCACCACTTGGCACCATCGGGTGCGAATTCGCGCCCCCAAAGAGGCAGTTGACGGACGGTGTCCGCTCAGGCGGCAACTACTCGCGCGCACGCCGGGCGGACCAATGCAGACCAATGGGGGCGGCCAGTGGTCCTCCCGACGCCCGTGGGCCCGTCGATGTTTCGTGGTTCCGTGTCACGTGTTGCGCTGGTCATGGGTGTCCTGGCGGAGCTGGTCCGTGTGCTGGGCCAGGGCGTCAATACGTTGGGCGAGCTCGGCGTCCTCGGGTCGCAGATGGTCCCGGGTGGCGGTCAGAGGGCGAACGAGACTGGCGGCGTCGTTGTCGGCGAGGGCCAGGTTCAGGTCGCCGATGGCGCCCTGGGCGTTGGCGGGGAGGCCGGTGAGGGCGGTGACCTGCCCGGCGAGTCGGCGCAGGTCGGCCGCGTTGTCGCGGGCCCAGGCGTTTACGTTGCGGTCGGCGGCGCGGGTGTCACGGGTGGCCTGGACGCGCTGTTCCCCGGTGGTTCCGGCGGTGCCGGGGCGCAGGCGCAGGTAGCGGCGTTCGGCGGCCTGCCGACTGGCGACCCCGAGCGGTCCCGCGAGATCGGCCCAGCTCGCCCCGTGCCCGCGGGCGGTTTCGATCAGTCCGCTCTCCCAGCCGGCGAGCTGCTCACGGACCTCGCGCAGCGTCAGCAGTGCAGCCAGAGCCGGGTGCGGGCCCGAGTCCGGCGCGGGCGGCGAAGCGGCTGTTCTCGCGGAGGGTTGCTGCGCGTCCTTGACGGCCTGGTTGATGGCCTCCAGTGCCGCGGCGGCAGCCAGGAAGGGGACTGGTGTGGTCGGCTCGGCGGCCTCGTTCATTGCGTTCTCCGTGGCTCTGTCATCCTCCAGATGACTCCTTGCTTGTCATCGTTTCGATGACATGTTACAACGGGAGCACGTTGAAGCGCATTGGCAGTTCCTGCCTGAACCAACTGGAGGTGTTTCGCGATGTTGATGCGCACAGACCCGTTCCGCGAGATGGACCGGATCGTCCAGCAGCTGTCGGGTGCGTCGGGCACATGGTCGAAGCCGTCCGTGATGCCGATGGACGCCTACCGCGAGGGCGACGTCTACGTGATCGCCTTCGACCTGCCCGGCGTGAGCACCGAGGCGATCGACATCGACGTCGAGCGGAACATGCTGACCGTCAAGGCGGAGCGCCGTCCGGCCGCCAAGGGGGACACCGTGCAGATGGAGCTCTCCGAGCGGCCCCTGGGCGTCTTCTCCCGCCAGATCATGCTGGCCGACACCCTGGACACCGAGCACATCGAGGCCGACTACGACGCGGGTGTCCTGACCCTGCGGATCCCGATCGCCGAGCGCGCCAAGCCGCGGAAGATCAGCATCGGCGGCGAGTCCGGCCGCAAGCAGATCTCCGGCTGAAAAGCCCGGCACCAGCGGCGGAGGACGGGGAACCGATTCCCCCTCCGGCACCCCGTCCTCCGCGCTCTCGCCCCTTCACCCCTATCCGGAGGTGACGTGATGACGATGCGCCGGGAAGCGTTCCTGGACCACGTCCAGGAACGCGGCGAGTATCAGACTCGGGAGGAGGCCGAACGGGCAGCCCGCGTCGTCCTGGCCCTGCTGGGCGCACACCTGGTCGGCACCGTGCGGGCCGAGCTCGCCGCCCGCCTCCCCGAGACGTACGCCCTGGTCCTCCTCAACCCCCTGCAGGCCGCCGAACCGCTCTCACCGGAACGCTTCATCCGCGCGACTGCGGCCTGGATCGAAGGCGCCACCGAGAAGACGGCCCTGTGGGACATCGGCGCGGTCCTCTCCACCGTGGCCGCCGCGGCGGGAGACGTCCTCATGCGCGAGGTCCTGCTGCAGCTCCCGCCCGGCTACGACCTCCTCTTCGGCCACCCCCAGCCCACCTGACCGCGGCCGGCACGAACCGAGCCCTCGAAGAGAAAGGCAACCTCAGCACCATGTACGACCAGCCTCGAGCGAACCCGTCCCTCGCGGCCATGACGTTCGACCAGATGCTGGAACGCGTGCGCTACGAAGGCGCCTATCCCACCCGCGAACGCGCCGAGGAAGCCGTCCGCACCGTCCTGGCCGCCCTCGGGCGGCAGATCACAGGAGACGAACGCGTCGACCTCGCGCAGTGCCTGCCCGTCGAGGCCGCCCTCACCCTGACCGCCCAGATCCCCGACACCGAACAACTCACCGGCTGGGGCTTCGTCAAAGACCTGGCCGCCCGAACCGGGGGCACCCCGGCCACCGCACGCTGGGACACCGGCGCCGTACTCGCCGTCGTCTCCCGGCTCGCAGGCTCCGACCTCCTCGCCCGAATCCTCCACCGGCTTCCCGGCGGCTACGCACTCCTCTTCGGCCAGGCAGAACTGCGGCAGCCCCAGCCCGCCGCCTGATCCCGCCCCACCTCGCGCGGATACGGGGTTGCGTTCGACCCCGATTAACTCATCGTCGAACACACGAAAATCTATGATGGCCGCAGTAGACATTCGATTGCGGCATGGCTATGGTTTCTCTCGTAGCCAAGATCGAGCAAGGCCCGGAGAGACGAACTGCCGGGCATCGGTTCACGCAGTGCGCAGGGCGGTGCGGTGGTGGAGTTCCGAAGCCAGAGCAGTTGCAGGACGGCGACGGGACTGACGACCGGACCGGGCGGCCCGCAGTGATCAGGGGCTGCCACGAGCAGTACCGCAGTTGCCGCAGTGGCGGTTCGGTAAGTGCAGTTCGCAGCACCAGCAGTGCAGTCAGTGAGCGGTACCTCGGTAAAGGCGTCGGCTGCGGGCGCGCGTACCGGGAAGTTCGGCAGTGGGGTTCCAAGCCAGAGCAGACGCAGGATGGGCGACGGGGCTGGCTGCCGGAGAGTGGCGCTACCGCAGGCCACTGAGCAGTTCGCATCAACAGCAGTACGTAGTCCCCCGTTTGGCAAGTGATCGGTCCAGAGGGAAGAACGGAGGAGTTGACCGCCATCAGGATCGCCCGGGTCGAAGGCTGAGCCCGGGTACCGCAGGACATCGATAGTGAGGTGGTCTCCGGTCAAGCAACCGCGATCCCCGCGCCCCCGGCCGAGTGCAGGCCTGGTCCGCGGAAACAGAAGGCCGACGCAGTACTAGGGTCGGCGGATGGTGTAGCAGTTCCTTCGGGGCCCTGGTGCCGTACGGCACCAGGGCCCCTCCACGCGTTCCACAGAGAGAGGTGCAGATGACAGCACACGAATCGTTCGACGATCGTCTCGACGACGACGACTACCCCGCTTACACCATGGGCCGGGCCGCAGCCATGCTGGGCACCACCCAAAGCTTCCTCCGCGCCATCGGAGAAGCCCGCCTCATCACCCCGCTCCGCTCAGCGGGCGGACACCGCCGCTACTCCCGTTACCAGCTGCGCATCGCCGCCCGCGCGCGAGAGCTCGTCGACCAGGGCACCCCCGTCGAGGCTGCCTGTCGCATCGTCATCCTCGAAGACCAGCTCGCGGAAGCCCAACGCATCAACGCCGAATACCGCCATCGAGAGTGACCGAGGTCCGGCGCAGCGCCGCGTACGTGGTCAGCACGCTTTCGGCGGTGCGGACGTGCTTGCCGGGCTTGGCGTAGCGGATGTGGCGCTCGGAGACGAGCCGACGGATGGAGGCGCGCCGATACCCACCTCAGTGCACCGCCCCAGTACTTCTGTCGTGAACAGTCGCTGGGGCACGGGAACCGGCGCGCGCGAGTTCCCGTGCCGGCGCACCGCAACGGCCAGCCGATGCCCGGTTCCCGTCGTGGACAACCCGAACTGCCAGCGACCGGCTTCGGGCCCGGGCAGCCGCGGGTCGTTCAGTACCACCTTTCCCCTGGAGTCGGGCCCCAGCTGAAAGGCATCGAACCCGTACTGGAGCCCGACTCCGAGGGCCTTCGTATAGGCCTCCTTGAGTACCCAGACGTCAAGGAAGTCCCGAGCTCGTCGGACAGGGTCAGCAGCTTCCAGCCTGGCCCGCTCGGCAGGCGTGAACCGCTCCATTGCGTACCCCGCCACATTCGGGTCCACATCCGTACGCTCGACGTCCACGCCACACAGCAGCCCGTCGGTCACCGCGCAGACGATGAGTCCATCGGTGTGGCTGAGGTTGAAGCGCAGCCCGCTCGGGTTCGGCAGCAGTTCGGGGCGCCCGAAGTCGCCTTGCATGAAGCAGAGTTGCTGCGCCGGCGTGCTGGTGTAGGCCCCCAGAACAGAGCGGCACAGCAATCGGGCACCCAGGTGACGTCGCCGTGCCGCTTCCGACCGCAGTCTGGTCCAGCGCGCGTGCTCATCCGCGGACAGGACGGAGCGAGCCTGCTCGGTCAGCCCGTCGACCTCGGCTTCCGGGAGCAACCAGACCTCGGCGCCCGTGAGGGGACCTTGTGGGTTCACACCGGTGCCTCTGCACGCACCGTGCGGTGAATCGCCGGAGCTCCGACGTCAGCGGCGCGGAGGTCGTACACGGCCCTGGCACGGGCCGCCGCGTCCGTACCGAGTTCGTCCGAGGGCCGGTGTGCCATGCCCACCAGACCTTTCCTCCGTACGGCGACGCCCTCGAGGCTGACGACGGTGTTGACGTCGACGAAGTGTACTGCCGCCAGGCTGAAGCACGTCGGCTTAAGCGGCTGAGAGCACGCCGCTAAAGCCCGGCTTATTTCGGGCTGACCGACAGGGGCCCTCGTGTAAAACGGGTCCATGCGGAGAAAAGGCCAGTCGTCGACTCCCGCCGAAGGTGGGCCCAGTCGTACGTATGCGTTCGGCGCCGTGATCGTGCGTACACTCTTGCGGCTCGTCGCACGCAGGGAATGGCGGGGTGCCCACCATCTCCCCGCTCAGGGCGGATATGTCGTAGCGCTCAACCACATATCGCATGTGGATCCGTTCGCCTATGGACACTTCCAGTACAAGAACGGCTTGCCGCCCAGATTCCTGGTCAAGTCCTCGGTCTTCAGAGTGCCGGTGGTCGGAGCCTTCCTGCGGGCCACCGGTCAGATTCCCGTGGAACGCAACAGCCACCGAGCGGCGGACGCGCTGCACGCTGCCGTCGCAGCGCTCGAACGCGGACGATGCGTGGCCATCTACCCGGAGGGGACCCTCACCTCCGACCCCGATCTGTGGCCGGGACGGCCCAAGACCGGCGCGGCCAGGCTGGCGTTGAGCACCGGCGCGCCGGTCATCCCGGTGGCGCAGTGGGGTGCGCACAAGATCCTTCCTCCTTATGGCAACGGCAAGCGGCGTCTGCTGCCGCGCCCCACGTTGGTCGTCGCCGCGGGCCCTCCCGTTGACCTTTCCGACTTCCACGGCACCGAACTCACGGCGCCGGTATTGCGCCAGGCCAGCGAACGGATCATGGGCGCCGTGACGGAGCTGCTGGAGGAGATCCGAGAGGAGAAGCGGCCGACTCCGGTGGCTGATTCCATTGCAGCGCCGCCACTCCATGATGAGAACCGCCGCAGCGGTTGACGGCATTCGACGGGGCTGCAGGCAGGCCGGCCCTCGCGAACTCGGGTGCGAGAGCTCAATCAGGCTTCAGCACAGCACGGTTGAGCTGACCACTCGGGAACCCTCACTAGTAGACACTGTCTACGACTGTGATGTAGAAACTGTCCATGGAACGTGAGAACTCCCTCCGGGATCGGCTGATCGATGTCGGGGTGGACCTTGTGATGACCGAGGGAACGAGCTCGCTGGGGCTTCGGGAGATCGCCCGTCGGGCCGGGGTGTCGCATGGCGCACCGCGCCGGTACTTCCCGACTCACCATGCCCTGCTCTCCGCCATCGCCCACCGAGGCCTCGCGGACCTCAAGGACCGGTTCACCGCCGTGACGAGGGGCATTCCGTCAGCGCGTGGCCAGTTGGAGACGCTCGGCAAGACGTACATCGGGTACGCGCTGGAATGCCGCGGCATGTTCGAACTCCTGCTGCGCCACGACCTGCTCGACAGCCAGCGGCATACATCGGACGAGCCGCGGCTGCGGGAGCTGACCCTTCCGCTCTTCGGGATCATCGTCGAACTCGTCTCCCGGCACCGCGAGGAGGAAAAGGGGACGCTCCCCCTCGGCACGACGAGGGACATGCCCCCGCCGGCCGTCTCGGCTGGGCTGCTCTGGGCCAATCTGCACGGCATCGCCCAGCTGTGGGCCTGGGGCAGCCTGCCCCTGGCCCTCGGCACCGCCGGGACCGGCGGTGCCGAGAGCGGCGGTGCCGAGACCGGCGGTGCCGAGAGCGGCGTGCTCGACACGCTCGTCTCCGTGGCTATGGACACCCATCTTGGACCGGTGAACCCTTGACCGAGACCGTACGGCAGCGCCTCGCACTCGTAGTGAGTGTCGCCGGCGCGATGATCGTCGCACTCGACGGAACCGTGCTGACCGTGGCGCAGCCCGAGCTGCAACGCGACCTCGGCGCCAGTGTCGAGCAAGTCCAGTGGACCAGCACCGGCTACATGCTCGCGGTGGCTGCGCTCCTCGTCATCGCCGGACGCCTCGGCGACCGGTACGGGCACCAGCGGCTGCTGCTCTTCGGCGTACTGGGCTTCGGGGCCACTTCGGGCGGCATCGTGCTCGCGCCCGACGTCGGCTGGGTGATCGGACTACGCGTGCTGCAAGGCGTGTTCGGCGCCCTCCTGCAACCGGCAACGCTCGCCCTGCTGAGACTCGCCTACCCGGCGGACAAGCTCAACGCACCGGTCGCCATCCGCACCAGTTCGATCGGGGTGGCCGCGGCCACAGGTCCGGTCCTCGGCGGCTTCCTCGTCACCCATTTCGGTTGGCGTGCGGTGTTCACGGTGAACGTGCCGATCGCGATCGTGATCGCTGTCATCGTCCTCTTCGTTCGGGTTCCGGCGCCGTCCGGCGGCGATCGCCAGCGGCTCGATCTGCTGGGCTCGGCCCTGCTCGCGGCCACGCTCACGGTCTTCGTCCACACCCTTGGCGCCATTCCCCGCGGCGGGTGGAGCTCGGCTTCGACGCTCCTGGGGTTCTTCGCCACCGCGGGACTTGCCGTCGCGCTCGTCGTGCACGAACGCCGCACCGCGAACCCGATCGTGCCCCCTGCCGTGCTGAGATCCGTACCAGTGACGGCCTCCATGGTGATCCTGCTCCTCACCACCAGCGGCATGTTCGGCGCCCTGTTCGTGGGCACGTTCTCCCTCCAAGACGTGCTCGGGCTCGACCCGTTCGCAGCCGGACTGCGGGTCCTTCCGATGACCGTGCTGATGGTGGTCGGAGCCCCTGCCGCCGCCGGGGCGTTGAGCCGGTACGGCGCACGCCGCTGCGCGATCGCAGGTACGCTCCTCGTCGCCTTCGGCATCGTGGGCCTGGTCCGGATCGAATCGGCGGGCACGTGGTGGATCACCGGCCTCTCCTTCGCCGTGCTCGGCGCGGGATTCGCCACCGTGATGGTCACCGCCACCGGCACCGTCGTCGGCGATGCGCCTGCCGGCTACGCCGGGGTCGTCGGCGGGCTCAAGCAGACAGCGATGAACATCGGCCCGACCCTCGGTATCACCGTCGCCGCAACCATGATGGTGGTGGAGCCCTCCTACGGCGGGGTACCGGCAGCGGCCTCGAGCCCGGCCGTCTCCCTCGGACTGGGGCACACCCTGCTCGTCCTGGCCGCGATCGCCGCCCTGGCCGCGCTGCCGGGGTGGCTGCTCCCCTCGAGAGCGTCCCGCACCATGGAAGTCGCGAACTGATCCGGGTCCTACGCACAGCGGTGGTCGCCCGGCCCGAGAAATTCGGACCGGGCGACCACCAGGGTGGGTCCATGCCGGCGAGGAAGGCGGGCGCGAACACCACTAGACAGCTTGGGCGTTCGGAGGTCAGGCCGCCGCGGTGAGCGCAACCGGGAAGTGCGGTGCTCAGATCAGGCAGGCGATGGTTCTGCAGGCAGCAGGCAGGAGAGATGTCTGCTCCGAGGAGGGCGGCCGTCATCGGTCTCATCAGAAGCTTCGCCGCGGCCCAGCCCTAGACGCCCGGCTCCGAGCAGCTACGTTGATCTGACGCGACTGGGCAGCGCAAGCACGTGGCTGGCCCGGGCCGGCTTGAACAGATGGCAAAAGCGGCCACTCCTGGTCGTGGAGTGGCCGCGATCACGCGGGGGATCGGCAGCGGCGGGGCCAGTGCCCGCCGGGCATAGGCCGGCTCCACCTCCGTGGCGAAGCGTCGGTCAGCCAGGCGTTGGACCAGGCGCCCGATGGTGCGTCAGCGAGCGGTACGACGGGAACGGACCACCTCGATCAGCACGGGCGAGAACGAGACGATCATGATCAGGGCGATCACCGGGAGCATGTAGTCGTCGATGCTGCCCTTGAGCGAGTCGCCGAGTCGGTAGCCGAGGAGGATGATCCCCACCGTCCACACGATTCCGCCGATCACGTTCCACATGAAGAAGGTGCCTCCCCGCACGCCCAGGAGTCCGGCCACGGGGTTGAGGAAGGTGCGCACGATCGGCACGAAGCGGGCGAGCACGATGGCCTTCCCGGCGCCGTACCGGTTGAAGTACGTCTCTGCCTGCGCGACATGCGCCTGCTTGAACATGCGCGAGTTGGGGCGTGCGAACAGCTTCGGTCCGAGCCGCGCGCCCATCAGGTGGCCGAGTTGTGCGCCGCAGACCGCAGCCACGGGCGCCCCGATCAGCAGCGCGGGCAGCGAGAGGTGGAAGTCGGGGCGGCCGAAGACCTCTGCCGCCGCTCCCGAGGCACCGACCCCGGCGAGGAAGAGCAGCGAGTCGCCGGGCAGGAAGAAGCCCATCAGCAGTCCGGTCTCGACGAAGATGATGGCCAGGATGCCTATGAGTCCGAACGCCATGATCAGCGACTGGGCGTCCAGCACGTTTACAGCAAGGTCCATGTGGACCCCCCCTCATGAAGGTTGGTGTGGGTAGCGGTGGCGCCCCTCTTCGGCGGCACCGGGTGGAGATGAGTCGTGTGCGGCCAGATGCCGACCGAGCACAGACGGACGAAGCGGATCCCCGGCCGGCAGGCGGGCTGCCGAACCCCCCGCGCACGCCCTCCTCCACCGCCCGCACCGCTTCAAGGCCGTGGGAGTCGGCTGCGCCGCCCGTCGATCAGTGCGCGACGCCCACCGCGGCCGGCACCGGGCGGAAGACGCGCTCCGGCACCTAGCCCTTCTCTGTGGGTCGCTCGCCCAGGATGAGCGGCGCCGAGGTGTCGGCGAAGAACGGCGGGGCGATCACGCTCAGCCCGCCGTCCACCGCCAAGGTCTGGCCCGTGATGTACTCGGCCCCCGGCGAGAGGAGGAAGGCGATGGTGTCGGCCACCTCCTGGACCGAACCTGGCCGCCCCTTCGGGATGCGCTCCAGCACCGTGGCCATGTCGGCCATCCCCGGCACCCCGTAGAAGAACTCCAGGGAGTCGGAGTCGATCAGGCCACCGTTGACGGCGTTCACATTGATGCCGTACGGGGCGAACTCAACGGCCATGTACCGGACCCAGGACTCGATGGCGGCCTTCATCGAGCCGAGGGCGGCGTACGTCGGGTAGGCGCGGATGCTGCCGTAGCTCGACAGGGCCACGATCCGCCCGCCGTCGTCCATCAGCCGGACCGCCTGCTGCGCGCCCAGCACGAACGACCGCAGGTTCATGGCGTGGGTACGGTCCAGATGGTGGGGCTCCAGGTCGAGGATGTTCTTGAAGACGCCGGCCGCGGCATTGGAGACGAAGTAGTCGAGCCGCCCGAATTCGGCCTTCACCGTGGCGAAGAGGCTCTCCACGCCCTCGACCGTCTCGATGTCGGCCTGTACTGCCAGGCCCCGGCCGCCCGCCTCCTCCAGTTCGGCCACGGTCTTCTCGGCGAGGTCGGCGTTCTTCTTGTAGTTCACCACCACGGTGGCGCCGTCCCGGCCGAGGGTGAGCGCGAGCGCCCGCCCAATGCCGCGAGAGGCGCCGGTGATCAGTGCCACACGGTCCTGGGACGTCCTCTTCCGCTCGGTCATCGGGCTGCCTCCGTACGATTCAGGAGCTCGCGGAAGACGACGGTCTTCTGGATCTCGTTGGTGCCTTCCTCGAAGCGCTGGGCCCGGGCGTCCCGGTAGACCCGCTCGATCGGGCTGGACTTCCAGTAGCCGGAACCGCCGTGCACCTGCAGCGCCTTGTCGGTGACCCGCCCGAGCATGTCGACCGCCGTCAACTTGGCCATCGACGAAAGCATCGCGGCGTCGTCCGCCCCGGCCTCCCAGCAGCGAGCCGCGTGCAGGGTGAGCTGCTTCGCCGCCTCGATGTCCGCCTCGTTCTCTGCCAGCATGAACTGGAGCGCCTGCCGCGAGGTCAGCGGCCGGCCGAAGGTGACCCTGTTCCGGGCGTACTCCAGCGCCAGCTCCTGGGCGCGGCGGGCCAGTCCCACGCAGCTCATCGCCACCGAGATGCGTGAAGGTGTCAGGAAGCCGCCCAACGCGACTGCGAGGCCGTCCCCTTCGGCACCGAGCCTGTTCGCCACCGGAACCGGCGTCCGGTCGAAGGTCAGGCGGGCGTGGTCCGTGCCGGTGACGCCCATGGTCTGTGAGGTGTCCTCGACGGTCACCCCGGCCGCGTCCCGCGGCACCATGAGGGCGACGGTTCCCTCATGTCCGGTACTGCCGGCCAGCCGCGCGGCCAGCAGCCAGTAGTCGCACCGCACGCCAAAGGTGATGAGGTGCTTGGTGCCGGTCAGGTAGTACGTGTCGCCTTCCCGAACGACGCTGGAACGGATGTCGGCGCCGGAGCCGGCGTCCGGCTCGGTCAGCGTGAAGGCGACCTTGAGCCGGCCGGCGATGGAAGGCAGCACGAACCGCTCGCGCTGTTCAGGGGTGGCGAACTGGTCCATCGCCCGCCAGGTCCCGTTGACCACGTGCACCACCATGCGCAGGGAGCCGTGGCTGCGGGAGAACAGCTCCATCACGTCCATCCACTGCGGGAAGGAGAGACCACGCCCGCCGTACTCGCGGGGAGCGGCAAGCGACAGGTAGCCGCGCTCGCGAAGCTCGGTCCAGAGCTCCTCGGGGACGGTACCTGTGCTCTCGATCCGGTGGGCCCACTCCTCGGCGGGTCCTGCGACGTACGCGGCGACTTCGGCCCGCAGTTGCTCGAACTCGGCCGGTGCGATGCCCGGCCCAGCCGGTGCGACCTCGGTGATGCTCATGCCTTCTGCTCCTCGAGTGGTGCGGGGCAGAGGGCCTCGGCCCGCTGCCTGAGAACGAATTTCTGGACCTTGCCGGCCGGATTGCGAGGCAGCCGGTCGACCAGCTCGAGACGTTCCGGCCAGTAGTGCTTGGAGACCTGGTGGTAGTCCAGGTGCTTGCGCATCGCCTCCAGGTCGAGGTCTGCGCCGTCGACGAGCGCCGCGAAGGCGCAGGCGCGTTCGCCGAGCCGCTCGTCCGGTGTGCCGACCACCGCGACCTCGTCCACCGACGGATGCTGGTGCAGCAGTTCCTCGATCTCAGCGACGGGGACCTTCTCCCCACCACGGTTGATCACGTCCTTGACCCGGCCGGTGATGCGGACGTAGCCGTCGGAATCGATGACGGCGAGGTCCCCGGTGCGGTACCAGCCGTCGCTCGTCCAGGCTTCGGCCGTCAGGTCGGGACGGTCCAGGTAGCCCACGAAACAGGTCGGGGATTGGACCTCGAAGTTGCCCTCACGTCCCGCCGGCAGCGTCCGTCCCGCGTCGTCGGTCACCCTGAGCTCGACCCCGGGCATGGCCCGGCCGTCGGTGCCCCACACCTTCTCGGGTGGATCGTTCGGCGCGGAGAGCGATCCCAAGCAGGTCTCCGTGGTGCCGAACGCGCCACAGACCGTCGTGCCGAGGACGGTGGTGGCCCGGTCGGCCAGGCTCCGCGGCAGGGCGGCTCCGGCCACGACGATCGTCCGCAGCGTCTCCGGGGCCCGGCCCCCCGCCTCGACCTCTTTGACCAGGTCGGCCAGGAACGGCGTGGCCGCCTGGACGAAGGTGGCTCCGTGCTTGACGACCGCCTCCAGGGCGGTGCGCGGGTTCCAGTGCGCCTGGACCAACTGGGGTACCCCAAGGGTGACGGCCAGCCACATCCCGTAGAGGAAACCCGTCTGGTGTGCCAGCGGCGACGGGATGAAGACCACGTCGCGGTCGTCCAGTCCGAGCCGTTCGGCCTGCAGCCGGACGGCGTGACCGAGGGTGTCGTGCCGATGCAGGACACCCTTCGGCTCACCGGTGGTCCCAGAGGTGAAGAGCAACTGCGCCAGGGCGTCGGGGGCCGGCTGCCGAGCGGCGAGCGCCACGGTGTCGACGGGGGTGGCGGCGGTCGCGGCGCCCCAGTCGGACCAGGTCAGTCCCTCGCCGTCGGCGGGGAGGTCCACCGCTCCCCCGTCGGCCGAAACCACGGCCACGTGACGGACCTGGGACCGGCCTGCCGGGTCCTCGGCGAACCAGGACGCGGTTTCCCCCCGGTGGTCCCGGTTCCTGAACCTGTCCGCGATCAGCAGCACGCGCGCGCCGGAGCGGCGCAGCGCGAAGGCCATCTCCCGCTGCCGGAGGATCGGCATGAGCGGGCAGCAGACGGCGCCGATGCGCAGTGCGGCGAGCGAAACCTCCACGAACGCGGCCCAGTTGGGAAGTTGGTAGGCGACCGCTTCGCCGGGCTGCACGCCGAGGGCCAGCAGGGTGGCGGCCGCGCGGTCGACCCGCTCGTCGAGCTCTCGCCAGGTTGTCTCGGCGGCGTACCCGTCCCGCACGTCCACCAGGGCGGTGCCGTCCGGGCGGTGCTTGGCCCAGTGGCGCAGCTGCTCGGGAAGCGAGGCGGGCGGAGGGACAGCGGGCCCCGGCTCGACGGACAGCCGCAGCCCCAGGCCGGTCAGGTCCTCCAGGAATCCCGGGTAGGAGATCTCGTAGGCCTTCGGGTACGTAAGGGTGGTGACGCCGTGCGCCTTCGTGCCGGCCAGCGCGAGCGACATGAGGATCCGGTGGTCGTTGTACGAGGAGACGCGCGCGCCCGTGAAGGCCGTCACCCCACGCACACGCAGCGTGTCGCCCTCGACAGTGAGGTCGGCGCCCATGGCGTTCAGTTGGAGCATCGCGGCGACTCGGTCGGACTCCTTCAACCGGACGTGCCCGATGTGCTCGAAGACCGTCTCCCCCTCGGCCAGGCCGGCCAGGGTGCAGAGCACCGGGAGCATGTCCGGGACCTCCCGGCAGTCCACGGTCGTGCCGCGCAGCCGGATGCCGTCGTGGCGGATGCGGACGCCGTCGGCCTCTCCCTCGAGCGCCATCGGCACCCCCATGCGCCGGACGACGTCGAGGAAGCCGATCTCCGGGTGGTCGGCCGAGTCGCCGTCGAGCCGCGTGATCCCGCGCAGCAGCACGTCGGAAGGGTGGATGGCGGCGGCCGCGATCCCGAACGCGGCGGAGCCGAGGTCCGGCGGAAGGGTCAGGTCGGTCGGCCGGGCGCTCTGCCCCGGAGCGATGTCGAACCGCCGCCAGTCGTCGGACACGGTCACCTGGAGACCGAAGCGGCGCATCATGGTGACCGTCAGTTCCACGTACGGGCGCTCGTTCAGCTCGCCGGACACCTCCACGACGGTGGGGCCGGAGGCGAAGGGTGCGAGCAGGAGCAGCCCCGAGATCCACTGCGACAGCGTGCCGGGTATCACCACCCGGCCTCCGGTGGGCCGGCCCGGGGTCAGATGGACGGGCGGGCAGCCGTCGGCCGAGTCCAGTTCCACCCCCAGCTGGCGCAGCGCGTCGAGCAGCGGTCCGACCGGCCTGCGGCGGAAGTACTTCTGTCCGGTCACGGTGACCGGGGACTCCGCCAGTGAGGCGAGGCCGAGCATGAGGTACAGCGTGGTGCCGGAACTGCCGGCCGAGACGGTCTGCCGACGCGGCCGGTAGCGGCCGCCCCGCACCACGTACGTGTCGCCCTCGACGCTGATCCGGGTACCGAGGTCGCGCAGCAGGCGGACGGTGTACTGCACGTGGCGGGCGTCCGAGACCCCCTTGATCCGGCTGGTGCCCTCGGCGAGCGAGGCGAGGATCAGCGCGCGGTGGACGTGGTACTTGGAGGTGGGGACCAGCAGCTCGCCGCGCAGCGGCTTTCTGGTCGGCCTGACCATGAGATGCATGAACTGCCTTTCCGGCTCTCTGAGTCGGGACGGAGGGTGGCCGCTCAGGCCGGAATCTCACCGTGCTCGATGTAGGCGACGGCCTGTCCGACGGTGGTGAGGCGGTCGAAGACGTCGTTGGGCACATCGGTGCCGAGGCGGCGCTGGATCAGGACGAACAGCGAGACGATGGCCAGCGAGTCCATGCCCAGGTCGTCGATGAACGAGCTCTCCAGCGAGACGTCCTCGGCCGGAACACCGGCGACCTCGTCGAGGATTTCCTTGAGGACCTGCAGGGTGTCGCTCTGAACAGCGGTCATGATCAGTTCTCCTTGGTCGGATGGGCCGGCGCGGTGGTGGCCTGTACGGGCGGTCCGGCGGGCGCCGGTGGCAGTCGGACGACCTGGCCGCCCCAGACGAGGCCGGTGCCGAAGGACAGCAGCAGGGCGAGCCCGCCCGGCCTGGCCTGGCCCGAGGCGAGCAGCTCCTGCATGGCGAGCGGGATCGACACCGCGGAGGTGTTGCCGTGGATCTCGACGCTGCGGGCCACCGCCACGTGGTCGGGGATCCTGAGCTCTTTGACCAGTTCGTCGATGATCCGCATGTTGGCCTGGTGCGGGATGAAGGAGTCGAGGTCCCGGACGGTCACACCGGCCTGCTCCAACGTCCGAGCGGCGATGGGGCCGAGCTGATACGCGGCCCACCGGAACACCTCCCGGCCGTCCATGGTGATCACCGGCCACTCGGGGGCGGGCGCGTCGCGCAGCGCCGCCCAGGAGTGGCTCTGCCGGATGGTCTCCTTGTGCGAGCCGTCGGAACCCCAGACCACCGGGCCCACGCCCGGCTGGTCGCAGGGGCCGACCACGGCGGCGCCGGCTCCGTCGCCGAAGAGGAAAGCGGTGCCGCTGTCCTCCTGGTCGAGCAGTTCGGAGAGCCGTTCCACGGCGATCACCAGCACGTACCGGGCGCTCCCGGCGGCGACCATGTCGGACGCCAGCGACAGCCCGTAGCAGAAGCCGGCGCACCCGGCCGAGATGTCGAATGCGCCCGGTGCGGCGGCGCCGATCCTGTCCGCGACGCCGGCCGCGAGTGAGGGGAACTGGTGCAGGTGGGAGACGGTGGACACGATCACGCAGCCGACCTCGGAGGCGGCGATCCCGGCGTGTTCCAAGGCCCGCTCGGCGGCCGTGGCGGCCATGAACTCCACCGTCTCCGTCGGCTCGGCCCAGTAGCGGAACCGGATCCCGGAGCGGCTGCGAATCCATTCGTCCGACGTATCGATCCGCTCGCAGATCATCTCGTTGGTGATCTGCCGCGACGGCAGGTACGTGCCGATGCCGAGCAGACCCGTCAGGGCTCCCCGGAAGGCCGAACCGTGTTCTGACAAAGGGGTGTTCACGCGGTCGCCGCCCCCTCGAAGTCCTCAGGCCCACACCAGCGGACCAGCGCCGCGCCGATGCTCAGGCCCGAACCGAACGCGGCGAGCACCACCTGGTCACCCGGGGAGAGCCGGCCGAGGTCATCCGCCTCCCGCAGTACCAGCGGAACGCTGGCACCCGAAGTGTTGCCGTACTTCTGGATGTTGGTGACCGTGCGGTCGTCCGGTACACCAAGGGCGGCCATGATGCCGCGGACGATGTAGAGGTTGGCCTGGTGCAGGGCGAACAGGTCGACGTCCGACACGTCCTGCCCTGCCCGCGCGAGCAACTCCTGGATGATTTTGGGCACTTCACCGACGGCGAAGTCGTGCACGGCCTTGCCCGAGAGCGTGGCGAAGTTGTCGCCGAAGGCACTGGTCAGCCGGCGCCCGTCGCGCAGCGTCCGCTTCTCGCGCGCCACCCAGACCGCCTCGTAGCGGGACGGGTCGCTGTGCAGCAGCGTGAGGCCCACCCCTCGGTCGGGACGGCAGCGCTCCAGCAGGTAGCAGGCCGCGCCGTCGCCGAAGATCACCGCCGGTCCGGGGTCCTTCCAGTCCATGGTCCGGGTGTTGACGTCGGCGAGCACCACGGCTACCCGGCGGTATTCCCCGGAGGCGAGGTACTTGGCGCCGACGTCCAGCGCGAACACGCCTCCCGGGCAGGCCCCGCTGTTGATGTCGAATCCGGTGGCTCCGTGCGCGCCGGCCTTCTCGATCACCCGCATCGCCGTGGGCGGTGCCATGTTGTCCGGTGTGTAGGTTCCGCAGATGACGAGATCCACCTCGGACGGGCTGACGCCCGCCCGGGCGCACGCGTCCTTGAACGCGGCGGCCCCCAGGTCCGAGGTCCACTCGTCCTCGGCGGCCATCCGGCGGGTCTCCACGCCGATGTTTTCCCTGATCCAGTCGTCCCGGGTGAGGAGGACCTCCTCCAGGTCGGAATTGGTGACCACCTTCTCGGGGAGATATCCGCCGACCGCCCGAATTCCCACGCCCCAGGACCGCGCCAGCGGTGTTCCGGATATGTCCATTCAAGATTCCCTGTTCGATTCCATGAGCCGGTTCAGATGGTTCGGCGTGCGCGGCACCTGTTCACGCCCCGCCCCCGGCCCCTGGGGGACGGAGCACCAGGGCCGCCGCCTGACCCCCGGCATCGGTGGTGAGCACCAGTGCGGGAGCGAGAGGCAGCTGCTGTGCCCGAGCGGCGACGCCGATCGTTGGCAAGCACGGATCCCATCCGGTGAACCCGCAGGTCGGCGGTGCCAAGCCGGCCTCCAGAGCGCGCACCGTGAGCGCGAGCTGCACCACGCCGCTGGCGCCCGCACAGTCGCCGAGCGCCCCGAAGGGGCTGAAGACGGGAACGGATGGACCCATCACCTCGTGCAGGGCGCGTGCTTCTGGACCGTCGACCCCGGGGCAGCCCGTGGCCGAGGAGCAGACGAGGCCGATGTCGTCGGCGTCGAGCCCGGCCTCGCGAAGCGCCGCGAGCGCGGCACGCACCGCCGCGTCCTGTCCGGCGTCGCCTCTGACCGTGCTCCAGCCCGGCACCTCGGCGAGCACCCGCGCACCGCGGTCGCGCGCCCTGTCGAGGCTTTCGAGCACCAGCACGACGACGGCCTCTCCCGGCACGGCGCCTCCGTGCCCCGCGGAGAAGGGCCCCGTCCCCGGCCGGTCCACCCGGGCGGCCGTGGGGTCCAGAGTTTCGACAGCGGCGACGAGAACGGCCTCCGCCGCGCCCGTAAGCACCTGATCGGCACCCACGGCCAACGCGTGGCTGCCCGAGCAACGTCCTGCGGTGACCGTCACGATGCTGCCCTCCGCCCGTGCGGAGACCGAGAGTTCGGAGGCCACGGCGTTGAGACTCGCTTGGGGGCCGGAAGACGGACTCACGAGTGCCGGGCCGTGGATCACGCCGTCGTGCAGCACCCGCAGATAGTCGTCGAGGCCGGCGGTGGTGGTCCCGAGGACGACGCCCACGTCGGCGGGCGTCGGCGCACCGCCGACGTCGAAGCCGGCATCCCGCCAGGCGAGCGCCCCTACCCGGGAGACGAGCAGGGATTCCCGGCTCAGCGCGCGGAGCCGTTTCCTCTCGAACGCCGCTACCTCCGGCAGATCGGAGGAGAGAACCGCGGCGAAGCCGGCCCCGCTGAAGGGACCGCCGCCGTAGGTCGTGGTGGCGACGGCCGTGCTGCCGCCGAGCAGAGCCTCCCACGTCGCGTCCAGTCCGGCACCCAGCGAGCTGGCGACGGCCATTCCCGTGATGGCCACGGAACGGGTCATCGAGCCCTCCTGGAACCGAACCGGGTGAAGACGGTGCACCCCGTGTTGCCACCGAATCCGAAGGCGTTGTTGACGGCCACGTCCACGCGCGCCTCACGGGCCTCGACGGACACGAGGTCCATTGCGCACTCCGGGTCCACGTCGACCAGGTTGGCCGTCGGCGGGATCACCCCGTCACGTATGGCCAGTACGCAGCCGACCGCCTCGATGGCGCTTGCCGCACCCTGGGCGTGTCCGAGCGCCCCCTTCAGCGACGAGACCGCCGGAGTACGCGCACCGAAGACATCCCGGATCGCGCGGGCTTCGACCCGGTCGTTCGACGCGGTGCCCGTGCCGTGCGCGCTGATGTAGTCGACCTGGTCGACCGGAACGCCGGCCTGCGCCAGAGCCCGCTCCATCGAGCGCCGCGCACCACGCCCCTCGGGGTGCGGCGCAGTCATGTGGTAGGCGTCGGAGGCACTGGACCAGCCCGCGAGCTCGGCGTAGATCCGTGCACCGCGGCGGCGGGCGTGCTCGTACGACTCCAGCACCAGCGCGGCCGAGCCCTCGGCAACGAGCAATCCCGCACGGTTGCGGTCGAACGGCCGGGCCACGTCCGGCGCGAGCGATCGCAGGCTGGTGAACAGCATGAGGAGCGCGGACGACATCTCGTCCACCCCGCCGGCGATCATGACGTCGGCACGGTTGGCCCTGATGGTGTCGGCGGCGTACGCCAGCGCGCTGTTCCCGGAGGCACAGGCGCTGCTGACCACCGAGCTCGGGCCCATGAAGCCGAGTTCTCGGGATACGGCGTCGGCGAGGTCCACCAACGGGGGAGCCGGGTCGAGCCCGTCCGTGTCGGCCGGCGGCTCACCGCGGTGGAACCGCAGGACGCCCGCCTCCACCGCGGCGCGATTGCCGAGCAGGGTGCCCATGCAGACGCCGGCGCGGGTCGGGTCCGAGGTCCACGGCCGCACACCTGCATCGGCGGCCGCCGCGAGGCTCGCGGCCACGGCCAGCTGTGTGCTGCGCGGCAGACCCGATCGCGCGTCGCCGAACCCCTTGACCTCACCCCCCATTCCATGGGGAAAGCCCGATACGTCGCACAGCGTGATGGGTCCGGTACCGACCGCTCCCTTCACCGCCGCGTCCCAAAACTCCCCGACCGTAGTGCCGATCGGCGTCAGCGCGCCGACCCCTGTCACCACGACCGCTGCGGACTGCCCGCGTGCAACCATTTCCTGTGGTTCCCCTCGTGTGGTGGCCTCGACCTCCTAGACCAGTCCTTCGCCGCCGTCCACGCTGATGACGTTTCCGGTGAGCCATGACGAGTCGCTCGCCGACAGCAGCACGACGGCTTCGGCGATGTCCTCCGGGACGGTGGCCCGGCCGTGCGGATTGGCCTGCGTCGCCCGCTGGATGAGGTCGTCGCAGCCGGGGATGCGCTCCAGCGCAGGTGTCTTGGTGACGCCCGCCCGTAGCGCGTTGACCGCGATGCCGGAGGGAGCGAGTTCGACCGCCAGCTGCCGCACGTGCGAGACGAGCGCGGACTTGGCCGCCGACACGGCTCCGTAGTGCGAGATGACCCGGTTGTCACCGTGGCTGGTCAGGGTGAAGACCTTGGCGCCCCGTGGCAGCAGCCCCGCGGTGTGGAGGTCCCTGACCCAGTAGACGAGGCTGTGCGCCATCACGTCGCTGGTCATGTCCATCTGGCGGGGGGTGATGACGCTCGGCTCGCCGTCGCTCGGGATGAACGGCAGCAGGCTGCCGAAGGCAAGGGAGTGCAGTACTACCCGCACACCGGCGTCGCCGGTGACCTCCGTCAGCTTCTCCACCAGCTCCGCCCGCGTCGTCTTGCTGGCGGCGTTGGCATTGTGGAAGGAGACCTGCGCCCCCAGCTCACGGAGTTCATCCGTGAGTTCGTCGATCGCTTCCAGCCTGTCCGCGGAGTCGAAGTGAACGCCGAAGATGTTCGCGCCCGCCTTCGCCATCGCCAGCGCGGTGGCCCGGCCCATCCCGCTCGACGCGCCGAGAATCAGACACCAAGTTCCCTTGGCCGAAGTCAACATGTGTACCTCTCACTGTGTGCCGGGCGAATGCCCTTGGGTCGGCCGCCTTCCGCGGCGCCTTGCCGGCCGTCTCACCCTGCGGAAGGGAATGTCTCGCGGATCAGGTCGTTCACGGCCGCGGCGAACCTCTGCGGTTGCTCCTCCATCGGCAGGTGGCCGCAGTCCTGGAAGACGCGCAACCGTGCGTCGGGCAGCGCCGCGGCGAGCCCGCGGGCGTCGTCCAACGGCGCGAACGGATCCCCGTCACCGGCCACGACGAGCACCGGCAGATCGAGGGCTGCCGTGTCCAGGAAGGGACTGCGCAGGTAGGTCTCGAAGAAGCGCAGAAAGCCGTACGCCCCCACGCGGTCACGGACACGCAGCGCCATGTCGCGACGTACGTCGTCGTCGAGGGGCCGCCTGGAGCCGACGCGCAGGCATTCGTCGAGGAAGCCGTGGTACGAGTTCAGGTAGTGGGTCGCGGTGTGCCAGGCGAAGTCCGCCGGACTGCGTCGGTGGAACGGTGCGACGACCACAGCTGCTGCGGGACGCACCGCGCGGTCCATGGCGGCCAGGGACTCCAGGGCGAGCCCGGTGGAGAAGGAGTGTGCGATCAGAACGTCCACCCCGCCAGGCACCGCGTCCAGCGCCTGTCCGATCCACGCGACCTGATCGCCCCGGTGGCTCCAGGTCTCCTTGCCGGCGGCTCCCCAGGGCATGAGGGCCGCCCAGAACTCGACTTCGGGCGCCGCGAGCCGTGCGCAGTCGTGCCATACGGTGTCGGTCCCGGCCAGCCCGTGCAGCGCCAGAACGCGAACGGGCTCGCCTGCCGACGCCTGCCGTGTCCTGCGAACGAGAACCTCGTCCGCGTACGGCCCGGCATTGCGGCGGATCTTCCGCTGATTTCTGTCGCTTGTCTCCGGAGCCTCATGCCGTGCAGACACCGTCGTCCCGCCCCTCCGTTTTTCCTGGTTCGCAGATCATTGGGCTTTCGGCTGGCGGCGACTCCAGATGGCCCCGCAGCCAGTTCTCTCCAATGCGTTGAACGAAAATTATCACGCTGCACTAAAAGCCGTGATAAGCCTTCCTATCAATCACGCTTTTGCGGCTGGCCGTGCAGCACTTTGAGTGCCCTCCACGGCGGGCAAGCGGTCTACCAGGCGCGGCGTCGCCCGCCGTGGCCTGCGTCGGAGCCTTGTCGCAGCGGCCTTTGGAGCCTGGCCGACGGCAAGGCGGGAAGCCCTGGAAAGACCTCACTAATGACGGACTACGCCTCTCGCTAAAGCCGACCAAGGAGGCGGATAAAGCCAAGCCCGGGCGCCTTGAAACGGTCCCGAATCATTGGTCATAGTGGTCGCCCGGCGTGGGAGCGTGTCGTCGCGACTCATCAGCCACGTGCTGTACCGGGCGCGCGATCGCCGGCGCACGAGAGACAACCGATAGAGATACGTGGGTGAATATGCTGACCTCCGCAGAGGCGACGGCCGAATCGCGTCCTGCCCGGCGACCGCACGCACCGCCGCTGCTCGACTCATTGACAGGGCTGCGTGGCCTGGCCGCGATCCTGGTGTTCGGCTTTCACTTCACGACGTTCCAGTTCGTCTTCGGTCCGACGGGCGGCCTGGAATTCGCCCCGCTGTCGCGCCCCCGCTTCCTCACCATGAGCGGGAACTTCGCGGTGGGCAGCTTCTTCATCCTCAGCGGCTTCGTCCTGGCCCTCACCACACGTGAGGGGACGAGCCTCGCCAACTTCTGCGCCAAGCGCGTCGGGAAGCTGTATCCGGTCTACTTCGTCACGACCGCGCTGTCCATCGGTGCCATCTTGGTGCTCGGGATGCCGATCACCACGGAAAACATCGTCCTGCACCTGACACTGCTGCAGTCGTGGGTCCCCTTCCAGGAGATCTACACCGGCGTCAACCCGGTCACCTGGTCGCTGAGCACCGAAGCATTCTTCTATCTCCTGTTCCCGCTCGCGCTGTTCGTCGTGCAGCGCCTGACCTCGCGGGCCCTGTACTGGGTTCTCGGTGCCGCCGTCTTCCTCGAGTTCGCGCTGCCGCTGTACGTGATGCACTACTTCACGGTGAAGACGTCGAGCGGCCACCTGGAGTACTTCAGCACCGGGTCCCAGGGCGGCGACCTCGTCTACTGGCTCACCCTGCCCTTCCCGCCGTACCGCTTCCTCGAGTTCCTCGTCGGGATGGTGTGCTGCATCCTCCTCAACCGGGGAGTGCTTCCGACCATCCGGCAGAGGTGGGCGTGGGCCTGGTGCGCCGTCGCCTATGTGATCGGTACGTACAGTGACGGTCCGCTCCAGCGGACGGCGGTGGGCTTCGTCGCGCTGCCCTTCCTGGTGGTCGCCCTGGCACAGGCCGATCTCGCGGGCCGCTGGTCGCTGCTGCGCGGCAAGGTCTTCGTGGGGCTGGGGAAGCTGTCCTACGGCATGTACGCGATCCAGCTCCTGGTGGTCCTGCCGTCCGAGCCGTTCGTCATGCGCTGGTTGTCGTCCCTGTTCGGGGTCTCGACGTCCACGCTCGGCGAGCCGGTGTGGAAGATGCTGGTCATGGTCGCCTACTTCGGCCTCGTGATTCTCCTGTCGGTGCCGATCTACCGGTACATCGAGGTTCCGGCATACGACTTCGCCAAGCGGCTGTATCGGTCCCGCAAGGGTTCGCCGATGTTCGCCGCACCGGAGTCCGCGGGAAAGTCGAGCCTGTGAAGGTCTGCGTGATCGGCTCCGGGATCTTCGGCATCGCGGCCGTCCGGGAAATCTCACGGCACCTTCCGGAGTGGTCCGTGCACTGGGTGTCGGAGGACCCCGAGGCCGGCGGCCTGTGGAACACCGCCTCCAAGCGGAGCCGTGTGTACGACACGCTGTTCCTCAACACCTCACGGCAGCGCAGCGCCTTCGCCGGCACGGCGATCCCGGCCGAGCCGTCGGTGCACTTCGTCCACCACTCGCTCTACTCGGCCTACCTCGCCCAAGTGGCCGCCGAGTGTCAGGGCCCGCAGCGCCACTGGGAGTGCCGAGTGGACTCCGTGTCCGCCCGGGAGGGCGGTGGCTGGCTCGTGCGGTGGTACGACCGCGCCGGAGCCGTGACGGAGGAGGAGTTCGACGCCGTCGTCGACGCCACCGGCCACAACGTCGATGCCGTGTGGCCGGACGTGCCGCGTGCGGCCGAACCGGCGTACGCGCTCAGCCACTCCGCCGAGTACAAGAACGCCGAGCCGTACCGGGGGAAGAGAGTCCTCGTCATCGGCAACGGCGCCTCGGCCGTGGACATCGCGTGCGAGCTGATCACCGCCGCATCGCGGGTGGAGATCAGCATCAGGACCCCGAAGTGGTACCTGCCCAAGGTGCTGCTGGGCAAGCCGATCGACCACTCGGGCGGCGGGTTGAGCCACGCCCCGCTGGTGGGCCGCGTGATCGCCAGAGTGGGGGAGTCAGTCGTCCGCCGCGTGGTGGGCTCCCACGACTTCTTCGGACTGGGCGCCCCCAAGAGCCCGCTCGCCGATTCGACGCCGGTGTTGAGCGACCACTTCCTCCCCCATATCAGCCACGGCCGTCTGCACACGCGCACCGGGGTGGTCGCCCTCGAACAGGACTCCGTCCGCTTCGCCGACGGCACCGAAGGCACGTTTGACGCGGTCATCGCGGCGACGGGGTTCCAGGACGCCTCCCCGCACCTGCCCTCCGACGTGCGCGACACGCTGAGTCGGCACCGGCTCGGCTTGTCCCTGGAGGCACCGGGGTCGCCGGGGCTGTATCTGCTCAACCGCTTCCGCTGCGGTGACTCGGCGGTCAAGTGCGCCGAAGTCCAGGCCGCGGCAGTCGCGCGCAGCCTGCCGAGTTCACGCTCCCGTTCCGGCGCACCTCCGGACCTCGCGGGTCCGGAGGTCGCCGGACGCCGGATAACCGCACGCACTCTACGGAAGGTCTACGAGGGATACCGATGAAGACAATGCCGGGGAAGCTGGGTGCCATCGGGCTGGGCTGGTACGTGCCCGATCGGCGCATCGACAATGAGACGGTCTCACGGTGGTGCGACGTGACCCCGGAGTGGATCACTGGGCGTACCGGGGTGGAGGAGCGCCGGTACGCCGACGACGGAGAGTCGACCTCCACGATGGCGGCCAAGGCTCTCGCCATCGCCCTGGAGGACGCTGGACTGCACGGCAGCGAGCTGGCCGCCGTCATCGTCTGCACCTCTACCCCAGACCAACCGCAGCCGCCCACAGCGGCGTTCGTCCTCGCCGAACTCAAGCTGACGGACATACCGGCCTTCGACGTCAACGGGGTGTGCGCCGGTTTCCTCTACGGTCTGGGCGCTGCCGACGGATGGCGCAGGCGCGGACCGGTGGCCCTCATCGGCGCCGACAAGTACTCGACCATCCTCAACCCGGTGGACCGCAGGACCGTCAGCCTCTTCGGCGACGGGGCGGGCGCGGTCATCCTCGACGCCCTGCCCGCCGGCTCCGAGGGTGTCAGCGTGGTGGCGAGGTGCCAGGCCGAGCACGTGAACCTGGTGCGCGTACGCGGCGGCGGCAGCAGCCTGCCGCTCCGGAACGCGCACGACCCCATGGCGGACCGGTTCGAAATGGACGGGCGGGGGGTCGTTGCCTGGGCGGAGTCCGCACTCCCCCCGGTGGCCGCCCAGGCGTGCGCCGAGGCCGGCGTGGCGCTGGGGGACATAGACCGGTTCGTATTCCACCAAGGCAGCGGCCGGATGGTCGAGTTCTGCGCCAAGTGGCTCGACGTACCCATGGACAAGGTGGCAGTGACGGCTGACCGGTTCGGCAACACGGGCGCCGCCACGATCCCCCTGACGCTCGCCATCGAGGCCGGAGCGGGACGCATCACGAGGGGCGACCGCGTGATGATCGCCGGACTCGGCGGGGGAACCGCGGCCTGCGCCACGGTGATCACGTGGTGAACCGGCAGGTATCTACGGAAAGCACGGCTGCCGCAGCCGCCGGCCCGCGTCACCGCGTGTGCCGTCCCCTCGGCGGCGGCCAGGATTCAAGGTGAGGCAAATGACGAACGACACGGGCACCGAACCGACCGACCTTCCGCGACTGCCGCAGGGAACGCCCGCAGGGTGTCCCTACGCCCCGCCGGAGTCGGTGGCATCGCTTCGGGAAACCGCTCCGCTGACACGGGTGGAGCTCCCCGACGGTGAGCCGGCCTGGCTCGCCACGAGCTACGAACTCGTACGGGAGGTCCTCACCCACCCGGGATTCAGCGCCAACCCGAAAGCTGACGGCTTTCCGCGGTGGAACCTGCCGGGAGGCACCGACCTGCCGCTGAGCATGACGCACGCGGATCCACCGGTGCACAGCCGGCTGCGCGCGCCGGTGGCCGGCGAGTTCACCCCCCGGCGCATCCGCCGGCTCCGCCCTGACATCGAGCGCATCACCCTTGAGCGTTGTGCCGCCATCGAGGCGCTGCCGCAACCCGTCGACCTGGTCACCGAGTTCGCGACCCCCATCCCGGCTCTCGCGATCAGCCTGCTGCTCGGCGTGCCCGCCGACGACCTGGCCGACTTCGAGCGGAACATCCGCCTCGTCCTCGCCCACGACGACCTGGAGTCGAGCGAGCGCGACCAGGCCAAGCTCGAACTGCTGTCCGCCGTGACCAAGCTGATCGCGGACAAGCGCGCCCAGGCGGACGACAACCTGCTGAGCAGACTGATCACCGAGAACCCGGACATGAGCGACATGGAGTTGGTGTCGTTCGTGGCACTGCTGCTGTTCGCCGGGTTCTCCACCACCGCGCACATGATCGAGCTCAGCGCTCTGACACTGATCCAGCGCCCGGATCTGGCGGAGCGGGCGCGCAACGACCTGTCGGTGATCCCGGCCCTGGTGGACGAGTTGCTGCGGTACCACTCGATCGCCCGAGACTCGCCGAGGAGGGCGGCGCTCGAGGACATCGAACTGGGCGGGGTCACGATCCGGGCGGGCGAGGGCGTCATCGCCTCGGTCCAGGCGGCGAACTGGGACGGGGCTGCGTTCCCCGAACCGGACACGATCGACCTCGACCGGCCCCGGACGCCGCGGCACCTCGCCTTCGGCCACGGGATCCACGTATGCCTGGGGGCGACCCTCGCCAAGCTCGAGCTCGAAGTGGTCCTGGAGGAACTCGTCACGCGCTACCCGAACATGAAGCTGGCCATCCCGGACGAGGAAATCCGGTTCCGGACCACGACCCATCTCCACGGGTGCTATTCGCTGCCCGTGGACCTCGGGCTGGAGGCCGGTGCGTGAAGCCCACCGTGACCCTCAACCAGGGTCTGGAGGTCCCCCGACTCGGTCTGGGCATGTGGCAGATCCCGGACGGTGACGCCGAGTCCCTCGTGGGCACCGCGCTGGAGGTCGGTTATCGCGGCATCGACACCGCCACGAGCTACCGCAACGAACGCGGCGTCGGCGCCGCCGTGGCCGCGTCCGGCATTCCGCGCGACGAGATCGTCGTCACGACCAAGCTCTGGAACAGCGACCACGGTACCGACGAAGCGCTGCGGGCCTTCGATGCCAGCCTCGAACGGCTCGGCATGGACCGGGTCGACATCTACCTCATCCACTGGCCGCTTCCGCTGCGGGACCGGTACCTGGAGACCTGGCGCGTCCTGGAGAAGCTCCACGCTGAGGGACGGATACGCGCGATCGGCGTCTCCAACTTCACCGCCGGCCAGCTCCGCCGGCTCATGGACTGCTGCGACATGGTCCCGGCCGTCAACCAGGTCGAGCTCCACCCCGGCTTCCAGCAGGCGCAGCTGCGTGAGTTCCACGCCGCGCACGGCATCGCCACACAGGCGTGGAGCCCGCTCGGTTCAGGGCAGGGCCTCCTCGACCTGCCGGTCCTGGGCGAGATCGCCCGGGCGCACGGCCGCTCGCCGGCACAGGTGGTGATCCGCTGGCATCTGCAACTCGGCAACCTCGTAATCCCCAGATCGTCCGCAGTCGCCAGGATCAAGGAAAACTTCGACGTCTTCGACTTTTCCCTGGACGAACACGAGATGGCCAGGATCGCGTCGCTCGACACCGGTCAGCGGCAAGGACCCGATCCCGACACCTTCGACTACGGGTAGATTCCGCCGCTCGGCGGCGGACGAAGGGTAAGAGCGCTGTCACGGCGCGCACGCGGCGGCTCACGGCGGTGGTACCGGCTGTGAGCCGCCGCGGAGCGGGGGCCGCGCAGATCAGACGAGTCATAGAGGAAAAGACGATGATGTATGAGCACGTGAAGCGGCTGTCCGGACCGCTGCTGCGTACCGCGGTACGACTCGAAGCCGTGGGCCTGGAGAATGTGCCGCGGTCGAACGGCGTCATACTCGCGTCCAACCACCTGTCCATCGTGGACTCCACATTCCTGCCGCTGGTGCTGGACCGGCAGGTGACCTTCATGGCGAAGTCGGAATACTTCGCGGGAGGCCCCTGGCCGATGCGGATCATCTCGTCCTTCATGCAGGGCAGCGGGCAGGTTCCGGTCGACCGTGAGAACCAACGGGCCGCCGTGGCCTCGCTCGACGCGTGTCTTCGGGTGGTGAAGGACGGCGGAATCTTCTGCATCTACCCCGAGGGCACACGCTCCCCGGACGGCCGGCTCTACCGGGCCAAAACAGGCGTGGCATGGCTGGCTCTCACATCCGGCGCGCCCGTGGTGCCGGTGGCCATGAGCGGCACCGACCGCGTCCTGCCGCCCACGCGCGCACTTCCGCGTCCGGCCAAGGTCAAAGTCACCTTCGGCAAGCCCGTTGACCTCTCCGCGTACGAGGGCTCCGCCGGTGACGCCCGTGCCCGCAGGGCCGTCTCCGACCTGATCACGCAGCGCATCGCAGAGGTCTCCGGCCAGGAGTACGTGCCCGTTTACGCGGCGAAGGCGAAGGAGCAGGGCTGACCTGTACGGCAAAGGAGCCGCGTGCAGTGGGCGGTTTCCAGGGATCGTCGCAACACGTGGTTGTGTTGATCAGGCCGCGAGAGATCATGCAAGCGCTCGGCTGGGGTTTCCCAGTCGAGCGTTTGGCGTGGGGTCGGGGGTTCGTGTTCTCGTTCGAGCCGCGCTGCCGGGTACTCGCCGGGATGCCGGCTGCGGCGGATCTCCCGGCTGACGGTGGAGGGCCGGGCGGGGGCGCCACCGTGATGATCGGTGACGCCCCGACGTCCCGGACCGCGGGCCCTTTGCCGTACGTCAGTCGGGGATTCCGCCGTCGACGTGCAGTACGTGTCCGGTGATGTACGAGGAGCGGGGCGAAGCGAGGAACGCCACGGCCTCCGCCACCTCCTGCGCGGTCCCCAGCCTCCCGACCGGGATCTTCTTCACCGTCTTGTCGCGAACCGCCTCGCTCACGGAGTCGGTCATGTCCGTCGCGATGAATCCGGGCGCCACGACATTGGCGCGCACGCCGAACCGGCCCACCTCCTTCGCCAGCGACTTGGTGAATCCGATGATCCCGGCCTTTGACGCGGCGTAGTTCGTCTGCGCCGCGTTGCCGTACACGCCCGTCACCGAGGAGATGGTGACGATGCTGCCGGTACCCCGCTTCATGAACTCGAAGATCGCCGCGCGGCACACGTTGTAGGTACCCGTCAGGTTCGTCTGGATGACGGTGTGCCAGTCGTCCGCACCCATCCTCAGCAGCGGCGCGTCACGGATGACCCCGGCGTTGGAAACCAGGACGTCGATCGGACCCAGGGTTTCCTCGGTCTGCCTCAGGTACGCGCGTACCGCCGCCTCGTCGGTCACGTCGACCTGGGCGGCCGACACCCGGACGCCGTGCGCCCGGGCAAGGCTCTCGATCTCCTCGGCCGCGTTCGACGCCGTCTGGAAGCAGTAGCTGACGTGGTAGCCGTCAGCCAGCAGCCGTTCCACCACGGCCCGTCCGATGCCTCGGGACCCGCCGGTGACGACGGCGACGCGGGTGGTGTCCTCAGCCATGGCTCAAACGCTTTCGAGCTTGGTCGCGAGCAGGCCGTAGGTGCTCCGCAGGGAGCGGACCTCCTGCATGTGCTCCTCCCCGATCTTGACCTGGTACTTGCGCTCCAGGGAGACCAGGATCTCCAGCGCCAGCAGGGAGTCCATGTCCAGGTCTTCGACGAAGTCGGCGTCGTCGGTCACCTCGGCGGTGTCGATGTCGAGGATGTTGGCGATCGTCTCGCGGAGGTCCTCGATGTCCAGTGCGACGGATTGCTGCACCATGTCGTCTCTCTTTCTCATATCGTGTGCTGTGTGATGGGGTGCCGCGGAACGGGATGTTCGGGCGGTCCGCCCTGCGGCGCGGAGGGCGGTGCGCCCTCGGCGTTCAGTCGACCTGCGGTAGGTGGCCGGGCAGCGGCTTGGTGGTCGTCATGGCCATGGCGACGTTGCCTTCCCTGGCCGCGGTGACCACCAGCCGGGCTCGCCCGCAACCGGACCGGACGCCCTCGGCGAGCAGTTCCACGGCCTCCAGTGACCCGGCGCGCGGTACGTCCGTCGCCGGGGGCACGTCAGGTCCCCTCCGACCGCGGACCGCGTCAAAGACGGCCCGTGCGACCGGCGATCCGTCCGCCACCAGGCGGACGTCGATGGCGTCGGCCCCGTCGAGCCCCGCCGTAACGGCGTCGAGGGCCGAGACCACGATCCGCTCCGCCCGCTCGCGGCCTGCGGCCGTCGACAGCGCACGCGGCGGCAGGAACAGCAGGCACGACCGCAACAGCGTCGTCCCCGGCCCGGCCGATGCGCGAGGGCGCAGTACGAGGACGGCGGCGCCGGTCTCGGGCAGCGCGTCCGCCGCATACGGATCCGGCGCCTCGGTCGCGCCGGCGAGCACGACCTCCGCCCGCCCGCCCGCCACTTCGTGGGCGGCCAGGTGCAGCGCCTCCACGCCGGCCACCCGTGGTGATGTGACCGTCAGGTTGAAGCCCTTGAGCAGGTGCTCGGTGGAGAGCCGGGCGCCGACCAGATTCACCGAGAAGAAGGGCGCCGTCATGGGGCTGACGAAGTCGGCCCCCTCGGTCCGAGTCGTCCGGTCGATGACGGAGTGCAACTCGGCCACCGCGCTGTTCGTCCCGATCACGGCGCCGCGCCGCTCCTCGGGACACGACTCCAGCAGACCGTCGCCGCCCGCAACGGCCGCCTTGGCCGCTGCCAGCAGGTACTGGCACGCCACGGGCAGGTATTTGTAGCCGCGCGGACCCAACTGCGATCTGTGGTCGAACCAGGCCTCACCGGGCGCGACGCCGACGGGCGGCACGGTGACCCCGACGCCGCTCACCGCCGCCTCGGCGACGTGGGGTCGCAGCATCACGGGACTCCTCCGTCGAGTACGAGCGACACGTTGCTGCCTCCGAAGGCATAGGAATTGATCAGTACACCCGGTCGGGGCAGCGGCGTCGGGCCGCCCTGCGGGAGCCACACGTCGCACGCCGGGTCCTGCCGTACCAGGGCGATGTTCGGCGGCACCTGCCCGTGCCGCAGGACGAGGGCCGCGGAGACCGCGCTGAAGGCGGCCGCGGCACCGGCTGTGTGCCCGATGTAGGCCTTGAGGCTGAACAGCGGCGTGGAATCGCACCGCTGCCCCAGCACCTCGCGCAGGGTCTCCGACTCCAGCAGGTCGTTCGGCTGGGTCCCGGTGCCGTGCGGGATCACGCAGCCGATCGCCTCGGGCCCGCACCCCGCGTCCCGCAGCGCCTCCCGCGCCGCACGCACCAACTGGCGGCGGCCCGGATCGGGCGCGGTGGTGTGGTAGGCGTCGCAACTCCATGCGGTGCCGGACAGCCTGCCGTAGGTACGGCGGCGCGCCGCCGCCCGAGCGGACTGCACGACGAGCATGGCCGCGCCCTCGCCGAAGACGGTCCCCTTGCGGTCGGTTTCGAAGGGGCGGCAGCCGTCCGGATCGATGGCTCCCAGCCGGTTGAAGGCGGCGATCGGTACACCGGCGCTTCCTTCGGCCCCGCCGACGAGCACAGTCTCCGCCTCACCGCGCCGGATGAGGTCCATCGCGACGCTCAGGGCGTAGCCGCTGGCGGCGCAGGCGTTGCTCACGCTGATGTTCGCCCCGAAGGAGCCCAGCGCATTGCCGACGGCCGAGGCGACGGAGAAGGACGGCGTCCATACCGCGTCATCGGGCACACCCGCTCGGAAGGCGTCCTCGCGTTCCTCGCACATCCCTATGGCCGTGGCGATGACCACGGCCATGCCGGCGACCTCTTCGTCGGTCAGGCCCGCGTCCACGACCGCCTGGCGGGCGGTGTGCACGGCGAACCTCGAGGCCCGGCCCCAGGTGGAGTCGTCCTCGGCGCGCACCGATGCGTCCGTGGCGGGCGGGACCTGGTAGGCGAGGGGAGCGCGGACATGTCCGGTCAGCGACTCCACTGGCGTGGGGCTGCTCCAGCCGGCCTGCAGGCCCTTCCAGAAGGCCTCGGGGCCGTCGCCGAGACAGCTGATGGCACCGAGGCCGGTGACGAAGACCTCCATGTCCGTCAGCCGCCCACGGTCGCTTCGGCGGCGGGCGTGCTCCTGGGGGCGTACCGGTGCACGTAGTCGAGACCGGCGAGCGTGTGCACCTGTTCCATGACGGAGTCGGTGACCAGCCGGCGGACCTTGTAATCGCCCTCGCGCCCGGCGAACTCGGGGAAGGTCATGGGCAAGCCGAAGTGCATGTCGAACCGGGTGACCCGCCACATCAGCCTGCCCACCGGCTGCACGCGGTCGGTTCCGGCCAGCCCGCAGGGGATCACGGGGGCGCCGGTGGCGAGCGCCAGCCAGCCCACCCCGGCACGGCCGCGGTAGACGCGCCCGTCGGGGGAGCGGGTGCCCTCGGGGTGGATCCCGAAGATCCGTCCTTCACCCAGCACCTCTTCGGCGCGCTTGAGGGCGTCCACGCCGCCCGCTCCGCCGTCACGCTTCACCGGGACGAAGCCGAGGGTGAAGAGGAGCCTTACGCGCAGCCGGTCCTTCAGCCCCGTGCCGTCGAGCCGCTCGGCCTTCCCGATGAACCAGACGGGTCGGTTGGCCATGAGGGAGATCAGGACGTGGTCGCAGAAGGAGAGATGGTTGGCCGCGATGATGCAGGGACCGGAGGCCGGGATGTTCCCCAGGCCGCTGATGCGCGGCCGGAACACCAGGCGCAGGAGGAGGGCGAGTACGGCCCTCAACATCGAACGGAACATCGGTCCCCTCTGAGTCTTGTGCAGCGTCGTGCCGTGAAGGATGCGGTGTGCCGGGGCGGGGTCAGTCGGCCGCCGTTGCCGTACCGGAGGCGGACCCGGCGACCGCGTTCGGTCGCGTCTCGCTGGGGCGCCACCCCGGGGGGCCGAAGACGTAGCCGAGGCGGTGGCGCCAGGTGCGCGCCTGACGGACGTCCCGGAACATGTTGGCGAACTCGTGCACCTGGATCTTCCAGATGTTGTACGTGTCGATCTGCTTCGTCAGCCCATAGGTGGGTCGTCCCAGTTCGGGCTGGAAGGTGCCGAACATCCGGTCCCAGATGATCAGGATGCTGGAGAAGTTCTTGTCGAGGTACTCCGGCTCGATGCCGTGGTGGACGCGGTGATGCGACGGCGTCACCAGGAGGAACTCGAACGGCCTGGGGAGCTTGCGGATCTTCTCGGTGTGGGCGAAGAGCCCGTAGAGGAGGTGGACGGACTGCGTGGCGAAGACGAGCGCCGGGTGCACTCCGAGCAGCGGCAGCGGCAGCCAGATCATCTTCTCGAACCACTGCGCCCACTTTCGGCGCAGTGCCGTGGAGAGGTTGAAGTACCGGCTGGAGTGGTGGACCTGGTGCCCCGCCCAGATCAACCGGACCGCGTGGGAGGCCCGGTGGTTCCAGTAGAGGAGGAAGTCCACCCCGAAGAACAGCACCACCCAGGTGCCCCAGAAGGACGGCGACAGGTGCCAGGGCGCCACGTACTCGTAGACCGGCACGTACAGCGCGAGGGCCACGACGCGCATGAGGGTGGACCACCCCAGCGCTCCCAGTCCGGTCGTGATGCTGGCGGCGTGGTCCTTGAGGTCGTAGCCCGTCAGTTCCTCGTCGTCGCTGAACCTGATGGCCACCAGTTCGATCAGGATCAGCAGGGCCACTGCCGGTATGGAATACACGGCCGGGTCGTGCAATCGCTCCACTATTTGGTCGAACATCGCCATCCCTTCAATCGCCTGGCACCGCACGGATAAACCCTGTGAAGCGGCTCCTCAGCCATATTTGCACAACGGCCTTAAACCATTCCTACTTGCTGTGCTGGCGTGCTGCTAAACCCACACTTAAGACTTGATGGCGTGGGGCCTTGTTCTCCTTTTCCCGGTGGGGCGACTGGCCGTAAGCTCTCGCCAGGCAAGGGCCCAGCCGCTCTCCCATCGACCGAACCCGAACGATCCCACGATCGGGCCATGTGATGCGATCGCAAGGTTTCAGCCTCTGTAGTCCTTGGCGGTCGGTTGCAGATAATCGTCCGGGCATTGCTCGTCGCGCGTCGACTCACAATGTCGTTGCGGCCCCTCTTCGATAACTCGCGCAGCGGGAGAACCGTCATGAATGAAACAGTAGGAATCGAGCAGCAGAACAACGGCAGGGCCGACTACGGCGGCCTTGGAAGTTCCGCCCGCCTTCGCGCTCTCCTCGAACGCCCGGGTGTGGTGCGGATCGTCGGCGCCCACAACCCGCTGGGCGCACGCCTCGCCGAGCGGGCCGGTTTCGACGGCGTCTGGTCGAGCGGTCTGGAGATCTCGGCATCGCAGGGCGTACCGGACACCGACATCCTCACGATGAGCGAACTGCTCTCGGTGGCCGGGGCAATGGCGGCGACCGTCAACGCCCCCGTCATCGCCGACGCCGACGCCGGCTACGGCAACGCGCACAACGTGATGAACATGGTCCGCCGTTACGAGGCGGCCGGCATCGCCGGCATATCGATCGAGGACAAGCGCTTCCCGAAGGTCAACAGCTTCATCCCAGGCCGACAGGAGCTCGCCCCCATTGGCGAGTTCTGCGGCAAGCTGGCCGCAGCCAAGGAAGCGCAGCGCGACCCGGACTTCGTGGTGATCGCCCGGATCGAGGCGCTCATCGCCGGGCAGGGCATGGACGAAGCGCTGCGGCGCGGTGAGGCGTACGTCAAGGCCGGCGCAGACGCGGTGTTGATCCATGCGAAGAGCGACTCGCCGGAGCCGGTGCTGGAGTTCCTCAACTCGTGGCAGCAGCCCACGCCCGTGGTGGTCGTGCCGACCACCTACCACACCATCACGGCCGACGAACTCGGCGCTGCGGGGGCCAAGATGGTCATCTACGCCAACCACGGCCTGCGCGCCGGGATCACCGCCGTCAGCAACACCTTCAGGACCATTCTCAATGACGGCCGCACCACTGGGATCGAGGAGCGGATCGCACCGCTCGCCACCGTCTTCGAGCTGCAGGGCATGAGCGAGCAGAAGCGGAACGAGGCCCGCTTCATCGAGGCCTACGAAACCGGGCACGAGGAGGACCTCACGCCGGTCGGCTCCGAGCGGGCGGCGCAGCGATGAGCGCACCCACCGTTCTCGGCCTCGACGCGACGACCGTGGTCGACCTGGTGCGCGAGCGTGGATTCGGGCCGTTCACCGGGGTGCCCTGCTCGTACCTGGGACCGGTCATCAGCTGTCTTCAGGACCTGTATCCGCAGGAGTACCTCATCGCCGCGAACGAGGGCGAGGCGGTGGCCGTGGCCGCCGGTGCGCGGCTCGCCGGGCGCACGCCGGTGGTGATTTTGCAGAATTCCGGACTCGGCAACGCCGTCAACCCGCTGACCTCGCTGTGCCACACGCTTCGGCTCCCGGTCCTGCTCTTCGTCACCTGGCGCGGCCGGCCCGGCTCCCCGGACGAGCCGCAGCACGAGCTGATGGGCGAGATCACCCCTCAGATGCTGACGGCCATGCGGATCAGGAACGAGATCCTCCCCGACGAACCCGCATTGCTGGCGGCACGGCTCGACGAGGCCAAGGCCCATATGGAGGCCACCGGGCTGCCCTTCGCCTTCGTCGTTCCCAAGGGATCCGTCGCCCCGTACGCCGCCGGCCCACCGCCCCGTGAGCGCAGCGGCCTGATGCTGCGCGCTGAGGCGATCAGTCGTGTCGTACAGAGCATGGACCCGGCCTCCTGCCTGGTCGCCACCACCGGCAAGACGGCCCGGGAGCTGGAGCGGGACTGGGACCGCGGGCGGAACCTGTACGTGGTCGGTTCGATGGGCTGCGCCTCCAGCGTCGCCCTCGGGGTGGCGCTGCACGCCAGGGACCGCAACGTGGTGGTGCTCGACGGCGACGGCGCGGCGCTCATGCGACTGGAGGCCATGGCTGCCATCGGTCGTCTGGCACCGCCCAACCTGTTGCACATCCTGCTCGACAACGAGTCCTACGAGTCCACCGGTGGGCAGCCCACCGCCTCCGCCGCCGTCGACTTCGGCGCGATCGCGCGGGCCTGCGGCTATCGAGCAGCCCATGACGTGACCAAGGCCGTCGAACTCACCGCCGCGGTGGCGGCCGCCCAGGGCGCCGGGGGCCCCCAGCTGATCCGGGTGCGGATCGCCTCCGGATCCGATCCGCGGCTCGGCCGTCCGGCCCTGTCCCCGCCCGCTTCGGCGACCCGGTTCATGGAGGCGATCTCCGCATGACATTCGGCATCGCGGAGGGCCTGAGCGTGCACTCCGAAGAAGGCCTCGGCGTCGGCCCCGACGGACGGGCGCGCAGGCTGGTCCTGATGAACCCCGGTCCGGTGATGACCGACGAGCGGGTCCGTTCCGCGCTCGCCGGACCCGACATGTGTCACCGGGAACCGGAGTTCTCCCGGCTGCTGACCCGGGTACGGCGCAAGACGACCGCGATCTGCGGGGGCGGCGACGACCACACGGCCGTGATACTCACCGGCTCCGGAACCTGCGCGGTAGAAGCGGTGATCAGCTCCGCGGTCCCCGAGGCAGGCGGACTGCTGGTGATCGACAACGGCCACTACGGCGAGCGGCTGCACCACATCGCGAGGGCGCACGCCGTCCGGACCCACCGCTGGGAACTCGGTTGGGGTACGCCGGTGGACCTTGAGGCACTCGACCGGCTGCTGGCCGCGGATCCGGGACTGACGCACGTGGGCGTAGTGCACCACGAGACGAGCACCGGCATGCTCAACGACGTGGCCGCGGTGACCGCGGTCGCCCACGCGCACGGGCGCGAGGTCGTCGTGGACGCGGTCAGCAGTGTCGGAGCCGAGGCCCTCTCCCTGCACGACGACGCACCCGACTGGCTCGCCGGCTCGTCCAACAAGTGCCTCGAAGGAGCACCCGGTCTGAGCTTCGTCGCGGCCCGGAAAGCCGCCTTCGACGCACTGGGTGGCAGGCCGCGCCGCACCTACTACCTGGACCTGCACAGGCACTACCGGGCACAGGAAGAGGCGGCCGCTCCCGCCTTCACACCCGGCATCCCGGCCTTCTACGCCTTCGATGCCGCGCTCGACCTCGCGCTGGCGGAGGGCCGTGAAGCCCGCCTGGCCCGCTACACGCGGCTTGCGCAGCGGCTGCGCAGCGGCCTGGAGGAGATGGGCATGGAGCTCCTCCTGCCGCCGGAGCACAGGGCCGCCGCACTCACCGCCGTCCGCATCCCGCAGGGGCTCACCTACACCGAACTCCATGAAGGGCTGCGACGGGACGGCTTCGTCATCTACAGCGCCCAGGAGCAATTGGCCCAGCAGTTCTTCCGGTTGTCGACCATGGGATGCATGACGTCCGGGGAGATCGACTCCTTCCTCTCCGCCCTCGACCGCCTGATGACAGAACGCCATCGCTGACATTCGGTCGTTCCCTCGGCGGACGATCGCATCCACGAAGAGAGGTACCCGGTGACCGCCGCCCAAGCAGCCGCCTCCGAGCAGCCCGCGCCGCCCTTCAAACTCGCGCTGGTCGGAGGCGGGCCACGCGCCACCTACCTCCTGGAAAGGCTGTCGGCGACCATTGGCCGGCTGGATGCGGGACGGAGGCTGGAGGTGCACGTCTTCGAGCGCACCGGTGCGTTCGGCGCGGGACAGGCCCACGACCCCGCTCAGGCGCGGACCAGCTATCTCAACCGCATCGCCTGCCAGGTCGGGTTCGCGGCGGACGAGAGCGTCGTCGGCGCCGGCCCACTCCGGCAGGCGGCGGAGCGCCCCACGCTGTACGAGTGGTGCCGCCGCCAGTTCGCCCGCACCGGGGAGCCGGACTTCGCCATCGGCCCGGGGGACTGGCCCAAGCGCTACGTCCACGGGTTGGCCCTGCGCGAGATGTTCGACACCTTCGCCGAAGAGCTGCGTGCGCACCCGGCGGTGGAAGTGGAACTCCACACCGCCGAGGTGGTCGACGTGCGCCCGTCGGACGACTGCCTCCGCGTGATCACCGGCGAGGGGGCGGCCGCCCACCCGGCGGACGCGGTGGTGCTGCTGACCGGCCACACCAGCCACGACCCGCGGCGGGTGCCCCGTTCCCGGCAGCTGGCGGAGTTCGCCGAACGCACCGGCGCGCAGTACGTACCGCAGCCGTATCCCCTCGACGTCGCGCTCGACGTCGAGCACTGCGGCCCCGGTACGGTCGTCGGATGCGCCGGAATGGGTCTCACCGCCATCGACGCGATCCTCTATCTCACTGAGGGCCGCGGCGGCACGTTCCACAACGACCCGGTGGACGGGCTGGTCTACCGGCCCAGCGGCAACGAACCGGCCTCCATAGTCGCCTTCAGCGGTGCAGGTCTGTTCACTTTCGCAAGGCCCGACAACCACAAGGAGCGGGACGGCGGCCCCGGAGACCACACCGGGCGGTTCTTCACCACCGACGCCATCGATCGACTGCGGGCCAATGTAGGCCGACCGGTCGCGCACCGTTCGGGCAAGCAGCTCCAACTCGACTTCGACCAGGACGTCCTGCCACTGGCCGTCCTGGAGATGGCACATCTCCACTACGCCGCCCTGTTCGGCCCTGCCTCGGACCCATTTCTGACACGCGGGGCCGCGGTGTGCGCCGAGTCCTTCGTCGCAGGGCCGCGCGAGGCGAACGAGGACCCCGAGCAACTGCTGGGACCGGTCGAGGAGGCCGTCGGCGAGGTGGGGGCCCTCCTGGGGGAGGTGGTGCGGGGCACCGTCCCGGTACCGGCCGCGCAGGCGCGCGCAGACTGGCCGGTCCGCGAGGTGCTGCTCCACTGGGTGGAGACGGTGTACGGCCCCTCCGTGGCGTTCGAAGTGGCACACCGGCTCGACCGCGGACTGCCGCCGGGCCCTGCGCTCGAAGGAAGCGACTCTCCGTGGGGGCTCGAGACCGCCCCGGAGGGGAACCGGTTCAGTTGGTGGCGCACCGTCTCCCCCGTCGAACCGCAGGGGAGCGCCGCCGACCAGCGGAGTGCGGTGCTGCGTTTCATGGAGCACGACGGACTCTGGGCGCAACACGGGAACGTGCGCAACCCGCACAAGGCAGCCGCTGACGGCGTCTGGCGTGACCTGAGGTCCGTCATCTCCTACGCCGTCGACGACGCCGGACTCGTTCCACGGTCCCAGCGCCGATTCCTGGACCGCTATGTGCGCCACCACAACAGGCTGGCCAACGGGGCGGCCGCTGAGATCATGGACAAGGTCACCGCGCTCATCCGGCACGGCATAGTCGACGTCTCCACGGGCCCCGGTGCTCGCATTCGACTGGACGAGGAGCACGGGCGCCTGATGGTCGAGGGGCCCCGAACAGGGACCTCCCGCGAGCTCGACGTCCTTGTGGAGGCCCGGATCCACCCGTTCGATCCGCGGCTGGACGCCATGCCCCTGTACCGCAACCTCCTGGAGCGCGGGGTGGTTCGGCTGTGGATCAACAAGTCCGAGGATGGTGAGACCTTCGTGCCGGGCGGGCTGGACCTGACCCCGCAAGGGCATCCAGTGCGTGCCGACGGCAGCGTCGAGCCGCGTGTCACGGTGCTGGGAATCCCGTCCGAGGGAGCGCGGTCATTCCTGCTTTCGGCGCTGCGGCCCAATGCGGACCACTACGTGATGCACGACATCATGGCCTGGCTGGAGGGGTTCTGGGAGACGGTCGCCCCTCGATCAGTCCAGGTGACCGTGGACCAGCCCGACTCCATCGGCACTGGCCCGGCAGAAACCGTGGGTACGCGGGTGCAGTGACCTGCCGGCCGTTCTCGGGCCCCAGCTCGAAGTGGGGCCCGAGAACGCGTACCGCTGAGCGGCGGTCAGGGGTTCCTTCTCGTGGGAAGGAACCCCTGACCGCTCTTGCGGCCCAAATGGCCGCTGGCCACCAACTGCTCCAGCGCGGCCGGCGGCGCGTAGCAGGGCTCGGGGAACTCCTCGCTCAGCCGCCTCAGGATGGCCAACGAGACGTCGAGACCGATGGTGTCCAGCAGCTTGAACGGACCCATCGGATACCCGAAGCCGTTCTCCACCGCCGTGTCCAGCTCCTGCGGGTCCACGTCAGCGCGGTCCAATAGCCGTATCGCGTCGGCGAGATAGGGGAAGAGCAGGTGGTTCACGATGAACCCTGCCCGGTCCCCGCACGGGACGGCCGTCTTGCCGAGCTCGGCGCAGAAGGCGTTCGCGGTGCTCAGGGCTTGATCGCTGGTACGCGGCGCGCGCACCACCTCGACCAGCCTCATCACCGGGGCGGGATTGAAGAAGTGCAGTCCCAGCACGTCGTGGTCGCGCCCGGAGGCCTCGGCGCAGGCTGCGACGGAGAGACTGGAGGTGGTGGTCGCCAGCAGCGCCCCCGGGCGGCACACGCCCCCCAGCGTCGCGAACACCGCGCGCTTCACCTCGAGTTCCTCGGCCGTCGCCTCGATCACCACGTCGCAGTCGGCGATGGCCGCGAAGTCGTCCGCCGCGGTGAGCAGGGCCCGCACGGACGCCGCCGCTTCCGGCGTCCGCCTGCCCCTGGCCACCGACTTGGCCAGCGAGGAATCGACCGCGGCCAGCGCGAGATCCGCCTTGGCGCGGTCCCTGGCCACCAGGACCGTCGGCAGGCCGGCGGAGGCGGTCACCTCGGCAATGCCCCGCGCCATCGTCCCCGAGCCGATCACACCAACCGTCCGGACGGCGCAGTCCACCGGTTCGCTCGTCACGGAGTGCCGGACGCCCTCAGGCCGTCCGAGCGCGTCGTAGGCGTAGAAGCCCTGGCCGCCCGCTCGCCCCTCCAACCCGGCCTCGACCATCGTGGTGAGCAGCGGCGCGGGACGGTACGCGGCGTTGCCGGTGCTCGCGTACAGGGCGAGCAGCTTCGCGTGGACCGTGCCCAGGCCCACCTGGTCCACGGTCTCCAGCGGCCCGGCCGGAAGCCCGCAGCCCAGGCGCATGGCCGTGTCCACGGACTTCTGGTCGGCGTAGCCGGCCTCGACCATGGCGACTGCACGGTTGAGGTACGCGTAGACCAGCGGGGTGGCGTCTTCGCCGACGCGTGCGCCGAGCGGCTTGACGGCCAAACCGCTGTCGGCCACCACCGCGTCGAGCGCCGCAATGGCGTCATCACAGCTCAGCGCCGTCCGGACCGGCTCGACGGCGCTCCCGGGAGCCGGCGGGCGCGCGAACCGTAGTCCCAGCGTCCTGGCCGGGCGTCCCGAGGCGGTCGCGAGCCCGGCCAGCGGGACCGACGACGCCGTACTGACGAGCACGGTGCGGTCAGGGCACACGCTGTCGAGGCGCCGCAGCACGTCGATCTTGACCGACTGCTCGTCGGGTACCGCCTCGATGACCAGCATGGCCGCGCCCAGCGCGGCCACCTCATCGGTCAGCGTCCAACTGCCCTGACCGTCTCCGCTCTCCGTACCGCTTTCGGCGTCCGCCGCCTTCATCCGCCGATCGACGCGGGCCAGCACGTCGAGTTCGCTGTCCACCCCGATGACGTCGTACCCCGCGGACCGCACCATGGCCAGCAGGGCTTCCCCCACCGTGCCGAGGCCGACGATCCCCACTACCGATGACTTCTTCGCCATGACTTCGTCACTCTCCTCCGGAACGTTCGGCACCGGCGTTCTCAGTTCGCGGACACACGGAAGCGGTTGATCGCGTCGACATGCTTCGCCCGCATCTCCTGGTCGCGGACGCCGAGTCCCTCTTCCGGCGCGAGGGCGAGGACGCCGACCTTGCCCTGATGGAGGTTGCGGTGGACGTCGTAGGCGGCCTGGCCGGTCTCCTCCAGGGAGTAGACCTTCGACAGGGTCGGGTGGATCTTGCCCTTGGTGATCAGGCGGTTGGCCTCCCAGGCCTCGCGGTAGTTGGCGAAGTGCGAGCCGACGATCCGCTTCAGCGACATCCACAGGTAGCGGTTGTCGTACTGGTGCATGTAGCCGGAGGTCGAGGCGCAGGTGGTGATGGTGCCGCCCTTGCGGGTGACGTACACCGAGGCGCCGAAGGTCTCGCGGCCGGGGTGCTCGAAGACGATGTCGATGTCCTCGCCGCCGGTCAGCTCGCGGATCTTGGACCCGAAGCGCTTCCACTCGCGGGGGTCCTGGGTGTGCTCGTCCTTCCAGAACTTGTAGCCCTCGGCGTTGCGGTCGATGACCGCGGTGGCGCCCATGGACCGGCAGATGTCGGCCTTCTCGGGGGAGGAGACCACGCAGATCGGGTTGGCGCCGCCGGCGAGGGCGAACTGGGTGGCGTACGAGCCGAGCCCGCCGCTCGCGCCCCAGATCAGGACGTTGTCGCCCTGCTTCATGCCGGCGCCGTTGCGGGAGACCAGCTGGCGGTAGGCGGTGGAGTTGACCAGGCCGGGCGCCGCGGCCTCCTCCCAGCTGAGGTGGCCGGGCTTGGGCATCAGCTGGTTGGACTTGACGAGGGCGATCTCGGCCAGGCCGCCGAAGTTGGTCTCGAAGCCCCAGATGCGCTGCTCGGGGTCGAGCATCGTGTCGTTGTGGCCGTCGGAGGACTCCAGCTCGACCGACAGGCAGTGCGCGACGACCTCGTCGCCGGGCTTCCAGGAGTTCACGCCGGGGCCGGTGCGCAGGACGACGCCCGCGAGGTCGGAGCCGATGACGTGGTACGGCAGGTCGTGGCGCTTGGTGAGCTCCGAGAGGCGGCCGTAGCGCTCCAGGAAGTTGAACGTCGGAAGGGGTTCGAAGAGGGCCGACCAGACGGTGTTGTAATTCACCGAACTGGCCATCACCGCCACCAGAGCCTCGCCGGGACCGGGCTGCGGAGTCGGAACCTCTTGGAGGTGCAGCGACTTGCGGGGATCCTTTTCCGCGGTAGCCATGCCCTCGAACATTCCCACGTCTTCCTTGCGCAGGACGCAGGCCCGGTAGCTCTCCGGAACAGCGAGGGCGGCGAAATCGGAGGCTGCCGCATCATCGGAGAGGATGGCTTCCAGTATGTCTTTCACGTTCGGGTCCCTCTGAGTCTGTTATGTGTGTGGGAGTGGGCGAGGAGGTCGCCGTCGGCTCGGCAGCGCAGCACCGTCAACGCTGATTCCTGGATCTGACGGTCACAAAGCGCACACGACGCCGGAACTCGTCCGGTCTGCTTTCCACGTGCCGGTGGATCAGCCGACTCGGCGGAAGCCGCGGTCATCGCCGGGCCAGCACGCGGTGACCCGGCGGGCCGGGGCACGGGCCGTGTGCGGCCTCGACCGCGGCGCCCGGGTGGCCTTGGGCACCGTCGGTACCGAGTGGATTGAATGTCGTGTCGGCAACCCAAGGTCAGCAGGCGTACGCGGACCGAACGTCCTCCCACGAGTCGTCCAGCCATGCCTCGCGCGCAAGGATTGCTCGATGCAACTTCTGCAACTTCAGCCCGGGCTCGACCCCCAGCTCCTGAACGAGGATCTTTCGAATCCTGCCGTACTCTGCGAGCGATTCCGCGATGCGGCCGCTGCGATAGAGAGCGATCATCAGGTGCCAGTAGAGATTCTCGCGGGTCGGCTGCTCATCAATGAGCGAGTAGAGCTCGCCGATCAGTGAGTTGTGGCGACCGAGCTTGAGTTCGATCTCGAACTTCTGCTCGTAAGCGAAGGCGCGCTTCTCGTTCAACTGCCGACACAGGTTGTGGAAGAAGGGCACCGCGCGAAGATCTTCGAGAGCCGGTCCACGCCACAGCGCCAGCGCGGCATTGAGGGCCTCCGCCGCCTCCTCAAGCCGGTCCTGCGCATGGAGGCTGCGGAAGTGGCAGAGCAGGGACTCGAACCGGCGCAGGTCTAGCGTCTGGCTGCACAGGTCCAGCCGGTACCCGGGCGGCTGCGTGACGATCAGCTTCGGATCGACTCCCACGCTCGACAGATACTTCCGCAGCTGCGAAACGTATACGTGCAACGCCGTGGTGGCGCTCTGTGGAGGCGTCCCGGACCAGAGGGCTTCAATGAGGCGGTCCATCGAGACGGGCCGTGTGCTGTGCATGCACAGGTAAGCCAGGAGTGAGCGCAGCTTGAGCGCTCGAGGGCTCACACGCTGCCCGTCCTTCGTTTCAATCTCCAATGGTCCGAGTATCTGAAACTGCATCTTTCCCCCGTAACGTAACTCTATGGAAAACAGCGCATAAATCCGCGCGGTTGCACGCTGCCGGGCCCGAACGTTTTCGGCGGAGCGCCCCGTGCCTCCGTTCCGTGTTCGTGAGCCCGAAGCCCTCGCTCTCAGCCCTCCAGTGCTGCACCTCCCCGTACGAACCCGCCCGGCGAACTAGACGCTCCGCGTGCCTCTGCGTGCCGGTGCGGCTGCATACCGCAACAGGACGGCAGTCACGTCGGCGCGGCGTTCGGTGCGCACTCTCGCCGCACCCAGGCGACACATCTTGCCAACTAGACACTAGCTACCGTTGCGCTAGTGAACTAGACGCGAGGTGAATGTACGCGGCGACCACTCCGGCCTGTCAAGTGAACTTGATGCGAATCTGAGGTCGGTTGCGGACCATATCTAGCGAGGGAGACAATGAGACGCGGACGGACACGCGTCCGCGACCACACAGGCGGAGGGAGGCTGACGGATGAGCGGCAGGGGCTCGGCGAGCAGTCGGCGCACGATTGCGCAAAGACTGGACTACCTGATCGGAGCGATCCATCCCGCGGGACGCGGGCCCTTCACGTACCACGAGATCGCCGAGCTGATCAGGGACCGTGCCGGCGAAGGAGACCCCACGGTCTCGCACGGCACCGTCCAAGCGATCCGTACCGGCAAGGTCACCAACCCCAGCGTCGACTCGCTCCGCGCACTGGCTGACTTCTTCGGCGTGCCGACAGCCTACTTTCTTGATGACGACGTCTCAGAAGCCGTTGAGGACCGGATCCGGGAGATCAAGGAGAGCGCTGAAGCGGCCGAAGCCGCCGACGAACTCGCCGATGTCCTGCAGGACAGCGAGGTTCGCGCCGTGGCGTTCCGCCTCGGCGGCCTGTCGGCTCGATCGATTCGCGGAATCAAGAGCATCGTCGAGGGGTTCCGTCAAGCCGAGGGGCTGTCAGAAGTCAAGCTTCCCCCGTCGAAGCGCCGTCGCGGGTAGGTCGCAAGCACCGCATCGGCGAGAATGTCCGACCGGGCTGTGTCCGTGTCGGAAAAATGGCGGGGGAGCCGAGTATGAGGTGGTGGTGGCGCGGGCGCGGCGTCGTGCGCACGGAAGTTGCGGACGAGCTGATCATCCCTCAGCCGTTCAACCTGGAGGTCTTCTGCGCGAACATCTCTGCACAACGAGGACGCCCGCTCCTCGTGCTTCCCCTCGACGGCCCCGCTGATACCGACCTGCCGTGCGGCATCTGGGTGGGCCTCGACACGGCGGACTTGGTGTTCTACGAGGCCGGGGCCGCGGACATCCTCAAGATCCAGATCGTCCTGCACGAGGTCGCCCACATGCTGCTCGGCCACGTCACGCCCCAGCTGCACGTCAGCGGCGACGCCGACGACGAACTCGTCACCGTCTCCGAGCACTTCCGCCGATTCCTGGCGCGCACCAGCGAGTTCGAAAAGGGACCGCATCCCGATTTGTCCATCGCCGAGACCATGCGTGCCGAGGCCGCCCGGATCAAAGTGGCCGCCACCCGACCCACTTCCAGCGACATCGAACTGGGGCTGTCCACCGACCGCATCCTTCACCTGCTGGGCCGCACCAAGTTCGTGGACCGGCAGGAGGAAGAGGCAGAGACCCTGGCAACCCTCATCCTTGAACGCGCCAGCCGCAACGAGGCCATCTCCACCTCAAGTGACGCGTCGGACGTCCACGCCCTCGCCCGCCTCAACGACGCTCTCGGCCACCCAGGGGGAAGGTCGTGACAGCGGTAAAGAGCATCACTCTGATCATGCTGTGGGTCGTGGCGGCCTGGCGCCTTCCCGGAGCCATCCGCACGCCCAGGCAGCGTGCACTGTGGGTCGCCTTCGCATCGATTGCGGCGGCGATGACCCTCGGGGTGCCGGAAGTCATGCACGTGGCTGATGCCTTCGCCGGCGTCCATAACCTGGCCACCCTGGGCAAGAACCTGTTCGGCATCGTCGCATCCGCCGCGATTCTCGACTTCGTCACCGTCATCGCCCGGCCCGAGTCCGTCTCCGGCATGCGCCGCGTCCTGGTTCCGGCATCCGCGATCACCATGACGTCACTGACTCTTCTCTTCGCGCTCACCCCTCGGCCGGAAGAATCCGACAACTTCTTCGAGACGAACATGGGGTCTGCCCCGGGCACCGCCTACTACATCGTCTGCTTCGGGTCCCTCGGGCTGGCCATGGCCGTGGCCACTCGACTGTTCTGGGGAAGCAGCAGACATGCGGGCGCCCGATGGCTGCGCTGGGGCCTGCGGACACTCGGGGCGGGCAGTGCCTTCGGCCTGCTGTACAGCCTCTTCCGCAGCATCCTGATGCTGTTCGGCCTGTCGCACACCACCGTCGAAGCCGCGCGGGCCGACCAGGTCGCCGACATTCTCGAGTACACCTCCATCTCGCTGATCATCCTGGGAAGTTCCATACCTGCCATCGGCGTCCGGTGGCGCGTGCTGCGTGACTGGCGGTCGCTACGAGACATCCGTCCGCTGTGGGCAGTGCTCACCAGGGCCGTTCCCCACGTGGTGCTGGACATCCAGTCCATGCGTCCCGGCCCGCGGGTCCGGCTGCACCGAGCGGTGATCGAGATCCGTGACGCCACTCTGGTGCTGGCAGACTATGCCTCGACGGACCTTCGCGAACGAGCCGACGCTGCTGCCGAACAGTACGAACTCACCCCCGAACAGAGGTCCGCGCTGGCCGAGGCCATCGTGCTGCACACGGCCGTTGCCGCCAAGCTCGCCGGCACATCACCGGCACCGGCAGGCCATGCGCAACCGAGTCCGCAGCTCCCTGCGGATTTCGACTTCGACGTCGAGGTCGACAGGCTCCGCGCCATCAGCGAGGCCTACCACTCGCCCGCGGTCCATGCCCCGACCGCGTCTGCCCCCTCCACCACCGACACTCCGGTTGCCGGGTGATCGTCCAGATCTCTCGGGGCGACCCGCGGACCCTCGCGGGTCAGGCGTGCTTGTCCGAGGGCTGCCGGACCGGCTGGACCGACCAGTTCGGCGGCTCGTCCTTGCCCGCGTCCTCGTCGCGCTCCGCGTCGTCGGCCGTCGCCTGGATCTTGCCCGGCGCGTGGTGGACCGGCGCGTACACGGCGTAGAGCTGCAGGGGCTCGTCACCGATGTTGGTGACGTTGTGCCAAGTGCCGGCGGGCACGAAGATCGCCCAGCCGTCCTCGACCTCCCTGTCGAAGTCGAGTCGATCCTTCGTACGGCCCATCTGGACGCGGCCCCGGCCCGCGTCGAGCCGTAGGAACTGGTCGGTCTCCGGGTGCGCCTCCAAGCCGATGTCCGCACCCACGGGGATCGACATGAGGGTCAGCTGGAGGTACTTCCCGGACCAGGCGACCGCGCGATAGTTCGTGTTGTCGAGCGTCGCCTTCTCGAGGTCGAAGCTTTGAGGTTCCGGCCCGATGTCCTTGATGGTCGTCATGCTTGTCTCCCGGTCGATGAAGGCGGTACTAGGGCTCCGACGAGCGGGGCTGGGTCGTCGGGATGCGGTGGGTGAAGAACAACGCCAGCAGGGCGGCGAGGGCCAGGATGGCGAGGGCGGCCTGGAGGCCGTCGAGTCGTGCCGCGGCGTTCGCGTCCAGTGCGGCCTGGGCCACTTCACCGCTGGTGCCGGCTTCGTCGAGGGCCGTCTCGAGCTGGGCGTCCGACAGGAAGGGGGCGCCGCTCTGGAGCTTGACCGTCGCCTGGCTCTTGACGCTGTCCGGGACCGCCGGATTCTGCTCGACGCTGGTCAGGAAGGAGCCGGCGAGCGCGGCGATCATGACCGATCCGGCGAGTGCGGTACCGATCGAAGCGCCGAGGTTGGTGACGGCGTTCTGGACGCCCCCGACCTCTGCGCTCTTCTCTTCCGGTACCGCGGACACCGTGACCGACCCGAGCTGGGACGCCAGCGCTCCCATGCCGAGCCCGATCAGCAGGAGGGGGACGGTGACGACTTCCGCGCCGGCGTCGGCGTCGAGCGCGGCCATCAGGACCACCGCGCCCGCGAGCAGCGCGAGGACCCCGAGCCGGACCACCCGCCGCGGCGAGACGTCGGGGAGGAAGCGGGGGATCAGGACCGCGGCCGCCAGCAGGGTCACCGACAGCGGCAGCAGGCGGGCACCGGTCTGCAGTGCGGACAGGCCGAGGGCGACCGACAGGTAGAGCGGTACGACGAAGAACACGCCCATCTGCACGAGGTACTGGAAGAAGAACATGGTCAGCCCGCCGGTGAGCTGCTTGTTCTCCAGCAGCGCCGGGTCGATGAGCGGCTCCCTGCGCTGCTGCACGAGGCGGGCCTCCCAGCGCAGGAAGAGCCAGATCAGCAGCAGGCCCGCCAGCATGAGCCACACGACCAGCGAGATCCCGAACAGCGCGGGTGCGTCGGGCTTCGGCTGGAACCAGCCCCATTCGTCGGAGCGCAGCACCCCGTAGACGAAGAGCCCTAGCCCGAGCGCGGACAGCACGACGCCGACGAGATCGATGGGCTCGCGTTCGCCGACCGGGGTGTCGGCGATGCGGCGGGCCAGCACCAGGATGCCGAGCACCACCAGCACCTCACCGGCGAAGACCCACCGCCAGGAGAAGTACGTCGTCGCGACACCCCCGATGAGCGGCCCGAGCGCGATCGCCACGGCCCCCGCCGCCGCGACGAGTCCGTAGGCGGCGGGGCGGCGTTCAGGGACGAAGTTGCCGGCCACCAGCGCCACGATCGCGGGCAGGATGAGCGCCGCCCCGAGGCCTTCGAGGAGCGCCCAGCCGAGCAGCAGCACGGTCAGGTTCGGTGCGAGCGCCGTGGTGAGGGAGCCGGCCCCGTAGATGCAGCAGCCGATCAGGAACGCGCGTTTGCGGCCGATCAGCGCCCCGACCTTGCCGCCCGGAATCATGAACATCGCCATCACGAGGGTGTAGGCCGTGATGGCGCCCTGGATCCCCGTCACGGTCGTGCCCACGTCCTCGGCCACCGTCGCGATCGAGACGTTCATGACCGAGCTGTCGAGCGCCATCAGGAACTGTCCGGCCGCGAGCGTCAGCAGGACGACTCGCGCTGTCGCAGAACTCTCGGCCGTACCTGTCCTTGAGGGCATGGGCGGATCGTCCCAGCACAACGGGAGGGCGGATCCGCGGCCCGCCAAACAGATCAGCCGATTGGCGGACCGCGCTACGCCATACGGGACGCGCCGATGCCCGGGCCGCTTCCGTGTTGTCCAGACCTCTCCGCGTAGGTGCGGCGCATCTGGCCGGAGTTGCACCGCTGTGCTGCCGAGAGACGATGGGAGATGGCCGTGACGACCCGCATTGTGAGGCAGGAGGCACACGATGGCTACTTCCACGATGGTCCCGACGCCGGTCCTGGAGCCCGCGGCCCAGGAACTGGTGGAGGCCACGAAGCCGCACCCGCGTCTCTACGAAGTCCCACCGGCGAACGGCCGGGAGATCCTCGATGATCTGCAGGCCGGCAAGGGAGTGCCCAAGCCCGAGGTGGACGAGGAGTGGGTGAGCGTCGACGCGGGCCAGTACGGCCAGGTCCGAGCCCGCATCATCCGCCCCAGGGGCGTGACGAAGACCCTCCCGGTGGTTTTGTACATCCACGGCGCCGGATGGGTGTTCGGCGACGAGAACACGCACGACCGACTGGTCCGGGAACTGGCGACCGGATCGGAGGCCGCGGTGGTCTTCCCGGTCTACGACCTGGCCCCCGAGGCGAAGTACCCCACGCAGATCGAGCAGAACTACGCGGTCGGCAAGTGGATCATCCAGAACGGCGGGGAGCGGAACCTCGATGCCTCGCGCATGGCGGTCTGCGGCGACTCGGTCGGCGGCAACATGTCCGCCGTCTTCGCGCTGATGGCCAAGGAACGCGGCGATGTCCGCCTGGCGGCCCAGGTGCTGCTGTACCCGGTCACCGATGCCAACTTCGACACCCCCTCGTACCGGCAGTTCGCCGATGGCTACTACCTCACGCGCGACGGGATGAAGTGGTTCTGGGACGCCTACACCACCGACCCCGCGCAGCGCGCCGACATCCATGCCTCACCGCTGCGCGCCGACATCGAGCAACTCCGTGGCCTTCCCCCCACCTTGCTCATCACCGATGAGGCCGATGTGCTGCGCGACGAAGGCGAGGCGTACGCGTCCAAGCTGCGCGAGGCGGGAGTGGACGTCACGGCGGTACGCGTGCTGGGGATGGTCCACGACTTCCTCATGCTCGACAGCCTCCGCGACTCCAAGGCGACCGTCGTCGCACGCACGATGGCCATCGAGGCGCTGCGCGGGGCACTCCACCCGTAGCCCGCGCCGAGGAGGAGCACCATGGCCGATCGCCGCCGGCACGGGACGGACCCGGGTGGTGAGGCCGCGTCCCGGCCGTCGGAGGCCCGTGGCCCGAGCGGGCAGGAGACGGTACGTCTCGCGCTGGTGGTCGGCGCTCTCGGCGTGGTCTTCGGCGACATCGGAACCAGCCCGATCTACACCCTCCAGACCGTGTTCAACCCGAGCGACCCGCACCCCGTCCCGGTCAGCACGGACAACGTGTACGGGGTGGTCTCCCTCGTGTTCTGGTCGGTGGTCGTCATCGTCCTCGTCACGTACGTGCTGCTGGCGATGCGCGCCGACAACGACGGCGAGGGCGGCATCATGGCGCTGATCACGCTGCTGCGGCGGTGGAGCTCGGAGCAGGGCCGGCGCGCCACCGGCACGCTGATCGCGCTGGGCATCTTCGGCGCGGCGCTGTTCTTCGGTGACAGCATGATCACCCCGGCGATCTCGGTACTGTCCGCGGTCGAGGGGCTCAAGGTCGTCGAGCCGTCGCTGGAGAGCGTGGTCGTGCCGGCCACCGCGGTGATCATCGTGGTGCTGTTCATGGTGCAGCGCAGGGGTACCGCGGTGGTGGGCCGGGTGTTCGGGCCGGTGATGATCGCGTGGTTCCTCGCCATCGGCGCGTTCGGGGTGGTCGGCATCCTCGACCATCCGGAGATCCTCAGGGCGCTGTCGCCGACCTATGCCCTGGGCTTTCTGTTCGGCCATTTCGGTACCGCCTTCTTCGCCCTGGCCGCGGTCGTGCTCGCGGTCACCGGCGCCGAGGCGCTGTACGCCGACATGGGGCACTTCGGCCGCCGGTCGATCACCCGCGGCTGGCTGATCCTCGTCTTCCCCGCGTGCGTACTGAGTTACCTCGGCCAGGGCGCGCTGATCCTCGCCGATCCGGACAACACGAGCAGCCCGTTCTTCCTGCTCGTACCCGGCTGGGGACGATGGCCGATGGTCCTGCTGGCCACGGCGGCGACGGTGATCGCCTCGCAGGCGGTGATCACCGGCGCGTACTCGGTCGCGTCCCAGGCCGCTCAGCTCGGCTACCTGCCGAGGTTGCGGATCGCGTACACCTCCGAGTCCACCATGGGTCAGGTCTACGTCCCGTGGATCAACTGGCTGCTGATGGTCTCGGTCCTCACCCTGGTCTTCGCCTTCCGCAGCTCCACGGCGCTGGCCTTCGCGTTCGGCATGGCGGTGACCGGGACCATCACCATCACCACCCTGCTGTTCTTCTACGTCGCGCGCGTGAAGTGGGGCACACCGGTGTGGGTGCTCGTCATCGGCGGGTCCGTACTGCTCTGCGTGGACCTGCTGTTCGTGGCCGCCAACCTGACCAAACTCGTCCACGGCGCGTGGCTGCCGCTGCTGATCGGCATCATCGCGTTCACGGTCATGACCACCTGGCGGCGCGGCCGCGAGCTCGTCACCGCGGAGCGGGAACGGCACGAAGGCTCGCTGCGCGAGTTCGTCGAGCAGCTGCGCAACGGTACGGCGGCGACGAGCCGTGTCCCCGGCACGGCCGTCTTCCTCAACCGCGGCAAGCAGACCGCGCCCCTTGCCATGCGGGCCAACGTCGAGCACAACCACGTACGGCACGACCAGGTCGTGATCATGTCGCTCGAGACGGAGCCGGTCCCCCGGGTCCCGGTGGACCAGCGGTGCGTCGTCGACGACCTCGGCTACGGCGACGACGGGATCATCCACGTCACCGCCCGGTTCGGCTACATGGAGACACCGGACGTGCCCGGCGCCCTGGCCGTGCTCGACCCCGCGATGACCGAGGGGCGGCTCCAACCCGACCAGGCCTCCTACTTCCTGTCCAAGATCGAGCTGCGCCGGGGGAAGGCGCCCACGATGGCGGCGTGGCGCAAACGGCTGTTCATCGCCACGTCCTACATCACCGCCGACGCCGCCGAGTACTTCAGCCTGCCCCGCGACCAGACGGTCATCATGGGCTCGCACATCGAGGTCTAGCCGGAAGGCCCGGCCGGCCTGGTCGGCCTGGCCGGCCCGATCGCTCACACTCCGCTGCGGCGTTTCGTCGAAGGGGGGAGAGCCGGGCGAACGCGCGGCGTTCAGCCACACCGGCGACACCCCTGCACTGGAGCCCACGAACATGCGCATCCGAGTCCTTCAGGCACTCGCCCTGCTCGCCACCGGCCTCCTGGCCGGGGCCTTCGGGTACGGCGCGGCCAACCTCGTCCCCACCTTCAACGCGGTACCGCTCGACATGCGCCTGTCGTTCCACGCCGAGCTGATGAAGATGAACGGCATCACCATGCAGGCCGCGATGGCCGTCTCGACGCTGAGCTCCCTCGCCCTCGCGGCCCTGACGCGCGGACGTGCCCGGCTGATCGCGGGTACGGCGGGGCTGCTGACCCTCGCGTCCTTCCTGATCACCCGGCTCGGCAACGTGCCGATCAACGGCCGGATCAAGCAATGGGCGCTCACCTCGGCCCCGGCCGATCACGCGGAGATCCTGCGTCGCTGGGAACTCTTCAACAACCTGCGCACACTCACCGCCGTCACGGCCTTCGCCCTGCTGATCGCTCTGACCCTGTCGGGTCGATACCCGCAGGTCAGAGGCCATGCGACAAGCGCGCAGCGCGGGCCTGGTGGGGCGCGCGGGAGTCTGTCAGGATCTGGGCATGATCGAGTCCTCGAACGTCGCGAGATTGAGCAGAGCCCTTGACTGGGCAGGGTTGATTCCGTCCGCCCTCCTGCTGGTGATCGGCATCAGGCAGTACCGCGACGGCGGGTCCGTGGGGTGGCCGATCGGCGGTGCGCTCCTGGTTCTGGTCAGCCTCTGGGTGGTCTACCGCGGGATGGCCCGCCGGAGCGGCAGGACCGCCGCTCCGCAGTAGCCGTACAGCGGCAACAGGGCTCGCTCGCCCGACCCTCCCACCACCTTTTTTCCTCTCAGGAAAGAAGGTGGTACTTTCCTTGCGAGAAAGTACTCGGAACGCCGATGACCAGGGACGCCAGCCGTGACCGCTTACGACGCCCAGACCGCCCTCAACGCAATACACCACCGTCAGGAGCAGACGTTCGACGCCTACATGCGCCACGCCGCCTCCCGTCCCTACGTGATCGTTTCGGCACTGGGCCTGTTCGCGGTGTGCTCGTCCTTCGATCTGCCGAGCCCTTGGAACACCGCCGCGGTCCTGGTGGGGAACGGCCTGACCCTGGGCGGGCTGTTCGTGCACCAGCGCCGGGCGCCCGTCCGCCGGAAGACCGTCGGCCCGGAGGCGCTCTTCTACGCGGCCCGGGGAGTCGCCCTGCTCGTCCTCTTCTGGGCGGTGGCGATCGGCGCCCACTTCCTCGGCCTGCCGGCGCGGCACACGCTCGCCGCAGCCGTCACCGCCGTGGCGATCGTGGTCGCCTCGTACGCGTTGCGCCCGGTCGTCGAGAGCTTCGTCCGCGGGAACGGCCAGCGCTGATGGATCCCGACTTCGACGAGTTCCTGCACGTTCCGGCACGGCTCTCGATCGTCGCGCTCCTGTCCCCGGCCGACTGGGTGGAGTTCGGCTTCGTCCGGGACGCGGTGGGCACCAGCGACTCGGCCCTGTCCAAGCAGGTCGCCGCGTTGGCGGACGCCGGGTACGTCGAGGTCCGAAAGACCCGGGACCGTACGGGACGGCACACCCACCTCCGCCTGACCCCGCACGGGCGTCAGGCGTTCCAGCGGCACGCTTCGGCGCTCGAGCGGATCGTGGCGGCCGCCCGTACACCTCTCGGATAGGACGGCGCCCGCGCGGTCGATTCCGCTCCCCCAAGAAGGCCCAGGTCAGCGACCTGGGCCTGCTTCGTTTCCGCGACATCCTCAGCGGCCCGGAACCCGGTGCAGGAAGCTGAACCGCGCATACAGGAAGCTGAACGGTCTTTTCCCTCTCAGGGGCCTTCCGGCGCGGCAGAGTTGTCCACGTCGAGAAGGAAACGACACCACGAGGGGAAACGAAATGACGAAGTCGGCCACCGCCAAGGAACGTTCGAAGAAGCGCTCGGTCTACGTATTCACCGCACTGGGACTGGTCGCCGGAATCGCCGTCGCGACCCTGACCAATTCGGGTGACTCCGAGGACCGTTCCGCCGCACCGGCCGGCCTCCACCACGTCACCGCGACCGCCGTCACGGTGGCCGACGAGACCCCCACAGAGCCGACGGATCCGCAGGTCACGGCAGCGTCCATCCCGGGCTGGCAGAGCCCGAGCCAGCAGATCCCGGGCTGGCAGAGCCCGAGCCCGCAGGGCCCGAGCCAGGCGATCCCCGGCTGGCAGAGCCCGCCGGCGGCCAACGGTCCCGCGACGCAGAGCATCTGAGGCCGGCCACCCGATGTCGACCACATTCGCTCCCGTCGATCTCGACGGAGTTCCGGCGGTGGAATCCTTTCTCGACCGCATGGGATTCGGCCACTTCGACAGGAATTCGGTCTCCGCACCGATAGGCCGCAACGAAATATGGGCCGGCAGCACGGAAAGCGGCCGGGAGGTCTTCGTCAAACGGCTCGTGGGAACCGGCGATGACGTCCGCGACCGGATGCGGCGCCTGCTCGCCTTCGAGCGGTTCGCCGTCACCCTCCCGCCCCACGCACTGCGCGGCCCGGTCTTCCTGGGCAACGACACCGCCGAACGGCTGGTCGCCTTCACCTACCTCGACGGCGCCCGCAGCGGTGCCGAGCTGATGGTGGACGAGAGCTTCGACGACGAGCTGGCCGGCCAGGTCGGCCGCGCCATCGGCCTCCTGCACGGCGCGCAGCACCCCGACCCCGAGGAGCTGGACACCACCCCGCCGGCGCTGCCCTCCCTGGGCTTCCTCCAGGGCCTGCCCCCGGGCATGTTCGACAACCTGGGCTTCGCCGAACTCCAGGCCTGGCGCCTGATGCAGAGCGACGCACAGCTGGTCGAGGCACTGACGCGGCTGCGCGCCGCCGAGGCCGCCGCGCCCAAGGTCCCCTCCCACTGCGACTTCCGCGTCGACCAGCTCCTGCTCACCGACGAGGGCCTGTACGTGGCGGACTGGGAGGAGTTCCGGCTCGCCGACCCCGCCCGCGACGTGGGCAGCTTCGCCGGCGAGTGGCTCTACCGCTCCATCCTCGACGTGGTCACCACCCGTGGCGACGAAGAGGGCAACGGGCCCGAGGAGTACGAGCTCACCCACGAGGCGATCCTCAGCCGCGGCGTGGCCAAGATCGAACGCCTGCGGCCCAAGATCCGGCACTTCTGGCAGGAGTACGCCGCCGTACGCCCCGACATGGACCCCGGACTCCCCGAGCGTGCCACCGCCTTCGCCGGCTGGCACATGCTCGACCGCCTGATCGCCGGCAGCACGCAGCGGATGCGCCTGTCCGGCATCGAGCGGGCGGCCGCCGGCATCGGCCGCAACATCCTTCTCCACCCCCAGAAGTTCGTCACCGCACTCGGATTGGAGGTAGCCCCGTGAGCACGGGAACGAGAACAAGAACGAGCACGACAAGAACGAGCACGACGAGCACGAGCACGAGCACGACGAGCCCGAGCACGGCCACCGGCACGACCGAAGCACCGCCCGCCGCGCTGCTCCACGCCCTGGACGGCGTCCGCATCGCCGACGACCGCCTCTCCGCGACCGTCGCCGGCCGCGAACTGACCGCGGACAGCCCCGGCGAGCTCAAGACCCTCCTGGGCACCGCCCTGTACGAGACCCTGCACTCCGGCCAGGACGAGTCGGCCTCCAAGCTGCCGCGGATCCTGCGCGACCCCGACTTCGAGCGGCGCCTCGGCGAGGCCGTACCGCACCGCAGCGTCACCGCCGAGGCCGTGGTGCTGCCGCAGCCGCCCGGCACCCCCTCCGACGCCCCCGACGTGCTCGTCCTGCGGGACGGCATCCGGACCTGGGTCCCCCGGCGGACCATGAGCGTCACCGACCCGGCCCCCGGCACCCTCGTCGAACTCGGCGTACCGGCCGCCCGGCCCGCGCTCTCCCCCGGCTTCTTCGTCGTCACCAGCCCGGTCAACCGGGGCGCACCGGCCGAACTGCTGCGCGTCTACCTGAACCTGACCGACTCCCAGGCCGCTCCTCAGGCCTGGCAGGCCGTCCTGACCCGGCTCAACGAGCTTGAGATCGCGTACCAGGCCAAGGTCCTCTCCTGCCTGCCGCTCTACCCGCGGCGCGACGCCCTCGTCGTCTACCTCCAGCCCGACGCCTGGCACGCCGTTCCGGTCCTCGCCGAACTGGCGCCGTCCCTGCCCGGACTGGGGTCCGAGACCTCGCACTTCGTCCACCGCGTCGCCCCCGGCGTCGGCGTGGCCTTCGAGCCCGCGGACCAGCGGCCGGCCATGCGCGGCCTCAGCTTCGGACAGCACCGCGCCGGCGCCGCCGCCGAAGCCCTGCTCGACCGGGCCCGGCACGGCACGCCGCTGGCCGAGGCGCTCACCGCCCGCTTCACCCAGGCCGGCATCGACCCGCACCGCCCGGCGCGCAACCTCACCTCGCCGGAACTCCCCGCACCCGCGACCCCGGGCGCGACCGGCACCGCCTCGACGGCTGCCGCGGCCTGAGGGGGCTGCAGGGCGTGAGTGCCCGCGCACCCGCTCCCTGCTTCCACCTCAGTACGTACCGCACGTGCACCACGTACGGCACACCTCTCAGGTGCCCACCGGGCACCCATCCACAAGGAGAAGAACCATGGACAACGCTTCGATGATGGACCTCGTCGCCGGCTACAACACCTACGCCGAGGCCTCGGAGCTGGGCATCCAGGCGGTCGCCGACGCCCCGGCCACCACCCCGGTCTGCGCCGCGACCATCGCCGCGTCCGCCGTGTCCTCCGGCTGGTGCGCCTCGGCCGCCGCCTCCGCCGCCGGTGGCGCCACCTACAAGCTCGGCTGCTGATCCCCGCGGGATCCCCGCAGCCGCCGTCCCCCCGTACGCAACCAGCCGACGAAGGGAGGTGAACAACATGTCCCACGACCAGAACACCCTCGAGGAGCTGGTGACGGGCTACGAGTCCTACGCCGACGCCGACGAGATCGAGGTCGACGCGGTGACCGGCGCCCCCGCCACCACCCCGTTCTGCGGTGCCGCCGCGAGCTTCATGCTCAGCTACGTCACCACCAACGGACCCGGCTAAGCCGGAGCCCCGCCCCAACTCACCGTCCACACACACCCCTTGAAGGGAGACGAACACCATGAGCAACGACCAGAGCACCCTCGAAGACCTGGTGACCGGCTACGAGTCCTACGCCGACGCCGAGGAGATCGAGGTCGACGCGGTGACCGGCGCCCCGGCCACCACCCCGTTCTGCGGCGCCGTCGCGAGCTTCGCGCTCAGCTACGTCACCACCAACGGGCCGGGCTAAAACGCCCGCGGCGGGTGCCCCACACCGGGCACCCGCCGCCCCCCGGGGCCTTCACCGCCCCGTCCCCGGGCCCCCGCGCCCGCACCTGACTTCCGGGCACCGTGCCCGCCCCACTTCCGGGCCCCGTGCCCATCGACCCCCTCACCTCCACAACGGGAAGCCCAGGCGAATGACCGACAACAGCGCACACACCCAGACCCTCCTCGACATGTCCGACCTCCTCAAGCCCAACGCCGTCCGCGTGGCCGCCACCCTCGGCATCGCCGACCTGGTGGCCGAAGGAGGCGGCACCGCCGCGACGCTGGCCGAACGGGCCGGGGCCAACCCCGAGGTGTTCGCGAAACTCCTGCGCTACCTCGTGGAGCTGGGGCTGTTCACGGTCGACGCCGACGGCGTCCACGCGCTCACCGACCTCTCCCGCCCCCTGCTGCGCAGCAACGAGCCGAGCCTGGCCCAGTACCTCAGCATGGAGGGCCTGTTCGGCCGGGTCTCCCTAGGACTGGTGGGCCTGCTGCACACCGTGCGCACCGGCGAGGCCTCCCACGCCGCCGTGTTCGGCCGCGACTACTGGGACGAGATCAACACCGACCCGGTCTACGTCAGAGCCCTGGAGGCCGAGGGGCCGACCGAGGCCGGCTGGGACGCCGACGCCGTCATCCGCGCGTACGACTGGTCCTCGGTCCGCAGCGTCGCCGACGTCGGCGGCAACAACGGCACCCTGCTCATCGAGCTGCTGCGGGCCCACCCGCACCTGCGGGGCACCGTCATCGACCTGCCCAACGTCGCGGGGATCGCCGCCCGTCGCATCGAGGAGGCGGGCCTGGCCGACCGCGGCACCGCCGTCGCCGCCAGCTTCTTCGAGGAACTGCCCAAGGGCCACGACGTCTACCTGCTGTCGGGGATCCTCGCCGACTGGAGCGACGAGAAGTCCGTGGCCATCCTGCGCCGCGTCGCCGAGGCCGCCGGCCCCGACGGGCGGGTGCTCCTCGCCGAGATCAACCTGCCCGAGATGGGCACGGGCCTGGCCGCCGCCGACACCGCGCTGCGCGTCGCCGCCACCGTCCCGGTCCCGGCCCGGACCGTCGAGGCCGTCAAGGACTTGGCCGACCGGGCCGGTCTCACCCCGACCTGGCAGGGTCCGGTCACCCCGGTCCGGTCCGTCGTCGAGTTCTCCCCGGCCGTCGCCGGGGACCGCGTCCCGGAGGTGGCCGGTGCTTGAGTTCGACGCTCTCACCAAGGCGTTCGGCGACAAGAAGGTCCTGCGCGGTCTGTCCTTCCAGGTCCGCCCCGGTGAGCTGTACGGGTTCTGCGGCGCCAACGGCGCCGGCAAGACCACCGCCATGCGCATCGCGCTCGGCATGCTGGCCGCCGACACCGGCGAGGTCCGCTTCGAGGGCCGCCCGGTCGACAGCAGCAACCGCCGCCTCATCGGCTACATGCCGGAGGAGCGGGGCCTGTACGGCAAGATGCGCCCCCGCGACCAGCTGGTCTACTTCGCCCGTCTCAGCGGCATGGGGGCCCGCGAGGCCAAGTCCCTCGCCGACGAGTGGATCGAGCGCCTCGGGGTCAAGATGGGCCCCAAGGACGTGCTGGACAAGCTGTCGCTGGGCAATCAGCAGAAGGTCCAGCTGATCGCCGCCCTGATCCACCGCCCCGGTGTGCTGATCCTGGACGAGCCGTTCTCCGGCCTCGACCCGGTGGCCTCCGACGCGATGGCCCAGGCGCTCACGGAATTCACCCGCGACGGCGTCCCCGTCGTCTTCTCCAGCCACCAGCTCGACCTGGTGGAGCGGCTGTGCGACCGGGTGGGCATCGTCCGCGACGGCGCCCTGGTCGCCGAGGGGACGGTGGAGGAACTGCGCGGCAGCACCACCCGTCGCCTGGAGATCGCCCTGGAGGGCGCTCCGGCCGGGTGGGCGTCGGCCGTTGCGGGCACCCGCGTCGTCGAGGCGCGCCACGACCGCTACACGCTGGAGGTCGACGAGCAGGTCCCCGTACGGGAGATCCTCTCGGCCGCCCAGGCCCACGGCGACATCGTCCACTTCGCCTGGCGCGAGTCCTCCCTGACCGAAATCTTCCGCGAGGCGGTGACAGCATGAACCGGAACACCCCGCACGGGCCGCTCACCCTCGTCGGTCTCGTCGCCTGGCGCGAGATCGTCACGCAGTTCCAGCGCAAGGAACTGTGGGCCTCCCTGGTCATGATGATCCTGGTGTTCTGCGGTGCCCTCGGGCTGCAGAAGGTCTTCACCGGCGCGGCGGACCGTCCGGTCCTCGCCGTCGTCGGCGAACACCGGGACCTGACCGAATCGCTGCGCGCGCAGACCGCCGGGGCATCCGGCGACGGTGGCGCGGGCGGCGTGAAGGTCGTCCCCTACGAGGACGAGGCGGCCGCGGAGGCCGCCGTACGGGCGGAGAAGGCCGACGCCGCGCTGGTCGGCGAAGGCCGCGTCCTGGTCCGCGAGAAGCTGCCGGAGCCGCTGGCCGGCCCGCTGTACGAGGCCCACCGCACGGCGCAGACCACCGACCGGCTGCGGGAGGGCGGACTGACCGACCCCGCCATCGCGCGGGCCCTGACCGTACAGCCGCTGACCGTGTCCGCGCTGGACCCGGACGCGGACCGTACGACCGAGCGGACCATGACCGCCGCGATCGGCGTGATGGCCCTGTTCTTCCTGACCTTCATGTTCGGCCAGGGCATCGCCCAGGGCGTCCTGGAGGAGAAGTCCAGCCGCATCGTGGAGGTGCTGCTGGCCAAGGTGCACGCCTGGCAGCTGCTGGCGGGCAAGGTGCTCGGCATCGGGCTCGTGGCGTTCGTGCAGATCAGTGCCATGGCCGCGGGCGGCGTCACGGTCGCCATCGCCGCCGACCTGGTGGACGCGCCGGCCGACGCGATCGGCACCAGCGTGTCCGTGGTGCTCTGGTTCATCCCCGGCTTCCTGGGCTTCGCCGCCCTGTGGGCCGTCGCGGGGGCCCTGGCCTCCCGGGCCGAGGACCTCCAGCACGCGGCCGGCCCGGTCAGCATGCTCCAGACGCTGAGCCTGATGGCCGCGCTGGCGCCCTTCACCGGGATCAGCGACACCCTCACCCGGGTGTTCTCCCTGGTGCCGGGCCTGTCCTCGGCCGTGATGCCGGTCCGGATGGCGAGCGAGAACGTGCCGTGGTGGGAGATCGCCCTGGCCGCCGTCCTGTTGCTCGGTTCGATCGCCGCGCTGCTGCGCGTCGGCGGCCGGATCTACATCGGCGGCCTGCTCCAGCACGGCGGCATCGTCAAGGCGCGGACCGCCCTGCGCAACGCCCGACTGGGGGGAATGTCATGACCGTCACCACCGACACCACGGCGGCCGCCGAGGCGGCGGCCGAGGCGGAGGCCGAGGCCGCCGCCGACCGCGCCGAACGCGCCGCCGACTCCTGGGACGGTGAACTGCGCATCCTGCGCGAGCTGTTCCGCCCGGGCAACCGGCTCCAGATGGCCGTGATCGCCCTGCTCGCGGCGGTGTCCGCCGCCGCCACCCTCGCCCTGCCGCTGGTCGTCGCCGAGCTGGTCCAGCAGGTGCAGCAGGGCCAGGGGCTCACCCGGGCCGCCCTGCTGATGATCGGCACGGGTCTGGGTTCCGCCCTGGCGGGCGCGCTCGCCGCGTTCCTGCTGTCCCGCCTCGGCGAGCAGCTCGTCCGCCGGCTGCGCATCACCACGATGCGGCGCGGCCTGGCCATGCGGCTGTCCGACGCGAAGGCGGTGGGCAGCGGCGACCTCGCCACCCGGCTGACCGCCGACGCCATGCAGCTCAAGGGCGCCATCAACATCGGGCCGATCCAGCTCCCGATGGCCGCGATCACCCTGCTCGGCACCATCGTCATCATGGGCGTCCTGGACTGGGTGCTGCTGCTGATCACCCTGGCCGGATTCGTGTGCGCCCTGGCCATCGTCGCCGTCGTGATCCGCGGTCTGCGGCGCACGTACCAGAACATGCAGGACGACATCGGCACCCTCACCCACCAGTTCATCACCGCGCTCGACGCCCTCGTCATCATCAAGGCGTACCGGGCGGAGGAGCGGGTCGGCCGCACCCTGGACGGGCACGCACGGCGGCTGGAGAAGCTCGGCGTGGACGCGGCGCGCATGGAGTCGCTGGTCGTCCCCGTGATCAACCTGGGCCAGCAGATCGCCCTGCTGACCGTGCTGCTCGGCGGCGGCGCCCGGCTCGTCTCCGGTGACCTCGCCCTCCCCGACTTCGTCGCCTTCCTCCTCTACCTGCTCCAGCTGACCGCTCCCCTGATCATGGCGGCCTCCGGTGCCGCGCAGATCCAGGCCGGGCTCACCTCCCGGCAGCGGTTCAACGACGTCTTCGCCCTGCCGGTGGAGGACCTGGCGCCCGGCACGGCGGAGCCGGCACGGACGGCGGGCGGCCGGAACACCCCCGGTCCGGCCCCCGCCGTCCGCTTCGAGGACGTGACCTTCGGCTACGGCGACGAACCCGTGCTGCGCGGCGTGGACTTCGAGGTGCCCGCCCAGGGCCTGACCGCCGTCGTCGGTCTCTCCGGCGCCGGCAAGTCCACCGCGCTGGCCCTCATCGAACGGTTCATGGAGCCGCAGTCGGGCCGCGTGCACCTGTTCGGCGAGGAGGCCGCGAGCCTGCCGCTGAACGAGCTGCGCGGCCGGATCGCCTTCGTCGACCAGGCGTTCACCCTGCTCGGCGACACCGTACGGGCCAACCTGAGCCTGGGCCTGGCCGCCGTGCCCACCGACGAGGAGCTCTACGCGGCGCTGGCCGCGGTCGGCCTCGACGCCCCCGTCCGGGCCCTGCCCGACGGCCTGGACACCGTCCTCGGCGGCGCCCACGACCTCTCCGGCGGTCAGCGCCAGCGGGTCGCCCTGGCCCGCGCGGTGCTGGCGGACAGCAGCCTGGTCCTCCTCGACGAGCCGTCCTCGCAGCTCGACAGCGTCAACGAGCAGCGGCTGCGGCAGATCGTCGACACCCTCGCCGAGGACCGCGCGGTCCTCGTGGTCGCCCACCGCCTGTCCACCGTCCGGCACGCCGCGAAGGTCGTCGTCATGGACCGCGGCCGGGTCATCGCCGAGGGCACGCACGACGAACTGCTCGACTCCAGCCCCGCCTACATCGAACTGGTCAGCGCCCAGTTGCTCAGCGGCGCCGCCACCCCGGCGGCCCGGTCCACGAAGGAAGTCACGGCATGACCAAGTACTCGATCATGATGCCGTTCATGCCGACCCGGCACGAGCAGGCGCTCCCGCTGGCCGCGCTGGTCGCCTCCGGCGCCGCGGACCGGCTGTGGCAGGGCCAGGCCCTGATGTCCGAGCCGTACCAGACCTTCACGTACGCGGCGGCCTCCGGATTCCGGATCCCGGTGGGCACGGCGGTCACGCTGATGCCCTTCCGGCACCCGATCGAGGCCGCGCTCCAGGCCAAGTCCCTCGCGGTGACCACCGGCCACCCGGTGGTCGCGGGCATCGGACCGGGCGCGGCGATCCTCCAGAAGAACGTGCTCGGCGCGCCCTACCGCAGCCAGCTCGGCGCGGTCCGCGAGTACTTCACCATCATGGGCGGCCTGCTGGCCGACCGCGAGGTCGAGCTGCGGGGCGAGTACTTCGACTGCCGCATCGGACTGCCGTCCCTGCCGGGGCCGCGCGTCGAGCTCGGCGCCGGGGTGCTGCGGCCGAAGATGGCCCGGCTGGCCGGCGAGGTGGCGGACGTGGCCATCACGTGGCTGACCCCGCCGAAGTACCTGCGGGACGTCATCGTCCCCGAGCTGCAGGCCGGGGCCGAGGCCGCGGGCCGGCCGATGCCGCGCCTGGTGGCGATGGTGCCGGTGGCGCTGACCGCGCCCGACCGGGACCCGGCGAAGCTGGTCCTGGCGGGCAACACCGGGCACCTGTCGATGCCGCACTACCAGGACATGCTGCGCCGCTCGGGCATCGACATTGACCAGCCCGACCCCATGTCCGTCGCGAAGGCCGTGATCGAGGGCGGCGCGTTCGTCCACGGCGACATCAGCGAGGTGCGGGACCGGCTCGTGGAGTACGCGGCGGTGGGCGTCGACGAGATCGCGCTGAACCTGACCGGTGTGTGCCAGGTGGAGGGGCTGCCCTCCGCGCTGGCCGACCTGCGGGCGATGCTGCCGGAGCTGACCCGGTGAGCGCCGGTACGCAGGCCGTCGCGACCCCCGTCGCGCCGGCCCCGGCGGCCGTTGCGGCGGCGGTCGCCGCACCGGCCGCCCTGGCCGCCCCCGCTTCCGTGGCCGCCGTACCGGCGCCCGCGCTGGGCATCTCACGGCTGCTGCTCGTGGTGACCGGGGCCGTCGCCGCCGCCGAACTGCCTTACTGGCTCGGCTGGTTGCGCAGCACCTACCCGGACCTGGAACTGCGGATCGGGGTGACCGCGAGCGCCGAACGGTTCGTCAGCCGGGTCACGCTCGCCGGGCACAGCGGCGCCGAGGTACTGCCCGACCGCTGGGCCGAGGACGAGGTGCACGCACGGCACGTGCTGTGGACCGAGTGGGCCGAGGCCGTGGTCGTCGCCCCCGCCACCCTGCACTTCATGGCGCGCCTGGCCCTCGGGCTGGCCGACAGCCCCGCGCTGCTGGCCGCGCAGTGCACCACCGCCCCGGTGGTGCTGCTGCCCGCGCTGCCGCCGGGCGGGCTGCACAGCGCCGCGTACCGGGCCCACCACGCGGCGCTGGCCGCCCGGCCCAACGTGGCCGTGCTCCCGCCCCGTCCCGGGCGCTCCATGACCACGGGACGCGAGGACGCCTGGGCGCCGGCGCCACTGCCGGACGCGCTCGCGATGGTCGAGCAGCGCCGCGGGGAACTGGCGGCCGCCGCCGTGTCCGTACCCCTCCCGCCGCCGGCGAGCACGCTGTGACCGCCACCGCCGTCGACGGCGCCGTCGAAGGCATCGCCGAGGACGTCGGCGCGGGTCCCGTCCGCTTCGGCACCGGGCTGCTGCGCACGACCGTCCACGGCGGCCTGTGGGTCCGCGAGCCCGGACCGCTCGCGCCCGCCGGCTTCCACCCGCTCCCGGCCACCCTCCCCGAGACCCCCCGGACCCCGGGCGTGCGCCTGGTCTACGGGGAGCAGCTGCCCGGCGGCGCACGCGCCTACCGGGGCCTGTCCGGGGACGAGTCCGTGGCCGGCCACCTGTTGCGGCACGGCCCGCACCCCGGGCTGCGCCCGGCCCTGCACGCCCTCGGCCGCGCCCTCGCCGCGCTGCACACCGCCCCGCTCCCGGTTGCGACCGGCGCGCCGGCCCCGCCCACCGCCTCGCGCGGCTGGGCCCGGCTCGACGCGTGGCTCGCCGGTCGCGCGCCGGAGGTCTGGGCCGCGCAGGCCGCGTCCGTGCTGCGCGAGCGGCTCGGCGCCGAGCGCTGGCACCGGCTGCGCGACTGGACCGCCGAACTCGCCGCCGATCCGGCCCTCGTCGTCTCCCACGGCGCGCCCGGCCTCGGCTCGCTCGTCGCCGACCCCGGCGGCGAGGGCCCCGTAGAGCTGCTGGCCGGCGAGGACGTGTGCCTCGCCCCCTGGTACTCCGACGTCGGCTGGGCCGTCGGCGAACTCACCGAGCTCGCCTGGCAGCTCGGCGGCGACAGCGAGGCCTGGCAGCGGCTCGTCGACGCCGTCGAGGAGGGGTACGGGCGCCCCCTCGGCCCGCTGCGGCCGCGGCTGGCGGCCCTGCGCATCGCCCTGCACCTGCACGACTACACCGCCTACGTCGGCTGGCAGCCGGAGACCGTCGAACGCTTCGCCGGTTTCCTCGGCTACCTCACCGGTTTCGGCGGTCCCACCGCACCAGGAGACCACTGATGCACCGGTTCACCCTGCCCAACGGGCTCCGGGTGCTGCTCGCCCCCTCACACCGCCACCCCCGGGTGGCGGTGGCGGTGCACTACGGGGTCGGATTCCGGTCCGAACCCCCCGGCCGCGAGGGCTTCGCGCACCTCTTCGAGCACCTCATGTTCCAGGGCAGCGAGCAGCTGACCGGCGGCGAGTTCTACGACCGGATCCACCGGCTCGGCGGCTCCGCGAACGGCACCACGCACCAGGACTACACGGACTACTACCAGGCCGTTCCCGCCTCCGCCCTCGACGGGGCGCTGTTCGCCGAAGCCGACCGGATGCGGGCGCCGCTGTTCACCGAGGAGGCCCTCGCGGAGCAACTGGAGGGCGTCGCCCTGGAGATCCACGGGACGACGGTGGAGCGCCCGTACGGCGGCTTCCCCTGGCCGCTGCTGCCCGCCGTGCTCTACCGCTCGTACGCCAACGCGCACGACGGGTACGGGGACGCCGAGCGGCTGCGCGCGGCGACCGTCGCCGACTGCCGGGCCTTCTTCGCCGAGCACTACGCGCCCGGCAACGCCGTGTTGACGCTCGCCGGCGGGTTCGACGCGGCCGAGGCCCGCGCGCTCGTCGAGCGGCACTTCGGGGACATCCCGGGGCGGCCCGTGCCCGCCCGCCCGGACCTGCGCGAGGAGGCCCCGGAGGCCGACCGGTGGGCGTACGGCACCGAACCGGGCGTGCCCGCGACCGCCGTGGCGCTCGGCTACCGGCTGCCGGACCCCGCCCGCGACCTGGCCGGGTACCTCGCGCACACCGTGCTGGCCCGGCTGCTGCGCGCCACCGGCGCGCGGGGTGGCGGCGGTCCCGTCGAGACGAGCTGCGGCTTCTTCGGGCCGCTCGACGCCCTGGCTCCCGAGACCCTGGTGGTCACCGGTCTGCTGTCGCCGGACACCGCGCCCGAGCGGTTCGTGGACCGGGTCGACGCGGGGCTGGCCCACTGGGCGGATCCGGGCGCGCCGGGCCACGGCGAGGCGGTCCGCACGGCCGTCCGCGACCTGGCACTGGACCACGTGCGCCGGCACGACGACCTCCAGACCCGGGCCCGCGCGCTGGGCCGGCTGGAGCTGCTCTTCGGCCGCCCCGGACTCCTCGCGGAACTGCCCGACCTGCTGGCCGGTGTCGGTCCCGCCGAAGTGGCCCGGGCCGCACGGGCGTTGCGCGGGACCGCGCGGGCCGTGCTGGTGCTGGAGCCGGGCCCGGAGCGCACGCGTCCGGCCCCGTACGAGGCCCCGGCCGTCCCGGTCCGGTCCGCCCGCGCCACCGGCGAGCCGGTCGTGCCCTCGTGGGCGGAGACCCTCACCCCGGCCGGCACCCGCGTGGTCTGCTACCGGGACGAGCGGACCCCGCTGGCCGAGCTGCGGATCAAGGCGCCGCTCGGTCCTGGCGGCTGGCGGGCCCCGGGCCTGGTCCGGCGGCTGGCGTACGAGGCCCAGCTGCGGGCGGGCGCGGCCTGGCGGGCCACGGGCCACTTCGGCACGGTCCAGGTGACCACGGACGAGCAGTGGCTGGAAGTGAGCGGTCACGCACCGGCCGAGCGGGCCGGGGACTGGCTGCGTACGGTCGTCGGGACGGTCCTGGCCGCCGGTACGGTCGGGGCGGACGGCCCGAACGGGCCCGCGCAGGCGGCGGCGTTCGCCGCCCCGGCCGCGATCGCGCTCCAGCGGGCCGCCGACGCCGCGCTGCGCCTGCGGCTGCTCCCGGCGGCCGGCGGCGCCGCCGCGCTGCCGGGACCCGCGGGTGCCGTGGTCGTCGTCACGGGTCCCGGCGACCCGGACGCCACGGCCGCCCTGGTGACCCGTACCCTCGCCGGGTGGAGCGCCGCCGACGCCGTCACGCCCGAGGGGGCGGCGCCGGGGCCCGCAGACGCCTACGGGGAGGACACCGTGCTGACCCTGCACCGGCCGGGCGCCGCCGAGGCGCACGTGACCCTCTGCGCGCCCGCGGCGATGAGCACCGCGACCGAGGCCGCGGACTACCTGGCCACGGCCGCGCTGGGCGGCTGGTTCGGCTCCCGGCTGGCCGTCGACCGCACCCCCGGCCTGACCGTGATCACCGGCCGCGACACGGCCGCGGCGGGCCACCGCGCCTACCTGCGGGCCTGGTACGAGGGGCCGCACCGGCCGCAGACCGTACGGGAGTTGCGCGAGCGGGTGCGCCGGCTGGCGGGCGAGCCGTTCACGGCGGCCGAGGCGGACGCCACACGGCTCTTCTGCGCGGGCCAGGTGCTGAGCGTGTTCGACACGCAGGAGACCCTTGCGGACATGCTCTGTCAGACCGCCGCCTACGGGCACGACGCGACCTGGCTCATGCGCCTGCCCCGGGCGCTGCGCGAGGCACCGCTCACCGACGTCTCCCGAGCCGCCGTACGGATGTTCGCGGAGCGGCCGCTGACGGCCCTGGCCGTGCGGACGGACGCGGTGGAAACGGACGCGGAGGACACGCGCGCGGAGGAAACGGGCGCGGTGGAAACGGGCACGGTAGGGACGGACACGGTGGACACGGACGAGGCGGCGCGGGACCTGCCGGACGGGCGGGCGGCATGACGGACGGCCCTCACGAGCCCGCGCCGCGGGACACCGGTGCGCTGACCTTCCTGCGCGTCCTGGTGATGCCGTCGCCGGCGGCGGCGTCCGCGCCGGCCCACGAACGGCCCGGGGCGCCGGAGACCACGGCCGTGCGCGTGTCGTCCCTGCTGCCGGCGGGCTGGCGCGGGACGGTGCATTTCTTCGCGGTGGGCTTCTCGCTGGCGGTCGTCCTGCCGGAGGCGACGGCCGCCGAGGCCGTCACCGAGGAACTGCGGAGGCTGTGGCAGGACCCGGGGCTGGTCGGGTGGGAATGGCTGCTCGACCCCGAGGACACCCCGGGCCGCTGACGCGCCCCGGGGTTCCCGGCCCCGCCGGATCCGACCCCCGTCAGATCCAGCCGCGGTCGCGGGCCAGCAGCGCCGCCTGGAAGCGGTTGGCCGCGTCCAGCCGGCCCATGAGCGCGGCCACGTACTTGCGATAGGTGCGGACGGAGACGCCGACCTCGCGCGCGCCGATCTCGTCCTTGTCGACCATCTGCATGGTGGCCAGGATCTGCCGTTCCAGCTCGGACAGCCCGCCCTCGGGGCCCTCGCCCCCCGCGGGGCTGCCGACGACCTCGTCGAGCTCGCGGCTCTCGGCCCAGATCCGGTCGAAGAGCGAGATCATGCCGCCGACGAGGCCCGGCTCGCGGACGGCCACCGCGCCCAGCGTCGAGTCGTTCGGGTCGATGGGGGCCAGCGCGGTCTGCCTGTCGAAGATCAGCAGCCGTTCGGCGGTCCGTTCCACGACCCGGATCCTTACCCCCTTGGTGGTGAGTTCCTGCAGGTAGGCGGCGGTGGCCAGGTCGGCGACGGCGCCGCTCTCCACGATGGTGCGCATCGCGACCCCGCGCCGCAGCAACTGCTCGGTGAGCGGCCGGGCGGCGGCGATGTTGTCCTTCGTCATCGGTCCGCCCGGCTGGGTGGAGAGCAGTTCGGTCCGGCAGAAGAACGACAACTCGTCGAGTTTCTCCCGGACTTTGACCAGGCCTTCGAGCCGTTCGATGAGCGGCGCGTCGGTCTGGGAGTCGGCGTACAAGCCCTCGTTCTCGAATTCCTGCTCGCGCAGCAGGGATTCCAGCAGGTCCCGGGTCTCCGAGACGTGCCGCATTTCCTCGTGGAGGGCCTTGAGCCGCCGCTCGACGAGCCGGGCCACCACCGTGCTCGGGGCGACCGGCCGGTAGACCTCCGTCCCGTCGGCGGTGGCCATGCCCATGGCCACGAGCGTGTTCAACACGGATGCCACGGCCTCGGCGTCGTCACAGCCGAGGTGGACCGCCAGGGTGTGGGGCGTGGCCCGTGTACAGCGCAACAGGCCTCTGTATGCCTGTTCTTGCCTTTCTTCTACTCCGAGCCGACCCAAATGGTGATGCATGTGATTCCCCCGCATCGCTTTCACCTGGGCTTCTGGTCAAGCCCAAGCAAAATCGGATGATAGTGCGGTGATCGTTCCACGGCTATGCTTTCAACTTTCGGACAGCCTTTTCACGCCACGAGCGCGCCCGTCCATCGGCGGCGGGATCGCCGGTTCGGGGCGGCGCCGGGGCGAAATGGTGCGGGCCGGCATGGCGCGTGTCAGCGTGGTGGGAGAGCACGCCGTACCCCGCGCAGCAAGAGGAGTCGCCGTCATGGACGGTAGGCAGGACAGGCGCCAGGAACCGGGCAAGGGCCGCGAGGCGCAGGAGCACCGGCGCCCCGGAGACCCCGCGCAGCCTCAGCCGGGCAGGCAGTCCCGCGAAAAGGGACAGCAGTCGGGCCAGAAGGAGAAGGAGACCTCGCGCCGCCGCGAGGACGACCTGCTGCGCGAAGAGGACCTGCACGACGAGGGGCTCTGACCGGCGCGCCCTCGCACGCGCAGGCGCGACCCGCCGTCGGCACCGAAAATACGCTGGTCGCAAGCGCCTTCCCGGACCTCGAACCGGAGTACGGTGAAAGGACCGGGAGTATTTCGCACACCCGCTCCCACGCGGACGTCGTTTCCGGCGATCACTGCACCGGGCCGTTCGCGAACGGCCCGGGGACGGGTCCGCGACATGACCACGACCCTTGACCGCGCCGACTCCGGCGTGGTTTCCCGCCTCGTTCCGGCACGCCTGTCCCTCACGCCGAAGACCGCTCTCGTCGGTCTGCTGGACGGCGCCTGGTGGCCCCGCTCCCGTGACCTCGAGGCCGAGCTCCCGGCTCTCGCCGCCGCTCTGGACGAGCCCTGGGGGCGCATCACCCGCGTCAGCGTGAACCCCGGCCGCTGGCCGGTCATCCCGCACACGGTTCCCGTGGCCGGGCGCACCGTGCACGTCGGCTGGTTCACCGAACAGGACCCCGACAAGCTGATCCTGCTCTCCTACACCGTCGGCCGCTGGGACCTCCTGGTCGTCCCGCCCGAGACCGAGCCCGCGGCCGCGGCCCGGCTGATGGCCGCTGCCGCGCTCCCGGGCAGCTGCCTCACCGCAGGCGTCCTGATGGCCAACGAGGCCGTCATCGGGCGGCGCCTCCGGGACGGCCGCACCCGGGAAGCCACCCGGGAAGCCACCTGGGAGGGCGAAGGCGGTGCCTGCATGTCCCCCTTCGGGAACCCGATGGGCCGAAGCGCGCTCCCGCTGCCCGGAAACACCTGGAGGTGAGTTCCATGGAGACCATCGTCCTCATCGCGGTAGTCATCCTCATGATCGGCGTCGGAATGCGCTGGATCCACCTGCTGAACGCCCAGCACGACGCGCGGATCGAGGCGTACCGCTTCAGTGACCCCCTGCCGAGGCCTCCCGGCCTGCCGGACGACACCGGTCGTCGAGCCCACCACACGGATGCCGACCGGTGAGGAACGGAACTTCCTCCGACCGGGGGCAGCGGTCGGGGCGCCCCGGCGCCCCGACCCGCCGGCCTCACGCCCACTCCGAAGGGAACCACGCCCACGTGAAGTACGTAGGAACCGAGACACTGCCCTCGCTCGGGCACGCCGAGGTACGGATCATCGCGCACACCCCCGAAGCCGCCCGGGCGGTCGCGGAGGCGCTGCGCCGGTGTTTCGCAGGTACGGAACAGCGCAGCTACCCCGCCCTCGACGGCAACACCCGCCTCCACCTCACCGTGGACACGGCCACACCCGCCGGCCCCGTCCGCTCCTGGCTGGCCGCCAGCAGAACCCCCACCGGGAGCGGCGCCCACTCCGACGAGATCTGAGAGCGCCGACGGGCCCCGGGGCCACCCCGCCACACGAGAGGACGCGGTCATGGCCACACTGCGCGAACGCAAGACCTACCGCGAACAGGTGCTCCAGGTCCTCTACGAGGCCGTCGAGGGCAACCGCCTCCTCGGCCTCACCGGAGCACAGCTACGGCGCGACCTCCACGTACCCGAACAGGACCTGGCCGCCGCCTGCACCTACCTGGCGGGCGAAGGTCTGATCACCGTCGACTGGGAGCCGGGCAACACCCCCGCGATGGTCACCCTCACCCACGAGGGAATCCGGCACATGGAGGCCGAGGAGGAAGGACGCGGCTGACATCGCCACCGCCGATCCCCAGAACGGCCTCCACCGGCAGGACCTAGGCGGCCCGTTCGGCCGTGGGGGCCGGGGCCCCGGCGCGCTTGGCCGTCAGCCGCTGCTGGCGGCCGGGGCCGCCCGAGATGCGGTGCAGGCCGTACCCGCCGGGCTTGTGCGCCTCTTCGGCCAGGTGCTTGACGATGCCCTTGCACACCGCCTCCTTGAGCTTCGCGCCCAGGCGGCCGTCGATGTTGAACCACACCGCGACGTCGGCCCGGTTGCCGAACTGGAAGATGCCGGTGCGCCGGCCCAGGCTGATGCACTGCGCGCCGAAGGACTGGTTGAGGGTCTCGGGCCGTTCGCCCGCGATCCGGCTGAGCACCGTGTCGGCGGCCCGCGCGCCCATCGGCATCGCGGCCTGGCAGCTCATCCGCAGCGGCAGGTCCGACGGCGCGGCCGAGTCGCCGGCCGCGATGACGCGTACGTCGTCCACGCTGGTCAGCGTCTCGTCCGTGAGCAGCCGCCCCTGGGCGTCGGTGCTCAGCCCGCTGCGCACGGCCAGGTCCGGCACCGCGAAGCCGGCGGTCCAGATCGTCACCTCGCTCGGCAGCGTCCGGCCGTCGGCGAGCCGTACGGCGTCGCGCGTCACGGCCGTCACCTTCGCGCCGGGGCCGTCGAGCACGCTCACCCCGAGCGCGGCCAGCCGCCCGGCCACCGAGCGCCGGCCCCGGGCGTGCAGGTACGGCCCGAGGACCCCGCCGCACACGAGGGTCACCGCCCGCCCCCGCTCGGCCAGTTCGGCGGCCGTCTCGATGCCGGTCGGACCCGCTCCGACCACCGTCACCGCGGCCGACAGGGGAGCGTCGTCGAGCACCGGCCGCAGCCGCTGCGCCTCCTCCAACGTGCCGAGCGGGTAGGCGAATTCCGCGGCCCCGGGCACGCCCGGGTCGGCGCTGCCGCTGCCCACCGCGTAGACCAGGTAGTCGTAGCCGACCGCGCCACCCGACGCCAGCGCCACACTGCGCCCGGCCGCGTCGATCCGCGCCACGGTGTCGACCACCAGCCGCACGCCGTCGGCCAGGACCTCGCGGTAGTCGACGACCGCGCTGTCGGTCCCGCCGACCAGCTGGTGCAGCCGGACCCGGTGGACGAAGGTCGCACGCGGGTTGACCAGCGTCACGCGCACGTCGCCGCGCTGCGTCAGCCGGTTGGCCGCCATCACACCCGCGTACCCGCCGCCGATCACGACGACATCGAAGTTCTCAGCCATGGTGTCCTCCGCCTTTTGGGGTTCGCCTCTTCGGTTTTCGCCATGTAGACAGCGGCCGATGGCCCCCTGTGACAGCCTGTGAGGCAGATCACTCCGCCCGCCCGCGGCCACGGTTCACGGCGCCGCCGGGCTCTCGGCAGGTGTGAAGATCCGGTCCAGGTGGTGGTGGAGCACCGCGATGGCCGACTCCGGGCCGCGCTGGCCCACGAGGATGCTGGTGCCCATGGTCGCCGTCATCGCGAGCAGGCTGATCGCCTCGGTGCGCGCGTCGATGCCGGGGTCGGCCAGGCCCGCCGCCTTGGCCTGTTCGAGCAGGCCGGTCAGGGCGTTCTCGGCGGTGTCGGGGTTGTCGATGAAGGGCTGGGCGGCCAGCGCCTCGTCGGTCACGGACAGGATCGAGTAGGAGCTGTAGAGGAGGTGGAAGGTGCGGCTCTCCTCGTCGGTCGGCAGGGAGGCCAGCAGCAGCGCCTCGATCGTCGCGCGCGGGCCCGGGTCCGGCCCGGCGGCGGCCAGGCGGGCGCCCACCCGCGCGGTGAAGCGGTCGGTCAGGTGCTGGAGTCCGTAGAAGAGCAGCTTCTCCTTGGTCTCGAAGTAGTACTGCACGAGGCGCAGGGACACGCCGGCCTCCGCGGCCACGTCCCGCATGCCGACCGCGTGCAGCCCGCGCCGCCCCGCGACCTGGATGAGCGCCTCGGCGATCTGGGCGCGCCGTTCCTCGTGGTCCACGCGCTTCGGCATCTGCCGTCGTCTCCGCCTCGGTCGAGTCCGTGGTCCGGGCACCCCGGACGCCTTCATGATACCGCCGTACCATGATCGTGGTACGGTCGTACCACGAAGAACGATTCTTCCCGGAGGTGCCCCGTGCCCGAGAACACGACCCGCCCGCGCCGTGACGTCGGCCGCTACGTGAACGACGAGCTGCGCGACCGCTACTTCGCCGCCGCCGACGTGCTCTTCGCGATGGGGGCGCCCCTCCGCTCCGAGACGGACGTCGAGACCAGCTTCGGCACCACGCACGTCTACCGGTACGGACCCACGGACCCGGCGGCCGAGTCCCGTACGCCGATCGTCCTGATCCACGGCGCGGCCTACTCCTCCGCCATGTGGTTCCCCAACACCCCCGGGCTCAGCCTCGACCGCCCGGTCTACGCCCTCGACACCCCCGGCGACGCCGGCCGCAGCGTCCACCGCGAGCCCATGTGGCAGCCGGAGCGCGCCGCCCAGTGGATGGACGAGGCCCTCGACGCGCTCGGCCTCGACCAGGTCCACCTCGTCGGCTCCTCCTACGGCGGCTGGCTCGTCCTCAACCAGGCCCACCGGCGCCCCGAGCGGCTCGCCTCGGTCACCGCCCTCGACCCCGGCGGCCTGGAGAAGGTGGGCCTGCGCTTCTTCGTCTGGATCTTCATCAGCCTGTTCGCCACCTTCGCCCCCAAGGCGCTGCGCCCACGGCTCGCCAAGTGGCTGGACCAGCCGGTCCTCGCCATCCCCGAGATGCGCAAGTGGATCCAGCTCGGCGCCCGCGCGTACCGGATCCGCCGCCCCGCCCCCCTGCCGCTGACCGAGGACGCCCTGCGCTCCATCCGGACCCCGCTCTACCTGATCATGGGCAGGCACAGCCTGCTCGTACACCCGCAGCGGCAGCTGGAGCGCGTGCCGCGGCTGGTCCCCGGCGCCCGCGCCGAGATCATCGCCGCGACGGGCCACGGACCGCAGATCGACCACCCCGACGTGGTCAACGCCCGGATGCTGAGCTTCATGGAGGACGTCGACTCCCTCGGTGCGAACGACGCAGCAACGGTAAAATACGACCAGTAGTCCGTTTGATCCCTTCGCTTTCATACCTTCGCCCCTGGCTGTGATGCCGGCATGAGGAACGCGCGCACCACCCGCCGCACGACCGTGCCGGCATCGTGCGCGGCCCTGCTGATCGCGGGCTGCGTCCTACCCGCCGGAGCGGGCGCCGCGCCGCTCCCCGATCCGTCGGCCGCGCCCACGCCCACCGCGACGGCGAGCGCCTCCGCCGCCCCCACCCCCTCGGCGCTGAAGCCCATCGATCCGGCCGCGTTGCAGTCCTCAGTGGAGCGCGCGGCCAGGAAACTCAAGGTCCCGGGCGCGGTCGTCCTGCTCCGCACGCCGCAGGGAACCTTCCGGGCCCAGGTCGGCACGACCGAGCTGGGCACGACCACACCGCCCACCACGGCCGACCACTTCCGGATCGCGTCCAACACCAAGACCATGACCGCGGCGCTGATCACCCTCCTCGCCCAGGACGGCAGACTCCGGCTGGACGACCCGGTGTCCGACTACGTCGCCGGAGTGCCGAACGGCGACCACATCACCCTCTCCGAACTGCTGAAGATGCGCAGCGGGCTCTACAACTACACCAACGCGCCCGAACTCTCGGCGGCCCTGGACGCCGACCCGGGCAAGGCCCGGACGCCGCGGGAAATGCTGGACATCGCGTTCAAGCGCCCGCCGAACTTCGCACCCGACACGTCCTACGAGTACAGCAACACCAACTACGTGCTGCTGGGCCTCGTCGCCGAGAAGGCCGGCGGACGCCCCCTCGCCGAGCAGTTCCGCACCCGGCTGTTCGCCCCGCTCGGCCTGAAGGGCACCTCACTTCCCGCCCTCGTCGACACCTCCCTCCCCGGCCCGTACGCGCACGGCTACATGTACGGCAGTACGGCGTACGCCCTGGTCGACCAGCCCTACCCCGCCGACGTCCGGGCGGCGGCACGGTCGGGAAAGCTGCGACCCGTCGACTACACCCACCAGAACCCCTCCTACGCCCACGCCGCAGGCGGCGCCGTCTCCACCGCCGACGACCTGGCCACGTGGATCCGGGCCCTGGTGACGGGCAAGGTCCTCAACGCCGGGTTCCAGCGGCAGTGGCGGGACAGCCCGCAGTCCGAGGACCCGGCCGCGACCGACGGGCAGAAGTACGGGTACGGCATCACCCACCAGCGGTTCGGCCCGAACGCGTCGATGTACTACCACGGCGGTGAACTCCCCGGCTTCAACTCCTTCATCGGCCACGACCCGGTCAACGACGTCACGCTCGTCGTCTGGACGAACCTGACCCTGTCGCCCGACGGCCGCACCACCGCCCAGGCCATGCTGCCCACCCTGCTCAACCAGATCTACGCCGGCCTCGCCCTCCCCTCCGGCATCGACTAGGCCGCCGCCGGGCCCCTTCCCGGTTCCCGCCGCGCTGCGCCGCCCGGGTGCCCGTACGCCGTGTCGCCCCGGGGCGGCCGGGTGACGGGACGAGGATGTGCCCGAAGGAACGGGGCTCCCGGGGGCGCACCAGCGGATGGGGTGGACAGGCGTGTCGACATCGAGTCACGAGACGTTCGGCGCACCCTGCTGGGTCAGCCTGATGGCCCGCGACCCGGGCGCCTCGCAGGCGTTCTACGGTGCGGTCCTCGGCTGGCAGTTCGGCGCGGCCCGGCTCGGGGAGGGGTTCACCGTCGGCTTCAGCGAGGGGGTGCCGGTGGCCGGGATCGGCGCCCTGCCCCCGGCGGTCAAGGCCCCCGTCGCCTGGACCCCGTACTTCGCCGTGGACGACGCCGACGTCACGGCGGCGCGCATCCGCGAACGCAGCGGAACCGTCGCCGTCGGCCCCCTGGCCTTCGGCACCGGCCGGGCGGCGCTCGCCTCCGACCGCGACGGGGCCGTGTTCGGGATCTGGCAGGGGGACGCCATCCCCGACTGGGGCATGGGCGGGGAGGCCGCCCCGGCCTGGCTCGAACTGCGCACCCGGGACGCCTTCGACGCCGCCATCTTCTACGGCGAGGTCCTGGAGTGGGCCTGTGGGCAGAGCGGGTGCTGCGAGGTCGCCTACGTGGAGGCGAACAACCGCATCCAGCTGCGCCACGCCGGCCGGACGGTGGCCCGGCTGCACGGCGGGAGCCTCGCGGCGGCCCCCGATCCGAGCCTGCGGCCGCGCTGGCACGTCCACTTCCGGGTGCCCGATGTGGAGACCGCTGTGAAGGCGGCCACCGGCCTGGGCGGCAGCACCGTCTCCGTGCACCGTCCCGTGCCCGATCCCGTGACCGGCTCCGCGGCCGACTCCGGTCTCTTCCCCCACGAGGTCACCCTGCGCGACCCCGACGGCGCCCTGTTCGCCGTCGTCGGCCCGGCCGGCCGCGGCCGCGCCTGACCGGCCGGATCAGCCGGCCGGTCAGCCGGCCGGCGTGAACTGCTCCGTGCCGACGACCCGGAGGAGGGCGAGGCGGTCGGCCGTGTCCGTGCCGGGCGGGGGCGTGAGCAGGACGAGGCGCTGCTCGCCCTCCGGGGCGAGGAGGACCTGGCAGTCGAGGTCGACGGGGCCGACGACCGGGTGGATCACGCGCATCCGGCTGTGGCGGCGGACGGCGACCTCGTGCAGTTCCCACAGCGCGGTGAACTCCTCGCTGGCTTCCCGCAGGCGCTCCACCAGCCGGGTGGCGGCCGGGTCCGAGACCCGCCGGCCGACGGCCGCCCGCAGGTCCGCGACGTGCACCCGGCTGTACCGCTCGTGTTCCTCGGCCGGGTACGCGTCCCGCGCGGCCGGGTCGGCGAACCAGCGCCAGATCACGTTGCGGCCGTGTTCGGACACCGTGCACACGCCGCCGAGCAGGGCGCGGGCCATCTCGTTCTGGGCCAGGACGTCGCCGAGGTCGCTGAGGACCTGCGCGGGGGTGCCGGGCAGCTGGTCCAGCAGGTGCAGGAGGCCGGCGCCGACCTGGTCGCCGGCGACCCGCCCGGCGGGCGGGCGGTGCCCGGCGAGCAGGTGCAGGTGGTCGCGCGCGTCGTCGCTGAGCCGCAGGGCGCGGGCGAGCGCGGACAGCATCTGCGGTGACGGCTGCGGGCCGCGGGCCTGCTCCAGCCGGACGTAGTAGTCGGCCGACATGCCCGCCAGCTGCGCGACCTCCTCGCGCCGCAGCCCGGGCGTGCGCCGCCGGGGTCCGGCGACCAGACCCGCCTCCTGAGGGCGCACGCGCTCGCGCGAGCGGCGGAGGAAATCGGCGAGTTCACGGCGGTCGATCGTCATGTGGATCATCCTGCCGCCAGGTCCGCGCCGTAACCAGGGATCCCCGGTCCCAGGTTCGGCGGGGCTCTGCCGCCCCTCGCGGCGCGGCGGCAATGTGGGCGGAGCCGGAGCGGAACACCTCCCGGCACCCACCGCGACACCGCACACCGCGCTTGAGGAGAAGCCATGTCCGCCACCGCCACCGCCACCGCCCCCGCCCCCGCCACCACCCTCGCCGCCACCGTGAGCGTCGCCGGAGCCCGGGTCCACTACGAGCGCTCCGGCTCCGGTACGGGCCCCGCGCTCGTCCTCGTCCACGGCACCGGATCGGGCGGCTCCGCCGTGAACTGGGGCCGGACCCTGCCCCGTTTCACCGCCGGACACACCGTGATCACCCCCGACCTGTCCGGCACCGACCGCACCACGGACGACGGGGCCCCGCTGACCGTGGAGGGTCTGGCCGCGCAGGTCATCGCCGTGATCGAGGACGCGGGCGGCGGCCCGGTGGACCTGCTGGGCTTCTCCATGGGCGCGCCGGTGTCCGCCGCCGTCGCCGCCCTCCGCCCCGACCTCGTCCGCCGCCTGGTCCTGGTCGCCGGATGGGCCCACACCGAGGGCGACGAGTACCTGCGCAACCTCTTCACCCTGTGGAAGCAGATCGGCGTCTCCGACCCGGCCGCCTTCGGCCGCTCCGTCGCCATGACCGGCTTCAGCCGCGGCTTCCTCAACTCGATCGGCCGCGAGCAGATGGAACTCCTGATCCCCAACATGCCGGCCACCCCCGGCACCCTGCGCCACGTCGACCTCGACACCCGCATCGACATCCGCGAGCTGCTGCCGCGCATCCAGGCCGAGACGCTCGTCATCGGCGCCGCCCGGGACCTCACCGTCCCGGTGGAGAACAGCCGCGCCCTGCACCGGGCGATCGCGCACAGCACGTACGCCGAGATCGACGCGGGGCACGTCGCGTTCTTCGAGAAGGAGGACGAATTCGTGCGGCTGGTCGGCGAGTTCACCCTCGCCTCGTGACCCCGTCTCCCCCGGAGGCACCGGCCTCGCGGTCCGGCGGCGCGGTACCGAGCCAGCGGGCCGGCAGGGGCTCGCGGGCCACCACGTACCCGACGGCGATGGCGAGCGTGAGGACGACGAACAGCACGATCAGCCAGGACATCAGGGCGAAGACCGACCCGAGGCTGCCGAACTGCCGCATGCTGCGCTCCACGGCGTGCGGCATGTAGATCCTCGACACCACGGACAGCAGCTGCTCCCCCGTCCCGGCCAGTACCGCGCCGGGCAGCAGCGGCAGCCACGGGATCCGGCCGCCGAGCAGCAGGTGCTGGGTCCACCACCACAGCAGCGTGCCGCTGACCACGGCGAGCAGGAAGCCGCCGACCGGACCGGCCCCGAAGGCGCTCTGGACCGGCCCCTGGAAGAGCAGGGCGGTCAGCCAGACGAGGAGCCAGGCCAGCCACCGCCAGGCCGCGAGCCGGGCCTTGGCCTTGGGCAGGTGCCAGGAGCGCTCGCAGGTCATCTGCAGGGCGCGGCTGCAGGCGGTGGCCGAGATCAGCGTCACCACGACGCCCACCGCGCCGGTGCTCGCGGTGGCGGTGGAATCGGTGGCGGAGTACACCTGCCGCACCTGGTCCAGGGCGGCGTCCTGGAGCCCGAGCGTGGCCCGGATGGACGAGACCAGCTGCTTCTGGAGCCAGTCGGGTGCGAGGGCGCCCATGACGAAGAGGGCCGGGACCGCGCCGAGGAAGGCCTGCGCGGCCAGTCTGAACGCGCAGTCCAGGACCTTGACACTGGCGAGCTGTTCAAGGGTCCGGGTCAGCAGCGGCGTGTGCTTGTGCATCCACGGGGGCAGGCGGAGCCGGCGCGCGGTGGCCTCCGGACCGGACACGGTGCACTCCTCACGGGGACGGTTGCCGACGTCGGTGACCACCCTTCCACGAGAAACAGAGAACATCGCATATCCGGCATTTCACCGCCCGGTCCCGTCACTCCCGTGATTGCATCCCTCCCATGACCCGCAACAGGTGACCCGCAACACGTGACCCAACCCGTGACCGTGACCGTGAGGGGGCTTGGCCGCATGTTCCAACGGCCGACGCGCGCGATGCGCCGGGACGTGACCCAGCTGATCTGCGCGCTCGGCGGGCTGGCGCTGGGGCTGCTGGCCCCCATGGCCGACGTGGGACCGCAGGTGGAGGCCGGACGCGTGGCGACCATGCTGTTCTCGGTCGGGTTCGGCGTCATCGGCCTGGTGAGCATCATCTACTCGATGCTGTTCCTGGTCGTGCAGTTCTCCGCGACCACCTTCACCCCGCGCCTCGCGTTCTTCCGCGACGAACCGATCGTCTGGCGCGCCTTCGCCTTCGCCGTCGGGGTCTTCGTCTTCTGCGTCGCCGCGGGGCTCGCCATCGGCGCCCGCGACCAGGTCTCGGCCCTCCTCCCCTGCACCGCCATGGTCCTCACGCTGGTCTCCCTCGCCCAGATGAGGACGCTGCAGACGAAGGCGTTCGACTCGATCCAGCTCGCCCACTCGCTCACCGCGATCGCCACCCGCGCCCACCGGTCGTACGACACGCTCTACGTGCGGCCGTACGTCCCCGGCCGCACGGCCCCGGCGGCGCCTCCCCCGGGGACCGGCGCCACCTCCACCGTGCGCTGGTCCGGGCCGGTGACCGTGGTCCAGCAGATCGACGTACACGCCCTGGTGGCGGTGGCCCGGCGGCACGACTGCGCGATCGACTTCCGGGTCACGCCCGGCCGGACCCTCTCGCGGGGCATGGCCCTGGCCGAGGTGACGGGCGCCGAACTGACCGAGGAGGTCGTGCGCGAGGCCGTGATCACCGGCGTGGAACGCACCTTCGACCAGGATCCCGAGCTGCCGTTCAGGCTCCTGGTCGACATCGCGCTGCGCGCGCTCTCCCCCGCCGTCAACGATCCGGCGACGGCGGTGGAGGCCGTGGACCGCCTGGAGGACCTGCTCACCCGCCTCGCCGACCGGGAGCTGGACTTCGGCCGGTTCACCGACGGGGCCGGCCGGGTGCGGGTGACGGTCCCCGTCCCCGACTGGGAGCAGTACGTCCGGACGGCCTTCGACGACCTCCTCTTCGCCGCCGAGCACTCCCCGATGGCCCTGCGCCGCGTGCGCGACCTCCTCGGCCGGCTGGCGCGGGAGAGCCCCGAGGGCCGGCGGGCCGTCGTACGGGAGCGGCTCGACTGGGCCGAGCGCACCGGGAGCGCCGCGTATCCGCTCATCTGGACGCCCGTGGCACTGCCTTGACACGGGCGGCCCCCGCCCCCGCTCGCGGAGATGCGGGGCGCGGCGGCGGGTGCTGCAATGGCCGGGGGGCTCCGCCCGGCTGCGCGAGGAGTGGTCCATGGACGGCACCACCACCGCAAGACCCGGGGAGCGCCGGCGCGCCCTGCTGGGCTGTCTGCTCCGCTCCGCGGCCTCGACCGTCCTGATCACGACGCTGTACTACCTGGCGCCCCTGGACGGCGTGTTCGGGGTCCGCACCGTCGTGACGCTCGTGGTGGGGCTGGGCCTCTTCGGCTTCCTGGTGGTCTGGCAGGTCGCCGTCGTCGCCCGCGCGCAGCACCCGCGGCTGCGGGCCCTGGAGGTGCTGGCCACCGGCGTGCCGCTGTTCCTGGTGCTCTTCTCCGTGACGTACTACCTGCTCGCCGAGGGGAACCCGGGATCGTTCTCGGAGTCACTGAACCGGACGGACGCCCTCTACTTCACGGTCACGGTGTTCGCGACCGTGGGCTTCGGGGACATCGCACCCGTCACGCAGACCGCCCGCGTGCTGACCACCGCGCAGATGCTCGCCGACCTGCTCCTGGTGGGCGTGATCGCGCAGGCGCTCTTCGGCGCGGTCAGGATCGGGATGCGCCGGAAGGGGACGGGGCCCGTCGATCCGGACGAGGACTCGTGAGCGTACGGCGCGGGAACGTACGACTCGTGAACGTACGGCGCGGGACCCCGGCCGGGGAGCCGGCCGGGGTCCCGCTCGGTCACGCCGTCAGCACTTGAGACCGGTGGAGGCCGCCGTCGTGGCCTCGTCCAGCTGCTGGATCTGCGGCTGGAGCTGGGTGAGGGCGTCCTTGCCGGTGGTGTCGCCCGGCAGGTCCTCGTAGCCCTTCTTGAGGTTCTCGGCGGCCGACTGGACCGCCGCCTTCTCGGCGTCCTTCAGCTTGCTCACGTTCTCCTTGACCCCGCTCCAGTCGTCCTGGACGGCGTCGTAGGCCTCCTTGACCTGGTCCTTGGTCGCGGTGGCGGGGTTCAGGGCCTTCAGCTTGGCGTTGTCGGCCTTCAGCGCGGTCAGGTCGGTGCAGAGGTCCGCTGCGGCCTCGGTGGCCTGCTCCTCGGGCGACGAACTGTCGTCGGAGCAGGCGGAGAGACCGAAAGCCACGCTGACGCAGAGCAGACCGATCACCGGGAAACGCTTCATGGGGGCCTTCCTCAGTCAGACAAACCAGAAGTACGGGATCTTCCGGTACACCTGCCAAAATATGCAGATCCCATGACATTCCGCATCCGCATGACTCCGGACGGCAGCGGCCCCCGCTACGGCTTGATGTTCTGGTTCAGGTGGAACAGGTTCCCCGGGTCGTAGGTCCGCTTCACCTCGGCCAGCCGGTCGTAGTTCCCCTTGTAGTTGGCCCGGATGCGGTCCTGGTCGTCATCGGCCATGAAGTTGATGTAGCCGCCCTCCTCGGAGTGCGGGGCCGTGGCCTCGTAGTAGTCCCGGACCCAGGCGATGTTGGCCTCGTTGTCGGCGGGGTCCGGCCACATGCCGGCGATGACGGTGGCGAACGAGGCGTCGCGGTAGGCGTAGGCCGTCGCGTCCGGGGCGACGCGGTGGCATGCGCCGTTGACCGGGTAGATGTGGACCGTCGAGTTCACGGCGGGCAGGCGCGGGGCGTGCTCCAGGTGCGCCGCGATCGCCTCGTCGGTGAGCTCGGTGACGAAGTTGGCCTTCCAGTAGTGCTGGAGTCCGGGCGGCACGAGCGCGTCGAAGGCGCTGTTGAGCGCGGGGTACGGCATGGGACCCACGTGCTCGGCGACCACCGGCGCGAAGTCGTGGAAGGCCTCCAGGGCCCGCGGCCCCTCGTCGACCGGCCCCGCCCAGCAGGCCACGATCAGCGCGAACGGCTCGCCGTGCCGGTCCTCCGGGATGAAGGGCAGCGGCGGGGCGATCTGGAAGGCCGGGAACCCGCCCAGCTCCTCCGGGGCGTCGGCGATGTGGTCCGCGAAGGAGCGCAGGACGGTGGCGGCGTCCTCCAGCTCGAACAGCATCGGCCCGCCGTAGATGTCCTTGACCGGCCCGAGCCGGTACTCGAAGGAGGTCACCGCGCCGAAGTTGCCGCTGCCGCCGCGCAGCGCCCAGAAGAGGTCGGCGTTCTCCTCCTCGCTCGCCACGAGCAGCCGTCCGTCCGCGGTCACCACATCCGCCGAGATCAGGTTGTCGCAGCTCAGACCCATTCCGCGGCACAGGTAGCCGATGCCGCCGCCGAGCGTGAGCCCGCCGATCCCGGTGGTCGAGATGATCCCGCCGGTGGTGGCCAGCCCGTAGGCGTACGTCGCCGCGTTGAAGTCGCCCCAGGTAGCGCCGCCCTCCGCGCGCGCCGTCCGGCGCGCCGCGTCCACGCGGACCCCGCGCATCCCGGACAGGTCGGCGACCACGCCGTCGTCGCAGGTGCCGAAGCCGGGCACGCTGTGCCCGCCGCCGCGCACCGCCAGATCGAGCCCGTTCTCGCGGGCGAACTCGACGGTGGCCATGACGTCGCCCGCGTTGGCGCAGCGCACGACGGCGGCCGGCCTCCGGTCGATCATGGCGTTGTTGACCTTGCGGGCCTCGTCGTAGGCCGCGTCGCCGGGCGTGACGACCGCCCCGCGGACCCGTTCGCGCAACTGGTCGATCGAGAGCTTGCCCATGGCCATCGCTCCTCGTACCTGGTGCTCTGGAAGCTGGTTCCCCGTAGCCGGCCCTCGTCTCCGGTCCGCGCTACGGCTGGAGGTGGCTGAAGCCCACCTCGAAGTGTTCGACGGAGACGATCCGCTGGCCCTCCCGTTGCGCCGTCTCCTCGCGGATGCGGGCGGCCTCTTCCTCGCTGTCCCGCATGGTGTGCTCGTCGTCCCACAACGTCAGCGTCTTGGCCTCCCCCGTGGCCCGGTCGACGAGGTAGTAGACGCCCCGGAAACCCGGAACGTCCTGGACCTGGCGGACGACCGCCTCCGAACTCGCGGTCAGGTCTCCCCCCGCGGGGACCGGTGATCCCTGGTAGGTGCTCAGCCTCGCGAACATCTCCAGTCCTTCCTGGCCGGGCCGCCGGTCGGCGAACAGACGGCTCCACGACCAGCGTGCTCCGGCAGCCCGCGCCCCGCATGCCGGGACGGCGCGACAATGGGGGTGAGGTACGCGTCTGCCGTTGCCGTTGCCGAGAGGCGGGTCATCGACGTGCCCTACATAGCTGTGACCGCCCTGAGTCATGTCGGGCTGGTGCGCGAACGCAACGAGGACAGCCTCGTCGTCGGCCCGTGGACCCTGTGCGGGACCGTGACCCAGAACCCCCAGACCCTGCTCTTCCCCTTCGGCAGACCGCTCGTCGTCGCCGTCGCCGACGGGCTCGGCGGGCAGCCGGCCGGCGAGGTGGCCAGCGAGCTGGTCGTACGCCACCTCGCCTCGCTCGGCGCCGAGCTCGACGGCGAGGACGCCCTCGGTGACGCACTGCGCCGCTGCAACCACGCCGTGCACTCGGCCACCGACGGCCGGCCGGACCTGGTCGCCATGGGCACCACGATCGCCGGCGCCCTCGTCCTGCAGGAGTCCCTGGTGGTGTTCAACGTCGGCGACAGCAAGGTGTTCCGCGCGGCGCCGGACGGCCTGCACCAGGTCAGCGTCGACGACAGCCCGCCGCCGGCCCCCGGACACCGCACCACGTCGGCCGTGACCCAGACCCTCGGCGGCAGCCGCGGCTACCACGCGATCGCGCCCCACATGGCGGCCTTCGAGCTGACCGAGGGCGACCGCTACCTGGTGTGCAGCGACGGGCTGACCGACCCGGTGCCGGACGAGGAGATCGCGGACCTGCTGCTGGTCCACGACGACGGCAGGGCCGCCTTCGAGCTGTGGCGGGCCGCCATCGACGCCGGTGGCCCCGACAACATCACGCTCGCGCTGGTCCGCATCGGCGCGTAGGACGTCCCTTCCCCGAGAAGCGTCGTACGCGTCATCCGCCGCCCGGGCGCGCCAGCTGGTCCGTGAACCGCCGCAGCGCCCGCGCGCCCAGTGCGGACATCAGCGGGTGCAGCGCGCGCTCGGCCGGCCCGGCGCCCGGCAGGCGCAGGGCGCCGAAGAAGGCGAACCGGGTGCCGTCCCCCTCCGCCACCGCGGCCATGCCGCCCAGCACGAACCGGCTCTGCATGAGGCACCAGCCCGGCCGCAGCACGACGTCGAAGCGCGCCCGCAGGCCCAGCGGGCTGCGGGCCCGGGCCTCCAGCTGCTCGCCGGCCGCCGAGGTCACGGTGAAGGAGCGGATGTCGGTGATCATGACGGGCAGCTGGTTCTCCAGGTCGGAGGCGAGCGCCCAGACCTGGTCGAAGGGAGCGTCGACCAGGTCCTCCGCGAAACCGGCGCCGGGTGTGCTGCGTGCGATGACGCGCAGCCTGCGGACGGCGTCGAGTTCGGCGACCGGCCAGGAGTCCTTCAACGTTCCCACGCCTTCCGGAAATTGCGGCGGGCCCGGAAGAGCCGGGTCCGCACGGTGGGTTCGGGCACGCCGAGGAGCGCGCTGACGGAGTGTTCGTCCAGCCCCTCCAGGTCCCGCAGGACCAGGACGGCGCGGTGCGCCGGGGTGAGCCGCTCCAGTACGTCGCGCACGTCGGCGGCGAGCTGCGGATCGTCGCGCGCGGGCACGTCCTCCAGCGGGTCCGGGACCGCCCGGGCCGCCGCCCGGGCGATGCGGACGGCCTCCCGTACGGCGATCACCCGCACCCAGCCGAACAGCGCTTCCGGCTCCCGGAGTTGGCCGATGTTGCGGAAGATCACGATCAGCGCCTCCTGCGTGGCGTCCGGCCCGTCCTGCAGCGCGATGGGGCCGCACAGCCGCCCGACGTACGGGGTCAACAGGTCCAGCAGCCCCTGGACGGCCATCCGGTCCCCGCGCTGGGCGGCGCGGACGAGCGCGGCCGGCTCGGCCGCCGTCACCGTTCACCGGGTCCGGTCCACGGGATGCTCACGGCTTCCTCCTCCTCGACGGCGTCTCGGGAGGGAAGAGTGCGCCGATCGGCCGGACATTCCGCATGACCTGCGTCACATCGCGCAGGGCCACGGGCAAGGGGGACACGCGTTTATATGATTTTCGCGCGTGGATTTCCGTTCGCGCAGGTGCGTAATTACGCCAGACCTGCTACAGGGAAAAATTTACGCCCCTCAAGCCACCTCCCGTGCTACTGTGAAGTCAGTTGCAGTTGTGGTTCCCAAAAACTTACAAGTGCTCTCACCTGATTTTCGGTGGGTGCACTTTTTATTTCCGGCGCATGCAGTGAGATTTGCACATTCCGGTCGGGGCAATCATCGCGGCGACGCCGGGCTCGCACAGTGCGGTCCCGGGCACTGCCCCAAAGGAGAATTCATATGGCATCTGGCACCGTGAAGTGGTTCAACGCGGAAAAGGGCTTCGGCTTCATCGAGCAGGAGGGCGGCGGCGCTGACGTCTTCGCTCACTACTCGAACATCGCCTCTTCTGGCTTCCGTGAGCTTCAGGAAGGCCAGAAGGTTACCTTCGACGTCACGCAGGGCCAGAAGGGCCCGCAGGCCGAGAACATCGTTCCCGCCTGACGCTGACGCGTACACGCAGCTGAGGCCCGCACCTTGGGGTGCGGGCCTCGGCGCGTTGCTTTTTCCCCGCTCACGCACCCTGTCGGTCCCCGACGGCCCGCGTGGGCGGCGGGTGACGGCGCTCGGCGCCGGCCCGCCTCAACGTCCGGCCGGGCGGCAGTGTCTCCCACGACGCACCGCCCCGCCCCCGCCCGCACACCGTCCGCCGCACCCCGGCTCTCCGACGCGCAGCGCGGCACCCTCTCCACGACGGACCGGCCCGCCCCTTACGGCACGGCACGGCCCCGTCCCGGCTTTACTCCGGCTCGTTCTCGCGAATCCCCCTGCCCGGGAATTCCTCGATACGCGCCGCATCGAGGAAGGTTCTGCATGAACCGCACCACTCGCACGAACGACCGCACCTCCCGCACCCCCCGCAAGGGCGGCTCCGCGGGCTTCGGCGGCTCCGGCGGCTCCAGCCGCGGCAGCCGTTTCGGCTCCTCCGCCCCCAGCCGCTCCGGCGGCTCCGGTTACGGCGGCTCCGGCCGTTCCGGCGGCTACGGCGGCGGCCGCCGCCCCGCCGCCCTCCAGGGCGAATTCGCCCTCCCCGAGACGATCACCCCGGCGCTCCCCGCCGTCGAGGCCTTCGCCGACCTCGACATGCCCGAGCAGCTGCTGGCCGCGCTCGGCTCCGAGGGCGTGAGCGTGCCGTTCCCGATCCAGGCCGCGACCCTGCCGAACTCCCTCGCGGGCCGCGACGTACTGGGCCGCGGGCGCACCGGCTCCGGCAAGACCCTCGCCTTCGGCCTCGCGCTGCTGGCCCGTACGGCCGGACAGCGCGCCGAGGCCCGGCAGCCGCTGGCCCTGGTCCTCGTCCCCACCCGCGAGCTCGCGCAGCAGGTCACGGACGCCCTCGCCCCCTACGCCCGCGCCATGAAGCTGCGTACGGCCACCGTCGTGGGCGGCATGCCCATCGGCAGGCAGGCGAGCGCGCTGCGCGGCGGCGCCGAGGTCGTCGTCGCGACGCCCGGACGGCTCAAGGACCTCATCGACCGCGGCGACTGCCGGCTGAACCAGGTCGCGATCACCGTCCTGGACGAAGCCGACCAGATGGCCGACATGGGCTTCATGCCGCAGGTCACCGCCCTGCTCGACCAGGTGCGCCCCGAGGGCCAGCGGATGCTGTTCTCCGCCACCCTCGACCGCAACGTCGACCGGCTGGTGCGCCGCTACCTGACCGACCCCGTCGTGCACTCCGTCGACCCCTCGGCCGGCGCCGTCACCACGATGGAGCACCACGTGCTGCACGTGCACGGCACCGACAAGCACGCGACCACCACCGAGATCGCGGCGCGCGAGGGCCGGGTGATCATGTTCCTGGACACCAAGCACGCCGTCGACCAGCTCACCACCCACCTGCTGAACAGCGGCGTACGGGCCGCGGCCCTGCACGGCGGGAAGTCCCAGCCGCAGCGCACCCGGACCCTGGCCCAGTTCAAGACCGGGCACGTGACGGTGCTGGTGGCGACCAACGTCGCGGCGCGCGGGATCCACGTCGACAACCTCGACCTCGTCGTGAACGTGGACCCGCCGACCGACCCCAAGGACTACCTGCACCGGGGCGGGCGCACCGCGCGCGCCGGCGAGTCCGGCAGCGTCGTCACCCTGGTCACCCCGAACCAGCGCCGCGAGATGACCCGGCTGATGGCGGCCGCGGGCATCGTCCCGCAGACCACCCAGGTCCGTTCGGGCGAGGAGGCACTGAACCGGATCACCGGAGCCCAGGCCCCCTCCGGCATCCCGGTCACCATCACCGCGCCGCAGCCGGAGCGGTCCGGGCGCAGCGCGCGTTCCTCCCGCGGCCGGCGCAGCCGCCCCGCCCAGGAGCGCCGCCGCTCCATGGGCATGGCCGCCTGACCCGCGCCCCGCAACGCCCCCTGCACCGCCCTGTCCCGCCCCGTCCCGCCCGCTCCGTCACGTCTGTGAGGCATCATGCGCTTCGTCATCGCCCGGTACCCCTTCGACCTCGAGAAGAGCGAGGTGGAGGAGAAGATGAAGGGCGTCAAGGCCGAGCCCGTCACGGGAGCGTCGGTGATCATCAGCCGCCGCACCTACCCCGTCAAGCAGGTCGGTGAGGTCATCACCCGGCAGGACCGGCGCGACTTCACGGCGGCCGAGGTGACCCGGGCGCTGACCCGTCTCGGCTTCACCTGCCGCGACCTTTCGGTACCCGTGCCGGCGCCCGCGCTGACCCCGCTGCAGGAGGCCTCGGCACTGCTCGGAAGCCCGGCCGATGCCTGACCGCGCTTGCTAGAGTCGCTTTCCATGTCGATCCCTGACGACCTGCTCCTCGATCTCGCCGCCATGGTCGAGTCGGAGCAGACCAATCAGATGTCCCTGACCGTCGTGGTCCACGGTGCCGTCATCACGGGCCGGCTCGCCCCCGAGAGCGTCTGGCGTCAGCGGGTGGCCGAGGTCCTGCGGGACTCCGACCAACTGGGCCCGTTCGCCGAGATCTTCAGTTCCGCCGGCCGCGGTGACAGACAGGCCGGCGCGGCACCCTCGCACCTGCACTTCCACGTGGCGCGCATCCTCCAGGGCACCCTGGGCATCCCCGAGACGGGCGGGATGTACCGGATCGCGGTGAAGGACGTCAGCGCGTGGACCGTCGGGGATTTCAGCTACTCCGACAAGTAGCCCCGCGCCGGGACGTTCCGGTGCAGCGAAAGACGGCCCCCGCATTTCCTCCGCGGGGGCCGTCTTTCGTCGAATCGTTTACTTGCAGGGCGGCACGAGGCGCACGCGGTCGATGATCGCGATGTTGTTGCTCTTCATCACCGCGGTGACCTCTCCGCACACGTCATTCACGCGCACCGGACCGGCGTACTGGCTGAAGTTCCCCTCGTCCGTCTGGCACGGACGCGGCGTGCCCGCGGGGCGCGGCTTGGAGGTTTCGCAGATCTTGAGCTTCATGTACTTCGCCGTGCCGAGGTTGTTGTCGAAGACGGCACAGGAGCCCACACCCTCCTTGCGGTAGGTGAAGAGGGTTCCGAAACGGCGGGAGTCCGGAAGCTGCTCGGCGAAGGTCAGCTCGTACCCGGCGCCGCACAGGTTGGCCGTGGCGGCGGCCGCCACCGGCTGGGCCTTGACGACGGCGCGCGTGGTGGCGTCCGCCTCGGCGGAGATCCGCACACCGCCGGCGGCCGGTACGGCCTCCACAGCGGAGGCCTGCGGGGCCGTCAGGGCGAAGGACGCCATGGCGACCGCGGCGACGGTCACGCGCATGGCGGATTTCTTGGAAACGAAAGACATGTTCTCCCCCAGATACTCATTCCGCGGTCCCCGATTGCTCTGCCGGAGCCGCGCAGACTAAAGTGTCGCTAAAGCGCCTGCACTCCACCCTGATTGGTCGCGCCAGGCCGAAGCGACATCCAGTAGATCATCACCAACTGCCGTCATTTCGGGCCTATCCGGCCATCACCGATAACGAAATGGCAATATCGGCGGGGCAAGTCACACAATGTCGGCATGCGGATCTCGATGCTGGGGGCCCTGGCCGTACGGGGCGAGGACGGAAACGGCGTCGGAGTCGGGGGAACACGACTGCGCGCACTGCTGATTCTGCTGGCGCTCGAACCGGGGCGGGTGGTCGCCTCCGAGTCGCTCGTCGACGGGATCTGGCAGGACGAGCCGCCGACGGGCGCCGCGAAAGCCCTGCAGGCACTGGTCTCCCGGCTGCGGCGGACCCTGCGCGGCACCGCCGCGAACGGCTGGCCTGCGCGGGCCGCGGGGCCCTGGCCCGGGACCCGGACACCGCCGCGCGGCTGCTGCGGGAGGCGCTGGAACTGTGGCGCGGACCCGCCCTGCTGGACGTCGCCGCCGCCGACTTCTTCCGTGCGCCGGTGACCCGCCTCTCGGAACTGCGGATGGCGGTCCTGGAGGACCGGATCGAGGCGGACCTACGGGTGGGGCGCGGCCGGGAGCTGACCGGCGAGCTCGCCTCCCTCGTCGCCGAACACCCCTTGCGGGAAGGGCTCGTCGGCGCCCTGACGCGGGCGCTCGTCGCGGCCGGGCGGCCCGCCGAGGCGCTCACGGCGTACGGGAACGCGCGCCAGGTCCTCGCCGAGGAGCTCGGGGCGGACCCCTCGCCGGAGCTGGCGGCGCTGCACACCGCCGTCCTGCGCGGGGAGGTCCCGGCGCAGCCGCCGGCCGGCCCGCCCGCGCCGACCGAGCCGGGCGCCCCGCACGGTCCCGATGCGCCCGCGCCCACCAACCTGCGGGCCGGAGTGGCCAGTTTCGTCGGCCGGGACGAGGACCTCGTCCAAGTCGAGTCCCTCGTGGGCCGGTTCCGGCTCACCACGCTCACCGGGCCCGGCGGCGCCGGGAAGACCCGGCTCGCCGTCTGGCCGTCCACACCGTGTACCAGGTGGCGCTCCTCGACTCCCTCGGGTACCTGGACGCCGCGGACGGCGAGTTGGCCGCCTCCGGGGCCCCTTTCAGCTCCGCGGCAGCTCCTGGAGGAAGCGCTGCTGGTCGGCGAGGAGACCGGGCGGGAAGAGGGCGCGCGGGGCGAACACGGCCGTCAGGGTCAGCCGCCAGGAGGAGCGCTCGACCGGGGTCCGGAGCAGGGAGTGGGTCGCCCCCGGATAGCGGCGGACCGTGAGCGTGCCGGGCGCGAGCAGGCTCCGGTACACGGCCTCGGTCTCGGCCCCGTCCACGTTCAGGTCGTCGGCGCCGGAGATCAGCAGCACCGGGACGGCTCCCGCGGCCCGCATCGCCCGCAGGTCGGCGCTCGCGTCCGCGGTGTGGTTGCGGCTGATGAACGACCAGTGCTCCGCCGTGAGTTCCCGGTCGGTGCCAGGGCTCGCGCGGTACTCCCCGTACGTGGCACCGCGCCGCAGCAGCGCCAGGGTCTCCTCCCGGGTGCGCAGCGCGGCCGCCGTGCGCCCGGCGTCGGCCCCGGCCGCGCGGAGCTCGGACCGCAGGTTGTACTCGCCCTGGCGCTCCCAGTTCACGGCGGTGCCGACCGCGATGACGAAGCGCACCCCGGGCGCCGGGGCCCGCGCGACCACCTTGGGCATGACCCATCCGGCCTGGCTGGCGCCCCACAGGCCGATGCGGGTGGCGTCGATCTCGGGGCGGGTGCGGGCGGCCCAGGCGAGCGCGTCGGTGGTCTCGCGGGCCCGGTCGTCCATGGTCTGGCCGAGCCAGTCGGCGGGCTTGTCGAGGGAGAGCGAGGCGTACCCGGCCTTGGCGAAGGCCTCCCAGTAGGGGCGGTAGAAGCCGTCGTGGGTGGCGTCGACCTCGCCGTCGCCGTGCACGAGGACGACGAGCGGGAAGGGGCCGGCCCCCTTGCCGACGGGGGTGGCGAGCACTCCGGGCAGGTCGTGGCCGGCGGCGGGGACGGTGACGCGCTCCTCGTGGAGGCCGTAGTCGTGCTGCCAGAGGACGAAGCCGGTGAGGCCCGCTGCGAGGAGGGCGGTGGCCAGGAGGAGGAGCAGGGCGGTGCGGAGCGTGCGGGACATGGGGCTCCTTCGCGAATCCGTCGATCGTCGATCGCAGCGACCGCCGATCCGGCAATCGATCGACATCCAAACGATCGTAGCGCGAATGAACGTATTAGACTCGTGCGTATGACGACATTGCTGCGCGAGGTGCCCGAGGGCGCCGAGGAGCGGGTGGCCGAGCTGTACTGGGAGGCCTTCGGCGGGAAGCTGGGCACCGCCCTCGGCCCGGCGGAGGCCGGGCGGCGGTTCATCGCGGGGCACCTGCACCGGGACCGGGCCGTGACGGCCCGGTCAGACGGGGACGGCCGGGTGGTCGGCGTGGCGGGCTACCAGCTGGCCGGGCGCGGCCTGGTCGGCGGGGACGCGGCCGCGGTCAGGGCGGCGTACGGGCCCGTGCGGGGCCTGTGGCGGGTCTTCCTGCTGGCCCTGCTGGAGCGCACCCCGGCCCGCGGCGAGCTGGTCATGGACGGCATCGCCGTGGACCGGGCCGAGCGCGGCCGGGGCATCGGCGGCCTGCTGCTGCGGGAGGTCGAGGCGATCGCCGTGGAGCAGGGGTGCCGGCGGATCCGGCTGGACGTGGTCGCGGAGAACCCGCGGGCGCGGGCCCTGTACGAACGGCACGGATTCCGGGCGGTACGGGTGCAGCGGACGCCCTGGCTGCGCGACGTGCTGGGATTCGGGGGCGTGACGACGATGCACAAGGAGGTGACGCGGTGAGCGGTACGGACGGCGGGATCCCCACGCGGATGGTCGTGCACGCGCTGGTCCGGGAGGACGGGACGGTCGGGGGCGGCGAGCTGTACGAAGTCGCCGGGCTGCTCGGGATGACCGACCAGCAGGTGCGGCTGTGCGTGAAACGGCTGGAGGCCGAGGGACGGTTCACGGTGGAGGGGCGCGGTCGGCGGGCGGTGCTGCGCCTGGTGGGGGCGGCCGGGCCGGGGGTGCCGCTCGTACCGGAGGTGGAGTTCGTCCGGCACGCGTACCGGCAGGACCGGGGGCTGGAGCCGTGGGACGGCGTCTGGCACGCCTTCGCGTTCGCCGTACCGGAATCCGCGCGGGCCGCGCGGGACGCCCTGCGGGACGCGCTGACGGCCTTGGGTGCGGCGCCCGTGCAGGGCGGCCTGTACGTCACGCCCAACGCCATCGGCCCGTACGTACGGGCCCGGGCGGCGGAGCTCGGCCTCTCCGGGGCACTGAGCTGCCTGAGCACGCGTGATCTGGCGGTGGGCGCCGCCACGCACCCGCGGACCCTGGCGGCCCGCCTGTGGCCCCTGCCGGAGATCGCCGCCCGCTACGAGTCCCTGCACGCCCTTGCGGCGGGCGGCACGGAACCGGCGGACGGGCCGGTGGCGGGGCTGGCCCACGCCGTCGCGCTGGCCGCGGCCTTCTCCGCCGCGATGGTCCCGGATCCGCTGCTCCCGCCGGAGCTGCTGCCGAGGCCGTGGGCGGGAGCGACGGCCCGGGCCGCGGCCGCCGAGGCCTGGGACCGGCTCGCCGCCGCCGCTCCGGCCGGCGGCCCGCGGCTGTTCCGCCTGTACGGCGAGGCCCTGGCCTGACCGCGGGCCGTCCGGGGGCGACCACGACCCAGCCTCGGCTCCGGCCCCGGCCTGCGCCGAGCGCCACGGGGTGGACACGGTGGGCCACCCCCGCCGTGTCCACATCCTGGACAACTACGCTCGTTTCATGAACGCAGAAGCCGACGCCCTCGCCACCGTGAAAGACGCTGACCGGAAGCACGTCTTCCACTCCTGGTCGGCGCAGGAGCTCATCGACCCGCTCGCCGTCGCCGGCGCCGAAGGGTCGTACTTCTGGGACTACCAGGGCAACCGCTACCTCGACTTCTCCAGCGCCCTCGTCTACACCAACATCGGCTACCAGCACCCCAAGGTCACCGCGGCCATCCAGGAGCAGGCGGCCAAGCTGTGCACGGTCGCGCCCGGCTTCGCCGTCGACGTGCGCTCCGAGGCGGCCCGGCTGATCGCCGAGCGCACCCCGGGCGACCTCGACAAGATCTTCTTCACCAACGCCGGGGCCGAGGCCGTGGAGAACGCCGTCCGCATGGCCCGGCTGCACACCGGCCGGCCCAAGGTGCTGTCCGCGTACCGCTCGTACCACGGCGCCACCTCCACCGCGATCAACCTGACCGGCGACGCCCGCCGCTTCGGCAACGACTCCGCGACCGCCGGCGTCGTGCACTTCTGGGGGCCCTTCGCCTACCGCTCGCCCTTCTACGCGGCCACGGAGGCCGAGGAGTGCGAGCGGGCCCTGCGGCACCTGGAGGACACCATCGTCTTCGAGGGCCCGCAGTCCATCGCCGCGATCATCCTGGAGACCGTCGGCGGCGCCCCGGGCGTCCTCGTGCACCCCGACGGCTACCTGGCCGGCGTGCGCGAGCTCTGCGACCGCTTCGGCATCGTGTTCATCCTCGACGAGATCATGGTCGGCTTCGGGCGCACCGGCCGGTGGTTCGCCTCCGAGCACTGGGACGTCACTCCCGACCTGATCTGCTTCGCCAAGGGCGTGACCAGCGGCTACGTACCGCTCGGCGGCGTCGCGATCTCGGCCGCCATCGCCGAGACCTTCGCCCGGCGGCCCTACCCGGGCGGGCTGACGTACTCCGGGCACGTGCTGGCCTGCGCCGCCGCCGTCGCGACGATCAACGTCATGGAGGAGGAGGGCATCGTCGAGCAGTCCGCCCGCACGGGCGCCGACCTGCTCGGCCCCGGCCTGCGCGCGCTGGCCGAACGGCATCCCTCGGTCGGCGAGGTCCGCGGCCTCGGCACCTTCTGGGCCCTGGACCTCGTACGGGACAAGGAGACGCGCGAGCCGCTCGTCCCGTACAACGCGGCCGGGGCGGACAACGCGCCGATGGCCGAGTTCGCCGCCGCCTGCAAGAAGGGCGGGCTCTGGCCGCTCGTCGCCGGCAACCGCATCCACGTCGCGCCGGCCTGCAACATCTCGGCGCAGGACGTGGCCAAGGGACTGGAGATCCTCGACCAGGCCCTCTCGGTGGCCGACGCGCACACGGTCTGACCTGCCGGTACATACGGTCCCCCAATCCGTGGGTGCCCGTCTTGGATGTTCCGCGCCATTACGAACACCACGTGAACGTGCTGAAATCCGAACAGAGCACCTACGGACCGGGATGCACGTCAGTCCCGGGGCGGTCCTCCGTGACCGAACGGCGGGGAGCGGGCCTTCCGCTGGACGCCGGGCGTACGGGATCCAGTCAGCCGGACTCCGTGTACCCGAAGGAAGACAGCCATGAGCAAGCACGTCCTGGCACAGAACCAGTACGGCAAGGCCGAGAACCGCATCGTCAAGGTCACCCGCAAGGGCGGCGACGGTTCCTGGCACGAGATCCGCGACCTCAACGTCTCGGTCGCGCTCCGCGGCGAGTTCCGCGACGTCCACCTCACCGGCGACAACGCCAACTGCCTGCCGACCGACACCACCAAGAACACGGTGTACGCCTTCGGCAAGGAGCACGGCATCGACTCCCCCGAGGCCTTCGGCATCCTGCTCGCCAAGCACTTCGTCTCCTCGCAGCAGCCGATCCGCGAGGCGCAGATCCGCATCGAGGAGTACGTGTGGGACCGCATCCCGGTCCCGACGCGCAAGGAGCAGCACTCCTTCGTCCGCAAGGGCCAGGAGGTGCGCACCGCGCAGATCACCTACAGCGAGACGACGGGCCTTCAGGTCATCTCGGGTCTGAAGGACCTGACGGTGATGAACTCGACCAACTCCGAGTTCCACGGCTACATCAAGGACAAGTACACGACCCTCCAGGAGGCGTACGACCGCATCCTGGCGACCAAGGTCACCGCGCGCTGGGCGCACTCGGCGCTGGCCGCCGACGACGCCTCGTACGACTGGGACCAGTCGTACAAGAAGGTCCGCAAGAACATGCTGGAAGCCTTCGCGGAGACGTACTCGTACTCGCTGCAGCAGACCCTGAACCAGATGGCCGAGCGCGTGCTCGACAACTGCCCCAGGGTCAACGAGGTGCGCCTGAACCTCCCCAACAAGCACCACTTCCTCGTCGACCTGGAGCCCTTCGGCCTCAAGAACGACAACGAGGTCTACTTCGCGGCGGACCGGATGTACGGCCTGATCGAGGGCACCGTGCACCGCGACGGCGTGCAGCCGGTGATCGCCACGTCCGACTGGATCGTCGCGTAACGCCCGTCACGAAGGCGTGCTCGGCCCGGACCGCGTCGCGGGGTCCGGGCCGAAGTGCTGCCCCGGCCCCTGATCGGCGTCCTCCGGCCCGCCCACGAGGAGGTTCCAGCGCCCCGCCCGCCCGGTGAGGGTGGTCACCGACTCCGGCCGTACGTCCAGCCGCCAGAAGACCGGCGCCGGCAGTTCCAGGGCGTACACCACGGCCGCCCGTACGACGGCCTGCTCGACCGCCATCCGGTGGGTGCCCGGGGCCAGCCCGGCCAGCTCCGCCCCGACGCGCGCGATCAGCGCCTCCACGGACTCCCCGCCCGGGGGCGCGTACCCGGGGTCCGTCATCCAGGCCTGCAGGGCCGCCGGTTCCGCGGCCGCCACCTCGTCCAGGGTGCGCCCCGTCCACTCCCCCGCGTCCAGGCCGCGCAGCCCCTCGTACCCGGGGCAGGGCCGCGCGGGAGCGAAGCGACCCTGGCGGGCGGACGTGTCCAGTGGGAGCCTGGAAAGACGGACACGTATCAACGGGGTCTTCATAAGGGGAGCGTAAGCGCGGTACGGTCCGAACGACACAACTGAATGACGACGGAACGACGGAAGCACCGGTGAGAATCCGGCACGGTCGCGCCACTGTGAAACCTCCCGGAGGGGGAGGCGAGTCAGACCCGTCACCGTCGTCGAGAGCACCACTGACCGGGACGCGTGTTTCCCTCTGGAGGTTCTGCCATGGCCCACTCCGCCGTGCCCACGACGAACGCCCCTGCCATCGCCCCCATCTCGCTCTCCGCGCTGGCCCCCTGGGCCGTGTTCGTCGGGGTCCTGATGCTGGTCCTGCTCTACTTCGTCGGCGCCGAGCAGGGCGCCACCGCCGTCTTCCAAGGAGAGACGATCCACGAGTGGTTCCACGACGGCCGCCACCTGCTCGGTTTCCCCTGCCACTGATTCCCCTGCCACTGACCTCCGTCTCCGCAAGGGAACCGAACCATGAACGTTTCCCCCCGCACGCTGCTCGTCAGGGGCATGCTCGCCGGGCTGCTGGCCGGCGCCGTCGCCTTCCTCGTCGCGTACCTCCTCGGTGAATCCAAGGTGGACGCGGCGATCGCCATCGAGGAGGCCGCCGCGGCCGGACACGACCACGGCGAGGAGGCACCGGTCAGCCGGGCCCTCCAGGCCACGGCCGGTCTCGGCACCGGTGTCCTGCTGTACGGAGTCGCGCTCGGCGGCATCGCCGCGCTCGTCTACTGCTACGCGCTGGGCCGCATCGGCCGCTTCGGCCCGCGGGCCACGGCCGCGCTGGTCACCGCGGCCCTGTTCGTCACCGTCACCCTGGTGCCGTTCCTCAAGTACCCCGCCAATCCCCCCGCCGTCGGCGACCCGGAGACCGCCGGGCGGCGGACCGCGCTCTACCTCCTGATGATCGCCCTGAGCGCGCTGCTGGCGGCGGGCGCGCTGATCCTCGGCCGGCGGCTCGCGCCGGGGCTCGGCAACTGGAACGCGTCGATCGCCGCCGGCGCCGCCTTCGTCCTCGCCATCGGCGTCTCGTACGCCCTCCTGCCCGGCATCAACGAGGTCCCGGCGACCTTCCCGGCCGCACTGATCTGGGACTTCCGCCTCGCGTCCCTGGCCATCCAGACCGCACTGTGGACGACTTTCGGCCTGGCCTTCGGTTATCTAGCCGAACGGGCCCTTGCGCCCGCCTCCACCCCCAAGGAGGCTGTGCAGCCGACGAGTTGACGACGAGGGGGCCGGTAGCACATGCCGACGGCGATCAGGCAATGGCGAGGCTGGACGGGCGCCGCCCCGTTCTGGCTCAACTCGTTCCTGCTGCTCCTGGCCCCCTGCTGCGCCGTCACGCTGTTCGGCCAGATCGGCGTCATCGCCGCTCTGGCCGCCCTCGGCGGCCTGGTCCGCCACCTCTGGTACGGCGATTACGGCCACCCGGCCGTGCACCTCGCCGCCGTGGCCATGGGCGCGGGCACGGCCGCCGTCGTCATGTGAGACTCCGGCACCACCTTCCGCATCACCCTTTCGGGCGCATCGCCCACGGGCGCGGGAAGGGGTGCGGGCATGCGGCGCGAGCTGGGCAAACGCGGGGATCCCGGGACGACACGCCCGTGACGGCCTGTCAGTCCCCCGTGTTTCACCGGGTGCCGATGGGCACAGGAGGTGTCCACTGCTCACATGACCCGGCCGCACGTGCCGGACAGGAGGGATTCCCATGCCCCGCGCCCAGTGGGTCGTCGCCTCGCTGACGGTGGCTCTGTTGTCCACCGGCATCGTGGTGTTGCAACGGACCGAGGGCGCCAGGCCCGCCGCCGTGACCACCGACGACGCACTGCCCTCGCGGGCGCTGGGGCTGTCCGGGCACCGCCGGCTCGTACGGGAGCTGGAACAGTCCGGGCAGCAGTCCGGACAGCACACCCCCGGCCGGGGGGAACGCTCGCCGAGGACCGCCGCCGGGCCCCTGCGGACGGTCACGGGACCTCTGCGGACCGCACGGCCGCTGCGGTTGCGCATCCCCAGCCTGGGGGTCGACGTGCCGCTCACCGGCGACCGCGACGAGGTCGTCTGGGACACCGACGGTCCCGCGCCCGGGGCGGCCGGGACGGCCGTGGTCACCGCGGAGGGGCTGCGCCTGGGCGAGCTGCGGCGCGGCCGGACCATCGAGATCCCGCGCGCGGACAGCCGTACGGCCGTGTTCACCGTCGTACGGGTCTCCCCCGGCGGGGCCGTGGCCCGGGAGGATCCGGCCGGCCGGCCCCAACTGCGGCTGCTCGGCGGCGAGACCGCCGTGCTGGCCCGGCTGACCGGGCAGCGCCGCACCCACTGACCCGCACCTGGGATCCCGCGGCCCGGCGCGGCCGCACCCCCAACCCGAGCCCCACGGCCGTCCGTCAGCCGTGGGGGGTGTCTTCGTCCCCCGGTCGGGGGCTTCTGGGGGCCTGTCGGGGAGTCGCCCGGCGTGGCGGGGCACACCCCTCGCATGAGCGGGAGGCAACGCGCACGTTCGGCACTGACCCGGGCCCTGACCGCGGCCTGTGTCGTGCTGCTGTGCGTGTTCGGCGCCGGCCCGGCCGGCGCCGCGGCCGCCGAGTCCCGTCCCGCCTCCACGGCGCCCTCCGAGCCCGGCGAACCGGGCGAGGGCCAGTCCGATCCGGCCGCCGACCCCGAGGCACGGGCGGCCGTACGGACCACCGCGCGCGGACTGCCCGGCGTACGGCGGGCAACCCTGGCGGTGTTTCACGTGAAACACCCGGACGCGCCGCCGTGCGGGCCGGCCGCGGAGACGGCCGAACCGGCCCTGTCCCTGCGGACGGTGCGGAGCGTGGTCCTGCGCTGCTGAGCGGGCCGAGGAGGTGTCCGGCCCCTCAGGCAGGACATCCCCGGGACACCCCCGGTCACAGCGCAGCCCCCACACCCCTTGAGCACCGTGAGGTTCCGCCATGCCCATCGACCCGTACGCCGCACTGAACGCCATGCTCCGCGCCGAGGTCACGCGCTTCACCCCGCCGGTCCGCAAGGCCGAGCCGATCGAGCCACCGAAGGCCCAGGCCGTGGCCGTCGAGTCCGAGAGTGAACCGCAGCAGCCGGCCACCGCCGACTCGGCCGCGTAGGGCCGACCCGGGGCGCCCACAGGACCCGTGCGGTCCTGCGGGCGCCCCGGTCCAGACGCTGCTCCGCGCCTCGGGTCCGGGCGTCAGTTCTCGCGCTGGTAGTAGCGGTAGAACGCCGCCAGGCCGACGCCGAGGCCGACGAAGAGGCCGGTCATGGTGGCGCGGAGCACGGAGCAGTTGGTGAGGCTGTGCAGATAGCCCGCGGCGATGCCGAGGAAGACGCCGTACGAGGCGGCGTGGACCTCGCGCTTGAGGCGGGGGCCGATCCGGGCCAGGGCGAACATGATCCCGGCGAACAGCACGCCGCACAGGATCCCGTAGAAGACGTTGCCCGCGTCGACCGGGCCCATCTGGCGCTGGATGAAGGCGGCCCATACGCCGTACACGAGTCCGGCGAGCAGGGGGCGCACGTAGGCGCCCTTGTTCAGGTGGGCCATGTCCGCCGACTGCCAGGGCTGCCGCCCGCGGGCGGTGGGTGCCGCATGTGCCATGACGGGCTCCTCTCTCCCATCATCCAGGGCACACCCGCCACCCCGGACCGGCAAGTGGATCAACGGTCAGGGCGTGCGCACCGCGACGGCGTCGATCTCGAAGAGCATGCCGGGCAGGGCCAGTGCGGCCACCCCGATCAGGGTCTGGGCGGGCAGCTCGGTGCCCCAGGTGGCGTGCAGCTGCTTGAGGAGGACCTCCAGCTTCCGCTGATCGTGGCCGACGATGTACGTGCCGATGCGGACGACGTCGGCGGGGCCGAGGCCGACGGCCTCGAGGGCGGTCCGGAGGTTGACGAAGGCCCGCTCGACCTGGTCGGCGAAGTCCTCGGAGACGACGTGGCCGCTCTCGTCGGAGCCGTACTGGCCGGCTATGAACACCTGCTCGCCGGGGGCGGAGACGATGTGGCTGTAGCCGTAGTCGGTCGGGGTGTGGAGTCCTGCCGGGTTGATGATGCTGCGCGTCATGCCGAGCTCCCTGTTTCCGTTTCCGTTTCCGAACGTGCGGTGCGGTGGCTGCGGTGGTGCGGTGTCGCTACTGCGCGGCGAGCCAGGCGCGGAGCCGGGCCGGGGCCCCGGGGACCTGCCGTTCGGCCTGCTGCCGGATCTCGTCGAGGTTCTGGGCGGCCAGCGCCCTGCGCCAGGCCAGTTCGGCCCGGGTCATGGCGTGCGCGATGGCGCAGTCGGCGGCATCCGCCGCCGGGGCGCCCGCGCCGGGACCCTGCTGCCGGATCTCCGCGCACCGGAAGGCCTCCTCGGGCCCCTCGACGGCGGCGACCACGTCCATGAGCGAGATGGCGGCGAGCGGGCGGGCCAGCTTGAAGCCGCCCCGGGGGCCGGGGGCGGAGGTGACGATGCCCGCCCGGGCCAGCGCCTGCAGCTGCTTGTTGAGGTAGGCGGCGGGCAGGTCGTGCCAGGCGGCCAGCCGTGCCGCCGAGACGGCCCGGTCCGGGCCGCTCCAGGCCAGGTTGACGCAGCTGTGCAGCGCCCACTCGACGCCCTCGCTCATCTTCATATCTTGGATATTAGATGTCCAGAATAGAGAAGGCAAGGGTGCCGCGCCGCCGGACGGTCCACCCCCCAACCGCAGCAACACCGCTCGCGCCCCGGCCCGCACCCGCTTTCCCTGGTGACGTGCGCACCATCCTGTCGGCGGTACTGATCGCGCTCGTGGCCCTCCTGGTGCCCGCGAGCGCCGTCGCGTACTGGGCGGACCACGAGCTCGGCAACGCCGACCGCTACACCGCCGCCATGTCCCCCCTCGCCGTGAACCCCGCCGTCCAGGAAGTCGTCGTCACCCAGGTCACCCGCGCCCTCGCCGGGCAGATCGACGCGGGCCCCTTCCAGATGGGCGTGGACGCGCTGCTGGGCGAGGCCCTGCACTCCTTCGCCGGCACCCCCGCCTACCAGACGGCCTGGGACGCGGCCAACCGCGCCGCCCACGCCGCCTTCCTCAACGCGCTCACCACCGGCCACGGCGACGCGCTCACCATCGACCTCGAGCCCGTCATAGCCCAGGTCAAGGGCGAACTCGTCGAAGGCGGCGTGCCCTTCGCCGACCGCATCCCGGTGACGCACCTGTCCGTGAAGGTCATGGAGTACGACAACCTCGGCGCCCTCCGGGAGGGTTTCCACATGCTGCAGATCGCCGGCGTCTGGCTGCCCGTGCTGACCCTGGTCCTGGCCGCGGCCGCCATCGCGGTCGCCGTCCACCGCAGGCGCGCCGTGATGGCCACCGGACTCGGGCTCGCGGTCGGGGCGGGACTCCTGTGGCTCACCGTGGAGGTGTGCCGCCGGCTCACGCTGGACGACCTGCCCGCCGACATCGACCGGCCCGCCGCCGGAGCCGTGTACGACGCCCTCACCGCGTTCCTGCGCACCACCTCCTGGGTGGTGCTGGTGATCGGGCTCACCGCCGCACTGGCCGCATGGGTGATGGGCCGACTGCGCCGCACCCCATAAGCTCGGAAGGTACCAACACGCGCAGAACGACGCAGAAGAGCCCAGAAGAACCGATTCGCGAGCGGCGGCACGGAAGCGGGATGAGCACCGAACGCACCGAACACATATCGTCGCGGCGAGCCCGGCACCATCCGCTCGCTCCCCCCGACTGGCTGCTCAACGGGCTGAAGCCCAGTTCCGCCCCGATCCCCTGGGCCGCCGTGGCGCGCGCCGCGGTGGCCCTGGGCGCCCCGCTCGCCGTCGGCTTCGCCCTGGACGAGCCCGAATACGGGGCGCTCGCCTCCATGGGCGCCCTCGCCGGAGTCATCGGCGACACCGCCGACGCCTACCGGATGCGGGTCCTGAACATCGCCGTCCCGCAGCTCTTCGGCGCCGTCGGCGTGGCCCTGGGCACCCTGGTCTACGGGCACGGCTGGCTGGCCGTCGGCGCCCTCACCCTGATCGCCCTGGTCTCCGGGATGATCTCCTCCATCGGCACGGTCGCCTCCGTGTCCGGGCTGCTGCTCCTGCTCAACGCCGTCATCGGCGCCGGACTCCCGCTCCCCGAGCCCTGGTGGACGGCCCCGCTGCTGCTGTGCGCGGGCGGACTGTTCGTGCTCGCGCTGAGCCTGCTGGGCTGGCCGCTGCGCGGCCGACAACCCGAGCGCACCGCCGTGGCCGACACCTACCGGTCGCTGGCCACCGCCCTGGAGGCCGCCGGCGGCCCCGCCGCCCTCTACGACGAACGCCGCCAACAGGTCACCCAGGCCATCAACCACGCCTACGACCTCGTGCTCGGCCGCCGCGCCCGGGTGCACGGGCGCAGCCCCTCGCTCGTGCGGATGCTGGCCCAGCTCAACGTGGTGATCCCGCTGGTGGAGGCCGCGCCCGCCGCACACCTGCGCGGCAGGCCGCTGCCGCCCGAGATCCCGGCGGCCGTACGGGACCTGGCCGACGCCATCGAGGAGGGCCGCACCGGAACCCCCGTACTGGAACTGCCCGCCGCGCACACCCCGGCCGAGCGGGCCGTCGACGCGGCCCTGCGCCACGCCGCGAAGATCGTCTACCTCGCCGAACCGGACCTGCACAACGTGGACGACCGCCTCGGCCGGCCCGCCGCCCTGCGCGTGCGGGCCCGGCGGGCGGTGCGCGACATGATGTTCTCCGAGGCCTCCTGGCGGTACGGGCTGCGGCTCGCGCTGTGCATCGGGCTCGCGCAGTCACTCGTCTCGGTGGTCGAGGTCGAGCGCTCCTACTGGGTCGCGCTGACCGTCACCTTCGTCCTCAAGCCCGACTTCGGCTCGGTGTTCTCCCGGGCCGTGCTGCGCGCGGTCGGCACCGCGGGCGGGCTCGTCATCGCGGCCGCCGTGCTCGCCGAGGTGCCGCGCGGCTGGTGGGACGTACCGGTGATCATGGTGCTCGCCGCCCTGATCCCCGCCTTCTCCGTCAAGGGGTACGCCTTCCAGACCGCCGCGATCACCCCGGTGATCCTGCTGCTCTCCGACCTCCTCAACCACCAGGGCTTCGACCTGATCCGCCCCCGGCTGCTGGACAGCCTGATCGGCTGCGCCATCACCCTCGTCGCGGGATACCTGCTGTGGCCCGAGAGCTGGCACACCCGGATCGGGGACCGGCTCGCCGACACCGTGGACGACGCCGCCCGCTACCTGGAACGGGCCTTCGCCCCGCTCCCGGACCAGGCCGCGCACGCGGCGGCGCGCACCGCCCGCCTCCAGGCCCGGCGGCGCATCTACCGCGACCTGTCGGGCGTGCGCAGCGAGTTCCAGCGGGCTCTGACCGAGCCGCCGCCGACGGGGGCGCGGGCCGCCGCCTGGTGGCCGCTGGTCGTCGCCGTCGAGCGGATCGTGGACGCGACCACCGCCGCGCGGGTCCGCGTCAACCACGGCGCGGCGCCGCCCGACCCGGACGAAGTCGAGGAGATCGCCTCCCGGCTGCGCGACCTGGCCGAGCGGGTCCGCAGCACCACCACCCCCGAACGCGTCGAGGCGGAGCCCCCGGGCGGGACGTCGAGCGTCCTGGCCCCCGTCCACCAGGAGGTCGCGGCGGCCCTCGCCATCGCGCAGCCGGAACCCTGACCCCCGGTCCCCCGGATGGGCCTGACTCCGGGCCGGGAACCGCCCGGCGGGAGAGCATCGGAACATGCACCGCGCCCCGGCCGTGATCGTCCTCGCCGTCCTCCTGGCGGGGTGCGCCGATGTGGAGGGGCTGAAGAACGAGGGCGACCTCGGCACGGTGCACGCACCGCTGAGCCTGTGGAAGGGCATCCGCCCGGATCCACCCGCGCCGGACCAGAAGCCGGGCACGGCCGCCGTGGTGCCCGGGCTCCCCAAGGTGGCGGGCCTGAGCATGCGCGGGGTGAACGCGCTGGGCGTCGTACGCGCCGACATCACCTCCGCCACCGCACAGGACGGCGGGACCGGCCGGCTCGTCGACCCCCGGGCCGTCCAGCGGCTCGCGCTCTGCACACAGGCTGTGGACGGCGGCCCCGACTGCCCGGTGCGCCCCGCGGTCCTGCACGACCTGACGGGCAACGGCCGGGAGGAGCTGATCACCGCACTGGACATCGACGGCCGGCTCAGCGAGCTGCGCGTCTACACGGTCCAGGGCGACGGGAGGGTCGCCCGGATCCTGTCCCGGCGGGCGGTACTGGAGGGGGTGGAGGTGGCCGCCGAACACCTCGCGGTCCGCGAACCGACGTCGAACCCCACGTACGTCGCCGTCTCCGACTACGTGTGGGACCCGAAGGCCGGGATCATGAACCTCTCCCAGCTCACCCTCGACGACTGCCCGTCCCTCACCGGCGTCCCGCTCAGCCCGGACGGGCAGCGATGCACGCGCTGAGCAGCCTCCGCTGGAAGATCGCCCTGACCACCACGATGGTGTGCTGCATGGTCGCCGCGGTGCTGGGGATCCTGGTGCACAACGTGGTCGCCGAGCAGATCGTCGGCGCGGTCCGCAAGGACGCGGACACGGCCCTGGAGCACGCCCTCAGCCATTACGAGTACGGCACCACGCACGGCGACGTGAACATCGTCCTCGACCCGCCCCAGCTACCCGGCCTGCTGCGGGAACTCGTCGCCCGCGGCGACACCGGCAGCATGGTCGGCACGTACGACGGCAAGCCCGTCATGTGGGCCGCCGCCCCCGCCGACCAGCAGGCGCTCGCCGTCTGGATCCCGTTCCAGAGCACCCGCAGCCGACTGCGGGACATCGACACCGCGATCCTCGCCTCCGCCGCCCTCGCCGCCGGTGTCGTGGCGCTGGCCGGTCTCTTCCTCGCCGACCGGATCAGCCGGCGGCTCGCGACCACCGCCGCCGTGGCCCGCAGGATCAGCGCCGGGGACCTGGACGCGCGGGTGACCTTCCCCTCCCGCGCGGACGGCCGACGGCCGGGCCGCCGCTCCCGGAACCGGGACGAGGTACGGGACGTGGCGCAGGCCCTGAACTCGATGGCCGGATCGCTCCAGGACCGGCTGGAGGCGGAGAAGCGCTTCACGGCGGACGTCGCCCACGAACTGCGGACCCCGCTCACCGGCTCACTGGCCGCGGCCGCGCTGCTGCCCGAGGGCCGGCCCAAGGAGATGATCAACGACCGGTTGAAGGCCCTGCACCTGCTGACCGAGGACCTGCTGGAGATCTCCCGGCTGGACTCGGGCGTGGAGCGGGCCGATCTGGCCCGCGTGGAACTCGGCCGGGCCGTGGAGCGGGCCGTCGCCGCGGCCGGGCCGACCGCCTCGGTGCGGGTGGTCCGGGACGCCGTGGTCCTCACCGACCGGCGACGGCTGGACCGGATCCTCGCCAACCTGCTGGCCAACGCCCACAGGCACGGCCGGCCTCCGGTCGAGGTGACCGTGGAGGGCCCGGTGGTGACGGTTCGCGACCACGGGCCCGGCTACCCGCCCGAGCTGATCGAGCAGGGCCCCCAGCGGTTCCGCACCGGAGACCCGGGCCGCGGACGCGGCCACGGGCTGGGGCTCACGATCGTGGCGGGACAGGCGGCGGTCCTGGAGATCACGCTGAGTTTCGCCAACGCGCCCGACGGGGGCGCGCTGACGACCCTCGCCCTTCCGGTCGGGCGGCTGCCGGACGGCAGTTGACCGGGCCGGGGCGGATGTTTCACGTGAAACATCCGCCCAACCACCGGATCAGACGCCGATGTTCTTGCCGTCCTTGCGCCAGACCGAGACGACGGCCGGGCGGACGATCTTGCCGGGACCGTCGGGCCACACCGACTGCGGCTTCTCGACGGACGCGCCGTCGATCTCGCCCGGGTGCTGGACGGACACCAGGACGCGCTTGTCCTGGATGAGCGGGCCGCAGGTCTCGGCGCCGCGCGGGACGGTCAGGAACTGCTTCAGCTCACCGCGGCGGTCACCGGCCGTCGCGACGCCGAACAGGCCGTCGTGGGAGCCGAGCTGGTTGCCGTCCGTGGAGATCCACAGGTTGCCGTGCGGGTCGAAGGCCACGTTGTCCGGGCAGGAGATCGGGCTGACCTTGTCCTTCGGGAAGCCCGCGAAGTACGTCGCCGGGTCGTTGGGGTCACCGGCGACCAGGAAGAGCCGCCAGGCGAAGCCGTCGCCCGCCGGGTCGTCGAAGTTCTCGGCGAGCTCCAGGATCTGGCCGTGCTTGTTCAGGTTGCGCGGGTTGGGCTCGGTCGCGCCTTCCTTGCCCGGCTTGCCGCGGTCGGTGTTGTTGGTCAGCGCGATGTAGACGCGGCCGGTGCGCGGGGAGGGCTCGACGTCCTCGGGACGGTCCATCTTGGTGGCGCCCACCTTGTCGGCGGCCTGGCGCGTGAAGACGTACACCTCCTCGGCGGTCATGCCCTCGACGTGCGAGACGTTGCCCGTGGCCAGCTTGATCCAGACGCCGGAGCCGTCGAACTCGCCGTCGGAGGGGAGCTTGCCGGTGCCGTCGAACCCGGCGGCCGGGGAGTCGCCGGTGAGCATGGCGACGTAGAGGGTGCCCTCGTCGAGCAGCGTGAGGTTGTGCTCCTTCGCCGCGCGCGAGTTGCCCTTCTTCATCTGCTTCGACGAGACGAACTTGTAGAAGTAGTCGAAGCGCTCGTCGTCGCCCATGTAGACGACCGGGCGGCCGTCCTCGGTCAGGCGGGGCTGCGCGGCCTCGTGCTTGAAGCGGCCCAGCGCGGTGCGCTTGCGCGGGACGGAGTGCGGGTCGTACGGGTCCAGCTCGACGACCCAGCCGAAGCGGTGCGACTCGTTGGGCTCCTGCGCCACGTCGAAGCGCTTGTCGAAGAGCTCCCACTTGCGCTCGGTGGCGCCGGCGGTCACGCCGTAGCGCTTCAGGCGGGCGGCGGCGGTCGGGTCGGTGACCTGGCCGGCGTTGCCGAAGTACTGGTTGAAGTTCTCCTCGCCGTGGAGGGTGGTGCCCCACGGGGTGGTGCCGCCGGCGCAGTTGTTGAGGGTGCCGAGCACCTTGGTGCCGGTGGCGTCGACGGAGGTCTTCAGCAGGGCGCCGCCCGCGGCCGGACCGGTCAGCTTGAACTCGCTGGTGGCGGTCAGACGGCGGTTGAGCTGGTGGCGGGTGACCGCGGTCAGCTTGCCGCTGCGGTGGTCCTCCTGGACGACGACCACGGACAGGCCGTGCGCGGCCCAGGCGATCTCGACCTGCTCGCGGGTCGGCTTGGCCGGGTCGTAGCCCTTGAACATGAGGATCTCGTCCGTGTACTCGTGGTTGGCCACGAGCAGCTGCTGGCGCTCGTAGTCGCCGCCGAGCGGGAGGAGGCTCAGGAAGTCGTTGTTGTAGCCGAACTGACCGGCCTGTGCGGCGGCGGTCTGCTTGTCGGGGTTGAAGCCCGGAGCGCCCTTGATGATCGGCTCGCCCCAGCGGATGACCACGTTCTGCTCGTGGCCCTCGGGGATGGTGACCTTGTCGTCGGTGTTGGGCGCGACGGCCTTGAAGCGCAGGCCGCGGGCGGCCTCGCCGCCCTTGCCGGCGGCCGCGGCCTCACCGGAGGGGGTGGCGTTGGCGGTCTGCCCCGGGCCGCTGAGGGCCACGGCGGAGCCGGCGGCGGTGGCGACCGTCACGACGGCGGCGGAACGCAGCATCGAGCGGCGGGAGTACGCGCGGGCTATGACATCGCCCGCGTACTCGTTGTCGCTTGTGTTCGGCACCTCGTGGAAGCAGGCGTCGCCACAGCGGTAGCGACAGGTGAGAGCGGACCGGCCGCTCCCATGCGGGTTGCCGATGAGCGGCAGAAGCTTGCGCACGAGTGTCCTCCGAGTAGCTGCGTGGGCGCCGACAACGTGTCGGAACAATCCAGCCGTGACGCTAGGCCCGGGTTGCGCCGAAGTGGCGGCGCGGGGATGAACGGTCGGTGAACCCGGCACGTCGGAGCGGCAGTTCGAGCGCGGTGTGGGCGTGTTTGGAAGCCGGACGCCACGAAAGGCGACCCTGCCGAAGATCCAGCCGGGCGGCCGATAACCTTACGTGTCCACTCTGGGCAGGGATCAACCGCGCAGCACGGACAAATGACGCACGCACTCATGCGAAAGGCCTGGCCCATGGGTATTCGGAGCTTGTTGCGCAAGGTGTTCGGACGGACTGAAGAACCCGTTCCGGAGACTACGGACGCCCCCTCGGCCGCTGTCCCCAACCAGGCGGAACGTACCCCCCTGGACGTGGCCGCCGATCTGGTGGCGGCGTCCTTCGACAACCCCACTGTTCCTCCTCAGTCCGCTCCGCGGGACCGCGAGCCCGGGACGGTCCTCACGGCCCCCGCCCCGGCCGCGGACCCCACGGTGCCGGAAGCCCGCCGCGCGCCCTCGCCTGCGGCGACGCCCGGCCCGGAAACCACCCCGCCTGGTTCGCCTGCGGCGACGCCCGGCCAGGAATCCACCCCGCCTGCCGCGGAGGCCGCACCCGCAGCCGAGGCCACCACGCCGGAGGCGGAGACCGCCGCCGCTGCGGAGGCCACCACCGCTGAGGCGGACACCGCTGCCGTTGCCGAGGCACCCGCGCCGGAGGCGGACACCGCCGCCGCTGCGGAGCCCGAGCCGGCTGCCGCCGAGGCCACCACCCCCGAGGCGGAGCCGGCAGCAGCCGAAGCCGCCGCCATCGCGGAGCCGGAGGCAGAGGCCGCACCGGCGGCCGAGCCGGAGCCGGAGCCGCAGATCGCCGAGGCCGCCGAGCCGGAGGCGGCCGCTCCCGCGGCCGCGGAACAGCCCGAGGCCGAGCCGGCTGCCGCCGAGGCCGACACCGCCCTCGCCGCCGCGGAGCAGCCTGCGGCTGCCCCCGAGCCCGAGGCGGAGCCGGCGGCAGCCGAGGCCACCGCCCCGGAGGCGGACGCCGAGGCGGAGCCCGTGGCCGCCGAGGCCGACGTACCCGCGGCCGAGGCGCAGGACGAGCCGGCGCCGGCCGAGGCCACCGCGCCCGAGGCCGACGTAGCGGAGCCCGTGGCCGCCGAGGTCACCGCGCCGGAGGCGGAGCCCCTGGACGAGGTCGCGGCGGAGCCCGAGACCGCGCCGCAGGCGCAGGACGAGCCGGTGGCCGCCGAGGCCACCGAGCCCGAGGCGGAGCCCGTGGCCGCCGAGGCCGACGTACCCGCGCCGGAGGCGGACGAGGCCGAGGGGGCCACCTCTGAGGGGCCCGCGCACGCGCCGGCCGCCGTACGGCGCCGGGCGCCCGAGATCGCCGGCGCCTACAAGGCCGCCGGCCAGGTGCTCCGCGGGAAGGGCAAGGCCGGGGCGCGGGCCAAGGTGTACCTCGTCCTGGACCGGTCCGGGTCGATGCGCGGCTTCTACAAGGACGGCAGCGCGCAGTACCTCGCCGACCACGCCCTCGCCCTCGCCGCGCACCTCGACGACGAGGCGACCGTGCACACGGTGTTCTTCTCCACGGAGCTGGACGGCACCGCCGACCTGGCCCTCGACACCCACGAGGCGTCCTGGGTCGAGGCCCGCCACGCCGAGCTGGGCCGGATGGGCCGCACCAGCTACCACGTGGCCGTCGAGGCCGTCGTCGAGCGCTACCAGAAGGACGGCGGCGAGGGCCCGGCCCTGGTCGTCTTCCAGACCGACGGCGCCCCCGACAACCGCCAGCCCGCCCGTCAGGCGATCACCGACGCCGCCGCCACCGCGCCCGGCATCCACTGGCAGTTCGTCGCGTTCGGCGAGCACGACAACAAGGCCTTCGACTTCCTGCGCAAGCTGGACGCCGAGAACGCCGGCTTCTTCCACGCCGGCCCGGCCCCCGCCGAGCTGACCTCCGCCGCCCTGCTCAAGGGCATCCTCGACCGGTTCTAGCCCCTGGCCCCCGGCCGTACGCAGGAAGAATCACGCAGGCAAAAGGCGGCGCCCCCTCCCGCGAGGAGAGGGGGCGCCGCCTTCGGCGTATCAGCGGGCTCAGCCCCGCGGGGACCCGGCGTCCGGGACGACCGCGTCCGAGACCGGCCGCTCCGCCGCCTTCGTCTCGACCGGCTTGCGCAGCGCGATGTTCAGCTCACGCAGACGGGCCTCCTCCAGGACCGTCGGCGCGCCCATCATCAGGTCCTGCGCGTTGCCGTTCAGCGGGAAGGCGATCGTCTCGCGGATGTTCGGCTCGTCGGCCAGCAGCATCACGATGCGGTCCACGCCCGGGGCGATGCCACCGTGCGGCGGGGCGCCGAGGCGGAACGCGCGCAGCATGCCGGCGAACTCGCGCTCGACGGTCTCCGCCTCGTAGCCCGCGATCTCGAAGGCCTTCAGCATGACCTCGGGCTCGTGGTTGCGGATGGCGCCGGAGGACAGCTCGATGCCGTTGCAGACGATGTCGTACTGCCACGCCAGGATGTCGAGCGGGTCCTTCTCCTCCAGGTCCTTCATGCCGCCCTGGGGCATCGAGAAGGGGTTGTGCGAGAAGTCGATCTTGCCGGTCTCCTCGTCCTTCTCGTACATCGGGAAGTCGACGATCCAGCAGAAGCGGAAGACGTTCTCCTCGAACTGGCCCGCACGCTTGGCCGCCTCGACGCGAACGCCGGACATGATCTTGGAGACCTCGTCGAACTCGCCCGCGCCGAAGAACACCGCGTGGCCGGGGGCCAGGCCCAGGCGCTCGGTGAGGACCTTGACGTTCTCCTCGGTGAGGAACTTGGCGATCGGGCCGGTCAGGGCGCCGTCCTCGCCGACGCGGACCCAGGCGAGGCCCTTGGCGCCCAGCGAGATCGCGTACTCGCCGAGGCCGTCGAAGAACTTGCGCGGCTGCGCGGCGGTGTCCGGGACGGCCAGCGCGCGCACGTGCTTGCCGGCGAACGCCTTGAACTCCGAGCCCTCGAACACGTCGGTGATGTCGACGAGCTCCAGCTTGGCGCGCAGGTCGGGCTTGTCGTTGCCGTACTTCAGCATCGACTCGCGGAACGGGATCCGCGGGAACGGCGAGGTGACCTCGCGGCCGTTGCCGAACTCGGTGAAGAGCTCGGTCATCAGGCGCTCGATCGGCTGGAAGACGTCCTCCTGCTCGACGAAGGACATCTCCACGTCGAGCTGGTAGAACTCGCCCGGCGAGCGGTCGGCGCGGGCGTCCTCGTCGCGGAAGCAGGGCGCGATCTGGAAGTAGCGGTCGAAGCCGGAGATCATCAGCAGCTGCTTGAACTGCTGCGGGGCCTGCGGCAGGGCGTAGAACTTGCCCGGGTTCAGGCGGGACGGCACCACGAAGTCACGGGCGCCCTCGGGGGAGGTCGCGGTGAGGATCGGCGTCGCCATCTCGTTGAAGCCGAGGGCCACCATCTTGGAACGGATGGAGGCGATGACCGCCGAGCGCAGCATGATGTTGCGGTGCATGCGCTCGCGGCGCAGGTCGAGGAAGCGGTACTCCAGACGCCGCTCCTCGTTCACACCGTCGTCGGTGTTGATCGTGAACGGCAGCGGGGCGGAGGCGCCCAGCACCTCGACCTCGGAGACCTCGATCTCGATCTCGCCGGTCGGCAGCTCCGGGTTGACGTTGTCGGCGCCGCGGGAGACGACCTTGCCGTCGATGCGGACGACGGTCTCCTTGGTGACGCTGCTCAGCGCCTCGTTCGCCGCGGTGCCCGGCCGGGCGACGAGCTGCGTGATGCCGTAGTGGTCCCGCAGATCGATGAAGAGGATGCCGCCCAGGTCTCGACGGTTGTGCAGCCAGCCGCTCAGCCGGACGTCGGCGGCGACGTCAGAAGCGCGGAGCTCGCCGCAGGTGTGGGACCTGTACCGATGCATCAGTCATCCAGTTCTACGCGATACCAGGGTGGATTCAACCGTCCCAAGGTTACCGTCCGGGAGGGTGACGGGTCGGGCACTCCCTCCAGCCTGCGCAAATGCGTCCGGCGGTCCCTCCTGACAGGCACTTGACGGATATGACCTGTAAAGATGGCCGGGTGCGCACCGAGGACGTCCTGGCCGCCATCGCGACGGGCCTGTGGCGGTGGGACAACGCCTCCGGAACGGTCACCCTCGACGGTGAGGCCGCCCGGCTCCTCGGGCTGCCCGCCGAGCCCGTGGTGCTGCCGGAGGTCTCCGTACGGTCCCGTTTCCACCCGGTGGACTGGAACGAGATCAACGGGATCGTGAACCTGGCGGTCGCCGAGGGCACCCTCGCCGAGGCCCGGCTGCGGATCATGGACGTGGACGGGCGGGTCCTGCGGACCGTCCGCAGCCGTTCCAAGCCGCTGGAGAGCCGCTCCGCCGACGGGCGCGTGGACTACGAGCTGATCGGCACCATCCAGGAGATCGCCGAGCCGCAGCCCGGCACCACGGCGGCCCACACCCCCATCACGGGCGACTGGCGGCGCTCCCGCGAGGCCTTCCTGCTGGACGCGGGGCGCGCGCTGGCGGAGGCCCGGTCCACGGCCGAGGTGCTGCGGGTCGCGGCCTCGCTGTCCATGCCGGGCTTCAGCCCGGACGGGCTGGCCGTCTTCGGCGTGGCCGGGGACCGGCTGTCGATCATCGGGCACCACGGGCACGATCCGGGGGACGAGGAACCCTTCACGGACATGCTCCTGGAGACGGACTATCCGGCCGCGGAGGTCGCCCGTACCGGCCGGGCGATCTACCTGGCCACGCCGGAGGACTACAAACGGCGGTTCCCGGCCACGTGGCCGCTCGCCCAGCGCTTCGACCGGGTGTCCTGGGCCTTCCTGCCGCTGACCGTGGCCGGGCGCACCATGGGCGCCTGGATGGCCGCGTTCAAGCACCCGGCGTCGTTCTCGCCCGACGAGCGGTCCGTGCTGACGACCGTGGCCCGGATGCTGGCCCAGGCGCTCCAGCGCGCCGGAGTGGCCGAATCCGAGCGGGAGCTCACCACCGGCCTGCAGCGGTCGATGATGCCCCAGCTCGGCCCCGAGATCCCCGGCATGCAGATCGCCGCGCGGTACGTCCCGACCGGCGGCGGGCTCCAGGTGGGCGGCGACTGGTACGACATGATCCCGCTGCCGTCCGGCCGGTTCGCGCTGGTCATCGGCGACGTGCAGGGCCACGACGTCCGGGCGGCCGGGCTGATGGGCCAGCTGCGGATCGCCGTACGGGCGTACGCGTCCGAGGGCCACCGGCCGGACGCGGTGCTCTCCCGCGCCTCCCGCTTCCTGGCCGGGCTGTGCGCCTCGCAGGAGTCCGATCCGTACGAGGCCGCGGGCGCGGGCACCGGCCCGGGAGCGGGCGCCGAGGTGGACGCGGACTTCCAGAGCCCGCGGTTCGCGACCTGCCTGTACGTGGAGTGCGATCCGAAGACCGGGATGCTGGAGGTGGCCCGCGCCGGCCACCCCGACCCCGCGATCCGGATGACGGACGGCACCGTCCTGATGCGCCCCACCGCGGGCGGGCTCCCCCTCGGGATCGTCCCCGACACCGACTACCCCACCACCCGGTTCACCCTGGAACCGGGCGAGACGATGATGCTGTGCACCGACGGGCTCATCGAGACCGGCGGGCACGACCTGGACACGGGCTGGGCGCGGCTGCGCGCGGTCCTGGAGTCCGACACCCACGGCTCCGTCGGCGCGCACGAGCCGGAGGGCCCGGCCGCCGGACGCTTCGAGCCCCCGCACCTCGAAAGGCTGGCCGACCTGCTGGTCCAGGCCGTGCACGGGCCGTCCTCGCACCACACCACGGGCCCGCTGGCCGACCGCCGCGAGGACGACATAGCCGTGGTGCTGCTGTGCCGCGAGGGCGAGGGCGACGGCTGCGCCTGCGGGACCCCGCCGGCGCACCCGGCCCGCCCGGCGCGCCGCACGGTGCTGACGGTGGCCCAGGACGAACCGGAACGGATCGCGGGCGCCCGCCGCCAGGTCCGCGAGCTGCTGCACGACTGGGCCGACGCCGACCAGGTGGACTCGGCGGTGCTGATGGTCTCCGAGATCGTGACGAACGTACTGCTGCACACGGACGGCGACGCGCTGCTGGTCGCGGAGGCCGTGGGCGAACTGGGCGCGCGCCGGCTGCGCGTGGAGGTCGCGGACGGGAGCGACGAGCTGCCGCACAAGCGGCACCCGGGCGAGATGTCCTCCAGCGGCCGCGGGGTGCTGCTGATGGAGATGCTCGCCGACACCTGGGGCGTGGACCCGCAGGGCGAGGGCAAGTCGATCTGGTTCGAGCTGCACGAGCAGTCGAAGACGGGCGCCGACCAGGTGCTGTGAGCCCCGGACGCCCCGGTCGGGGCGCAGGGCTCGTTGGGCGCGTGGGCGCGACGGGCTCCCGGCCGGGAGCCCGTCGGAGCCGGTCAGTCCTCCGCGTCGCCGGCGCCGCGGTGGCCGAGCCCGGTGCGCGCGGTGGTGGGGATGCGGCCCAGCCGGCCGGCCTGGAAGTCGTCGAAGGCCTGCTGGAGTTCGTGCTGGCTGTTCATGACGAACGGACCGTAGTGCGCCATCGGCTCCCGGATCGGACGGCCGCCGAGGAGCACGATCTCCAGGTCGGGGGCGTTGGAGTCCTGGGACTCGTCCGCCCGCACCGTGAGCGAGCCGCCCTCGCCGAAGACGGCCGTCTGCCCGGTCCGGAGGGGCCGGCGGTCCTCGCCGACGGACCCGCGTCCGGCCATGACGTACGCCAGGGCGTTGAAGTCCTCGCGCCACGGCAGGGTGATCTGCGCGCCCGGCGAGACGGTCGCGTGGATCATCGTGATCGGGGTGTGGGTGATGCCCGGGCCCTGGTGGCCGTCGAGCTCACCGGCGATCACGCGGAGCAGGGAGCCGCCGTCCGGGGTGGTCAGCAGCTGGACCTGGCCGCCGCCGATGTCCTGGTAGCGCGGGGGCATCATCTTGTCGGAGGCCGGGAGGTTCACCCACAGCTGGAGGCCGTGGAAGAGCCCGCCGGACACGACGAGGGACTCCGGCGGGGCCTCGATGTGCAGGAGGCCCGATCCGGCGGTCATCCACTGGGTGTCGCCGCCGTTGATGACGCCGCCGCCGCCGTTGCTGTCCTGGTGGACGAAGGTTCCGTCGATCAGGTACGTGACGGTCTCGAAGCCGCGGTGGGGGTGCCAGGGCGTTCCCTTGGGCTCTCCCGGCGCGTACTCCACCTCGCCCATCTGGTCCATCATGATGAACGGGTCGAGGTACTGGTAGTTGATACCGGCGAAGGCGCGGCGCACCGGGAATCCCTCGCCCTCGAACCCACCGGGAGCGGAGACGACGGCCAGCACCTTGCGCGGGACGGCGGCCTGCGGCTCGGCCACGCGCGGGAGGGTCAACGGGTTCTCAACAGTCACTGCGGGCATGGTCAGGACCTCCTTCTGCGTCGAGTTTAGTTGAAACTCGAACTTTCTGCCACACCCGCAGAACAGAAGCGGCCCCGGGGGAATTCCCCCCCGGGGCCGATCACGGTCCGACCTGCGGTTACGGCGCGAAGACGACCGAATTGACCGGCGACGGAGCCGGCGCCAGGACCCCCGTACCCGGCGCCGGCGTCCCGGTGACCGCGACCGCGGCGAGGTTCGTGCGGATGGACGTACGAGCCATCAGTGCCCCCTCGTCGGTGGTGCGGGGACCCCCGTGGATTCCCCGCAGCACCGATACTCGGGAGCCACGGCACCGGCCGCGATCCTTTCGGGCGTACCCGAAAGGTCAGCCACCGCTGCGCAGCAGGTCCACGCCCAGGCCCGTCACCGTGTGCAGCACCGCCCTGCCGTCCCGCTCGGTGGTGATCAGCCCGGCCGCACGCAGGGTGCGGGTGTGCTCGGAGACCGAGGGCAGGCTGATGTCGAGGTCCCGGGCCAGTTCGCTCGTCGTGCGCCGGCGCACCAGCTGCTGGAGCACGGCCGCCCGGGTGCGGCCCAGCAGGGCGTCCAGGGCGCCCTCCGCGGGCCCGGCACCGACCAGGGGCAGCGGGGTCAGCGCCGGGTACATCAGCACGGGCGGCCCCTGCGGCCCGCCCGGGCCCTGCGCGACCAGCGGACGCCCGGTCCAGAACGGCGAGGGCATCAGCAGCAGCCCGCGCCCGCCGAGCCGGACCTCGTAGTGCGGCGGCCGGTCGACCTCCAGGACGGTGCCCGACCACTCGGCCCGCGGGTGCGTACCGGCCAGGCACGCCTTGATGCCGTGGGTGGCCAGCAGCCGCGTGCGCCAGGCGACGTCCGCATGGAAGGACTGCCGGATCCGGGCCCAGTGCGGGGCCACCACGACCTCGTGGCCGGCCCTGAGCGCCCCGCCCAACTGGTCCCACGCCTCCCGGTCCCGGCCCCACAGCGCCCGCAGCCAGGAATCCGGCCCGGGCGCCCGGGCGGCGGCGCGGGCGAGCTGCGCGCCGGTCAGCGCCGGCGCGGCCTCCCGTACGGCGGCGAGTCCCTCCTCCAGCGTGCCCGTGTACGGCTCGACGAACTCGGGGTTGTCACCGTCCGGGCGCAGCAGGTCCAGCAGCGGGCGCACTCGGCCCGGCAGCTCCCGGCTGACCCTGCCCCGCCAGCGGCCGAAAACCGCCGGTTCGTCGGTGCGCTGCCAGGCGACCAGCGCCATGGCCAGCTCCACCATCGGCAGCGGCTCGCTCGCGAAGGTGACGTTGAGCAGGTCCTCGGCCGTGAAGTGCACCCGCAGCATCGCCCCGCCCCCCGTCAGGCCTCAGCCGGTACGGCCGGCCGTCCGCACCGCGTCCAGGCCCTGTCCGGACAGGCCCTAGCCGTACATGCGGCGCATGGCGAAGTCGACCATCTGCTCGACCGCCTTGGCGTCGAAGACCATCCGGTGGTCGCCCTCCATGTCGAGGACGAAGCCGTACCCGGTGGGCAGCAGGTCGATCACCTCGGCGCCGGTGATCACGAAGTACTTGGACTCCTTGCCGGCGTAGCGGCGGAGCTCCTTGAGCGTGGTGAACATCGGGATGACCGGCTGCTGCGTGTTGTGCAGCGCCAGGAATCCGGGGGTCTCGCCGCGCGGGCAGTAGACCTTCGAGGTGGCGAAGATCTGCTGGAAGTCCTCCGCGGACAGGGACCCCGTGGTGAAGGCCCGCACCGCGTCGGCGAGCGACGGCGGCGATGGCTCGGGGTAGAGCGGCTGCTCGCCGTACCCGCCGGCCATCTGCTGCGGGGCGGCGTACTGCTGCCCTGCGCTCACGTTCTGGTCGTAGCCGTACATGAGGGGAAGACTACCGACCTGCCCGTCACGCCCGGACACGCATTTCCCGCCAGGCTTGACGCTGGTCACAGTCGCCAGGGGTTGCGTCTTATTACCGACGGGTAGCATCATTACGTTACCGATTGGTATGTACGAGGAACCTCTCTCCCCGAGCCTTAACGGAGCCGTCGCCATGGGGCACTACAAGTCGAATCTCCGCGACATCGAGTTCAACCTCTTCGAGGTGCTCGGCCGCGACAAGCAGTACGGCACCGGTCCGTTCGAGGAGATGGACACCGAGACCGCCAAGAGCGTCCTGTCCGAGCTCGCCCGCCTCGCCGAGAACGAGCTGGCCGAGTCCTTCGCGGACGCCGACCGCAACCCGCCGGTCTTCGACCCGGCCACCAACACCGCGCCGGTCCCGACCTCCTTCAAGAAGAGCTACGAAGCCTTCATGGACTCGGAGTACTGGCGCCTGGGCCTGCCCGAGGAGATCGGCGGCACCACCTCGCCCCGCTCCCTCATCTGGGCCTACGCGGAGCTGCTGCTCGGCTCGAACCCGGCCATCTGGATGTACTCCTCCGGCCCGGCGTTCGCCGGCATCCTCTTCGAAGAGGGCAACGAGGCGCAGAAGAAGGTCGCCCAGATCGCCGTCGAGAAGCGCTGGGGCTCCACCATGGTCCTCACCGAGCCGGACGCCGGCTCGGACGTGGGCGCCGGCCGCACCAAGGCCGTGCAGCAGGAGGACGGCTCCTGGCACATCGAGGGCGTCAAGCGCTTCATCACCTCCGGTGAGCACGACATGGAGGAGAACATCCTCCACTACGTCCTCGCCCGCCCCGAGGGCCACGGCCCGGGCACCAAGGGCCTGTCGCTCTTCCTCGTCCCGAAGTTCCACTTCGACTGGGAGACCGGCGAGCTGGGCGAGCGCAACGGCGTCTACGCCACGAACGTCGAGCACAAGATGGGCCTCAAGGCCTCCAACACGTGCGAGATGACCTTCGGCGACCAGCACCCCGCCAAGGGCTGGCTGATCGGCGACAAGCACGACGGCATCCGCCAGATGTTCATGATCATCGAGTTCGCCCGCATGATGGTCGGCACGAAGGCCATCGCGACGCTCTCCACCGGCTACCTGAACGCGCTGGAGTACGCCAAGGAGCGCGTGCAGGGCCCGGACCTCGCGAACTTCATGGACAAGACCGCGCCCAAGGTCACCATCACGCACCACCCCGACGTGCGCCGCTCGCTCATGACGCAGAAGGCGTACGCCGAGGGCATGCGCGCCCTCGTCCTGCACACCGCGACCGTCCAGGACGAGATCCAGGTCAAGCAGGCCGCCGGCGAGGACGCCTCCGCCCTCATAGGCCTGAACGACCTGCTCCTGCCGATCGTCAAGGGCTACGGCTCGGAGAAGTCGTACGAGCAGCTCGCGCAGTCCCTGCAGACCTTCGGCGGCTCCGGGTACCTCCAGGAGTACCCGATCGAGCAGTACATCCGCGACGCCAAGATCGACACCCTCTACGAGGGCACCACGGCCATCCAGGGCCAGGACTTCTTCTTCCGGAAGATCGTCCGCGACCAGGGCGCCTCCCTGAACCTCCTCTCCGAGACGATCAAGAAGTTCCTCGCCGAGGCCGTCGGCGGCGAGGAGCTGGCCGGCGCCCGCGACGCGCTCGCCAAGGCCGCCGTGGACCTGGAGGCCATCGTCGGCCAGATGATCGTCGACCTCACCGCCACCGGCGAGGACGTCAAGAACATCTACAAGGTCGGCCAGAACACCACCCGCCTGCTGATGGCCTCCGGCGACGTGGTCGTCGGATACCTGCTGCTCAGGGGCGCCGCCGTGGCCGCCGAGAAGCTGGCAACCGCCTCCGCGAAGGACGTCCCCTTCTACACCGGCAAGATCGCCGCCGCGAAGTTCTTCGCGGCCGAGGTCCTCCCGGGCGTCTCCGTCCAGCGCGCGCTGGCCGAGGCCGTCGACAACTCCCTCATGGAGCTCGACGAAGCCGCCTTCTAGGCCGCCCGCGGGCACCGTCCGCCCGCCACACCAGTACGCCGTGTACGCACAGCGGCCGGGACCCCCGCACGGGGTCCCGGCCGCTGGCGCATGCGCCGCCTGGTCCGCCCCGGGGCCCCTGTCCTGCGGCTTTCCCCTATGTCAGTCGTTCATGGGACGCTCGTACGCATGAGTCCACAGGATCAGCACGGCAGCAGGGGGTACTCCGTCCCCACCGGGCGCCCGTACGCCCTCAAGGAGCTGCAGGCGAGCCTGGGCAGTCTCGGCGACCACCTGCGCGAGCTGTACGACGGCGCCCACCCCGCCGAGTACGACACCATCGCCGACGCGCTCTACGTGGCCTTCCAGACCGCCGCCGGACTCGCCCCCGCCAAGAGCTACACCGGCTGCTCCGAGCACCCCAACGGCGCCCTCGACCCCGAGGCGCCCGACGGCTGGGGCCGCTGCCTCATCTGCAACGACCGCCGCCGCCTCGGACAGCGCCGGCACGGCGGCCCCGCCGCCGCCCCCGCCGGTGAACAGCGCCGCCTCGGATACCCCGTACCGGAGGGCCCGTACACCCTCCAGGCACTGCGCGCGTGCGTGCGCACCATCGAGGACCAGCGGTTCCACCTGGGCCTGTCCTCCCCCGCCGAGGACTTCGTCCGCATCGCCGACGACCTCCACCGCGCCTTCATCGTCGCCCGCGAACTCTCCCGCCCCCGCAACGCCTCGGGCTGCTCCGAACACCCCGGTGCACCCATCGACCCCGACGCGCCCCCCGGTGAGGCCTGTATCTTCTGCGCCGGACGCAAGAGACGCGCGCAGCGCTCCCCGCAGACCCCGGAGATGCTCCCGCGCATCCGCCGGGGCGAGCGCAGACAACTGCAGCGCCGATTCGAGCGACCGCCGGGCTGAGAACCGACAAGGACCGCAGACCACCCACCCTGCGCACCCTGACCTCCGGCCATCCGTCGCAGTCCGGCCATGGCGAACACGACCGTCGTTAAGGTGAACCACATGAGCTCTCCCGCCCGCTTCGACCGCGGCCACACCGACGATCTGATGACCTTCCTGACGGCCAGTCCGTCGCCGTACCACGCCGTGGCCAACGCGGCGGAGCGGCTGGAGAAGGCAGGCTTCAGGCAGTTGTCGGAAACGGACGCCTGGGATGCGGGCACCGGGGGCAAGTTCGTGCTCCGCGGCGGTGCGCTCATCGCCTGGTACGTCCCCGAAGGCGCGGCCGCGCACACCCCGTTCAGGATCGTCGGCGCGCACACCGACTCCCCGAACCTGCGGGTCAAGCCGCAGCCCGACACGGGCTCCCAGGGCTGGCGGCAGATCGCCGTCGAGATCTACGGCGGCACCCTGCTCAACACCTGGCTGGACCGCGACCTCGGCCTCGCCGGCCGGCTGACCCTGCGCGACGGCAGCGAGCGCCTGGTGAACGTGGACCGCGCGCTGCTGCGCGTCCCCCAACTCGCCGTGCATCTGGACCGATCGGTGAACACCGACGGCCTCAAGCTCGACAAGCAGCGGCACATGCAGCCGATCTGGGGCCTGGGCGACGTGCACGAGGGCGACCTGATCGCCTTCCTCGAAGAGGAAGAGGGCCTGGAACAGGGCTCGGTGGCCGGCTGGGACCTGATGGTCCACTCCATCGAACCGCCCGCGTACCTGGGCCGCGACCGCGAGCTCGTCGCCGGCCCGCGCATGGACAACCTGCTGTCGGTGCACGCGGGCGTCGCGGCGCTGGCGGCGGTGTCGGGCTCCGAGAAGCTCGACCACATCCCGGTGCTGGCCGCCTTCGACCACGAGGAGAACGGCTCGCAGTCGGACACCGGCGCCGACGGCCCGCTGCTGGGCAACGTGCTGGAACGTTCAGTCTTCGCGCGCGGGGGCTCGTACGAGGACCGCGCGCGTGCCTTCGCCGGCACCATCTGCCTGTCCTCCGACACCGGGCACGCCGTGCACCCCAACTACGGGGAACGGCACGACCCGACGCACCACCCGCGCGCCAACGGCGGCCCGATCCTGAAGGTCAACGTCAACCAGCGGTACGCGACGGACGGCAGCGGGCGCGCGGTGTTCGCGAGCGCCTGCGAGCGGGCCGGCGTGCCGTGGCAGACCTTCGTCTCCAACAACTCCATGCCGTGCGGCACGACCATCGGCCCGATCACGGCCGCCCGCCACGGCATCCAGACCGTGGACATCGGCGTCGCGATCCTGTCGATGCACAGCGCGCGCGAACTGTGCGGCGCGGACGACCCGTACCTCCTCGCCAACGCCCTGGTGGCCTTCCTGGAGGGCTGACCCCCGGGAAGGCCCCCAGGGGCTCAGGTCACCCCTCCTCGTCCATCCCGGCGAGGACCAGGGGCAGCCGGGAGGCGCCGTCGGCGGTGACCCGGACGGGCACGCCCCAGTCCTGCTGGTGGACGTGGCAGGCCGGGTACTCGTTGGCGGGGTCGTCGTCGCACGAAGCCGCCATCGCGGAGACGTGCAGCACGCCCTCGGTGACCTCCGGGTTCAGCGCGAGCTCCCGGAACAGGTCGGTCCCGGCGCCCTCGCCCCCGGCGAGGAGCTCGGGCGGGGTCGAGGAGACGAGCAGCCGGGTGGACGGCCCGTAGCGGGTGTCGAGCTTCTGCCCGCCCGGCGCCTGGAACACCACGTCGAGCCGGAGCGTGCCGGGCGCCACCTCGGTGGCGGCCCGCTGCGTCCGGTGCGCCACGGACTCGACCCGGACGGCCTCCTCCGGGAGCCGCAGCCGGGTCAGCCGGTGCCGGGCCGACTCGACGACCACGATGTCGTCACCGACGAGCACGGCGTCGCTGGGCTCGCGCAGATCGGTGGCCAGCGTGGACACCTCTCCGGTGGCGGGGTCGTAGCGGCGCAGCGCGTGGTTGTACGTGTCGGACACCGCGACCGAGCCGTCGGGCAGGGCGGTCACCCCGAGCGGGTGCTGGAGCAGGGCCTGGCCCGCCTCCCCGTCCCGGTGCCCGAAGTCGAACAGGCCGGTGCCGACGGCGGAGGTGATCGCGTAGCCGGTGTCGGTGGGGTGGACGTACCGGAGGGCGCTGGTCTCGGAGTCGGCGATCCACAGCCGGTCCCCGGCGGCCGCGAGCCCCGAGGGCTGGGCGAACCAGGCCTCGGCGACGGGCCCGTCGAGCAGCCCCTCGTTGGTGGTCCCGGCGGCGACGGCGACGGTGCCGTCCTGCGGATCCCAGGTCCACAGCTGGTGCACACCGGCCATGGCGATCCACACCTTGCCCTGCCACCAGGCCACGTCCCACGGCGAGGACAGGTCCACCTCCAGGGCGGGGCCGGAGGTCGGCGAGCCCTGCCACCACTGGCGCCCGGTGCCGGCGACGGTCTCCACGTGCCCGGTGGCCGGGTCGTAGGTGCGCAGCGCGTGGTTGACGGTGTCGGCGACCACGACCCGGCCGTCGGGCAGCAGCGCGAGGCCCTGCGGCTCGCTGAAGCTGTCACCGCCGAAGCCGCGCTCGCCGGTGCCGATGCGGCGCACGACGCTCTCGCCGTCCGCCTCCAGCTCGACGAGCTGGTGCCTCGTGGTGTCCGACACGAGCAGGTTCCCGCTCGGCAGCAGCACCGCCTTCCCGGGGAACCGCAGGTCGCTCGCGACCGGCTCCGGCGCCACGTACGGCCCGTCCCCGCGCCGCAGCGTCCCCTTGGCCTCGTGCTCGGCCTCCAGCTCCTCGACCAGCTTCGCGATGGCGTGCGCGTGCCCCTCGCCGGCGTGCTGGGCGACGATGTACCCCTCGGGGTCGATCACGACGAGCGTGGGCCACGCCCGCACGGCGTACTGCTTCCAGGTCGCGAGCTCCGGATCGTCCAGCACGGGGTGGTGCACCTCGTACCGCTCGACGGCGTCGACGACGGCCGCGTGCTCGGCCTCGTGCACGAACTTCGGCGAATGCACGCCGATGATCACGACGGTGTCGCGGTGCTTCTCCTCCAGCTCGCGCAGCTCGTCGAGGACGTGCAGGCAGTTGATGCAGCAGAAGGTCCAAAAATCCAGGATCGCAATACGTCCCCGCAGGTCGGCGAGGGTCAGCTCCTTCCCTCCGGTGTTCAGCCAGCCACCCTTGCCGATCAGCTCGGGGGCACGGACACGGGCACGGCGGGGCGCGGGCGCAGGGGTGGGCGCCGGGGCAGCATCGTTCATCCTTCAAGCTTGCCATCCGGGTATGAACACCGGGTCACAGGTCCAGGAGCACCCGCGGGGGTGACGACCGGGGGTGGGAACCCGTGGGAGTCTGGTCACGGGAAGCAAGGGAGGCGTCCGGGATGACCACCGCGCACGACTACAGCGAAGGCGTAGATCCCGAGCGCGCGCTGAAGTACGCCGTCCAGCACCACAGCGGAGACCGCACCGAGATCGTCGAAGGGGTCATCAGCAACGTGACGCCGAGCTGGGACCACGAGAACGCGGCCGACGAGATCCGCGATCAGATCCGCCTGCGGGTCAAGGAACTGGGCTGCGTCACCGGTTCGGGCAACCTGGACCTTCCGGGTTCGTCGAATTGGTACATCCCCGACCTCGCCGTCGTCCCCAAGGCGCTGGCGAAAGGCGGGGGTGCTCTGCTGCCGGACCAGGTGCTGCTCGTCGTTGAGATCACCTCCGAGTCGAACGCCGAGACCGACCGGGTCGTCAAGCGCAAGCGGTATGCCGAGTACGGCGCCCCGCTGTACCTGCTGGTCGACCGGGTGGAGACGACGGTGACGGTGTTCGCCGGGCCCGGGCGGCTCGGGTACACGAAGGTGGACGGACCGCATCCGTTCGGGACGCCGGTGCGGCTGCCCGAGCCGTTCGGGATCGAGCTCGACACCAGCGGCCTCTAGCCGGTGATCAGCCGGTAGCGTGCTGGGGCGTGACGATATTCGACGCCCTGAACGCCACCGCCGTGCGGAGCACGGAACAGTTGCGCGAGTTGTACGAGGAGCCGGGGGAGATGGCCCGGCGCAAGACCGTGGACCGGATCCACGAGGCCGCGCGGGCGGTCATCGGGCGGTCGTCGCTGGTGTTCGTGGCCAGTGCGGGGGCCGACGGGACCTGCGATGTCACGCCACGGGGCGGGCCGCCCGGGTTCGTGGCCGTACTGGACGAGTTCACCCTCGCCGTCCCCGACGCCACCGGCAACAAGCGGCTCGACACCGCCCACAACATCGTGGAGACGGGCCGGGCCGGGCTGATCTTCGTCATCCCCGGCCGGGCCACCACTCTGCGCGTGAACGGACGCGCCTGCGTATCAGCCGACCCCCGGCTGCTGGAGCAGCTGACCGCCGTCGGCAAGCCGCCGCGCAGCGCGATCGTCGTGCAGGTCGAGGAGGCGTACCAGCACTGCCCGAAGGCGTTCCTGCGCAGCGGCGCGTGGCAGCCCGGGCAGTGGCTCGCCGAGGACGCCGTACCGAGCTCCGCCGAGGTCACCCTCTCCCACCTGGACATGCCGGATCTGACGGTCGAGGACATCCGCCGGCAGGAACGCGAGTCGCTGCTGTACCGCTACGAATAGGCGAAGAGGGTGCTCAGGCGGGGCAGGCGGGGGGCGAGTTCGGCCGTGTCGTCGAAGTCGAAGTCCCAGGCCGGATCGAGGGGCGGGTAGCTGATCGTGAAGGAGTCCGCCGGGAGTTCGCGGCCGGTGGCGGACTCGTAGGCGGTCCAGGCGATCGAGAGGGCCTCCTCGTCCCACAGTTCGTGGCCCTCGGCCGCGGCCTCGCGGACCGCCGGGTGGACCGCCAGGGAGTCCGGGTCGGCCAGGGCCGCTTCGAAGGCCGCCCGGCCCTGGGTGAGGAGCCAGCCGCGGAAGTAGTCGAAGCCGTCGTCCGAGCAGCCGCCGTTGATCACGTAGGCCGCGGCCCAGAGCGGGCTGCGGTAGGACTCCGCCAGCAGGTCCCACAGCACCTGCTGGGCCGCGGCTATCTCCGCCGCCGGACGGGCCGCCAGCAGCTCCGCCGCCCGCCCCGCCACCTCGTCCGCCGCCGTGCCCGCGCGGGCCGTCTCGATCAACTGCCAGAACGTCTGCTTGTCCATGGGAAAAGCCTGGCACCCGGCACTGACATCAGCCTGCGAAGGATTCCTGGAGGGAGTGGAGAGATCTTTTGACTTCCTCCCTTTCGTGGACGAAAGGGATTCCTACCTCACGCTGCCCGGCGGACCGGCGGTCCGTCGGGTCTTCCACGATCAGCGGTAGCCGGGTTGAGACCAGCCCGGACGAGCATGACGCGTGCGGAGTTCTTGTCCCTCGGGGATACGGCTCTGCAGGCGGTGCACGTGTACGTACGTTCCGACAGCGGCAATGCGTGCTTGGCTCTCGCTCCGCACCGTCCGCAGTCCATGGTCGTGTGCGCCGGGTGCACGAGGTACAGGCCCCGACCATGCTTGCGCGCCATGCTGATCAGCTCGCGCTTGGTCGCCGCGATCGCCGCGTCGGCAGCCTTACGCGCCATGGTCGACTTCGCCAGGAACTTCGGACGGAAGTCCTCCACTGCGAGCGCGTCGAAGTCCGTCACAACCTTCTTGGCCCACTTGCGAGCGGTGTCCTGGCGCTGCCGGGCGATCTTCTTGTGTGTCTTCGCGACCTGCCGCCTGGCCTTCCGGTACCCCTTCGACTTGGGTTGTCCGCGCTTCGGCTTCCGGCGCGCCATCATCCGCTGATACCCGGCCAGCTTCCCCGCCGCCTTCCTCCCGTGCCCGGGGTGGGGGAGGTCATGCTCATCGCTGGTGGTGGTCGCGGTCTCCCTCACACCCCAGTCAACACCGATCACCGCACCCGTCTCGGGGAGCGGCCGCACCTCGGCCGGAGCGACGAACGAGGCGTACCAGTGCCCGAGGGCGTCCCTGTAGACCCTCACGCTCGACGGATCGGCCGGCAGCTCCCGCGACCACACCACCGACAGAACGATGCCGCCTGCCAGATGCAGACGGCCGTCCCTCAACCGGAAACCACGACGGGTGTAGTTCAACGTCGGATCCGCGACAGTCTTCTTCTTGTACCGGGGCATCCCCGCCCGCCGCCACATGGGCAACCGGGTCTTGATGTCCTTCACGGCTTTGGCACGTGATGCAGCGAAGTTCCGGATGATCTGCTGCTGCGGAACCGACGCGCCCTCACGCAACCAGTCGTGCTCCGCGCGCCATCCCGTCAACATCCTGTCGAGACGGGCGGGCCCGCACTTCTCTTTGGCCTTGTACGCCGCCCTGGATGCTGCGACGGACTGGTTCCACACCCATCGGCACCGGTCCCACTCAGACAGCAGGGACGTCCGGGCTGTGGACGACACGCGCAGCCGGAAGGTGTATCGGGCGCGCCCGTCCTCCCCGACCTCCGCCATAGCGCCAACGTAGAGCCTCAGCTCATTCCTCACCCCGGAACCCCGCCACCCCACCCGAACGAGTGACCGACCGCCCCCGGGGACCAGAAATCAACCAGTGAAGCTGCGAAGCGACTGGGTCAGTGCCGCCACGAAGGTGTTCTGGACGTCCGCCGGGAGGAGGTCCAGGGAGAGGTAGGGGTTGAGGTCCTCCAGCTCGACGAGGAGCAGTTCGCCCGAGGGGGCCCGGCAGGCGTCGACGCGCTGGATGCCGTGGTCGAGGGTGTTCCAGTCGATGAAGGCGCGGGCGAAGGCCAGGTCCGCCTCGGTCGGGTCGTAGCGCTCCAGCTCCCAGCGGCGGGCCGGATCCGGCGCGTACAGCGCGTACTGGAAGGCGTCGTCGACGAAGTAGAAGGACACCTCGTACGCGAAGTCGATGCGCGGCTGGATCAGCACGGCCCCGGCCGGGCCGTCCGGTGTCGCGGTGAAGGTGAGGCCGATGGAGTCGGCGCCCTGCTTCGGCTTGACCGCGTAGGTGGGGACCTGCGGCAGCTCCGAGAGCCTCGCCGGGTCGTCGATCGTCGGGATGACCGGGTAGCCGGCGGCCGTCAGGTCGAGGAGGTACTGCTTGCCCGCCATGTCCGCGCGGCCGGTGAGGGGGTTGTAGACCGGCGTGCCGGCGGCGAGGGCGGCGGCGCGGAAGGAGTCGTAGGCCTCCTGGTAGTGCAGGACCGGGCCGCTGTTGCGGACGATCACCGCGTCGAAGCCGAGCGGGAGGAGCGCCTCCGCGTCCGCGGGGTGGCACAGGGCCAGGCCGAAATCGGCCCGCAGCCGGGAGGTGAGGAATATGTCCTCGTCGCAGTAGCGGCGGCCGCGCGCCGGGTAGGCCAGGTCGGTCACGTAGAGGAGTGGCATGGCGGAAACCTATCGCGGGCACTGATCAGCGCATGAAATACCTCGTACGGGACAAAGTGCTGGCCATCGGGGACGACTACTGGATCGAGGACCAGGACGGGCGCCACGCCTTCCTCGTCGACGGGAAGGCGCTGCGGGTCCGCGACACCCTGGAGCTGAAGGATCCGGACGGGCTGATCCTGATCACCCTGCGGGAGAAGATGCTCAGCTTCCGCGACACGATGACGCTGGAGCGCGACGAGCGGCGGCTCGCGGTGATCCGCCGGAAGCGGTTCTCCCTGCTGCGCAACCACTTCCGCGTGACCATGGCCGAGGGCACCGAGCTCGACGTCAGCGGGCGGATCCTGGACCGGGAGTTCAAGGTCGAGTACGACGGGGAGCTGCTCGCGCTGGTCTCACGGCAGTGGTACCGGGTCCGTGAGACGTACGCGGTGGACGTGGTCCGCGAGGACGCGGACGCGGCGCTGCTGATCGCGGTCGCGGTGTGCGTGATCCGGATGGTGGAGAAGGAGCGGGAGGACGGGCTCCCGTAGCCGAGCTGCCCGCCGGAGTGAGTACGCGTCCGTGGGGAAGTGAGCATGCGCACTCATGCCGGGGCCGTGGGGGAGGGCGAGGATCGTGTACGTCCCCGACGGTGAGGAGCCCACGGTGAACCCCAGCACGTACGCGGCCTTGTACGGCCCGTGGCAGCCGGCTAAGCCCACCCCCAAGGAGCGGCCCGCCGTCGCCGTGCTCGCGGCCCTGCTGTGGACGGTCACCGGCCTCTCGCTGGCCTGGCTGGCCAGCATCTTCTCCATCGCGCTCCTCTGGGGCGCGGCGGCCGGGCAGCCGGTGGGAGGCCTGCTGCTGCGTTTCGTCCTGGTGCCGGTGGGCGCGGCAGCGGTGCTCGCCGCTCTCGCCTTCGCCCCCGGCATCCGCCGGATGGCCGCGTCGAGCCGGCTGCTCCTCCTGGGCGCCCTGGCCTGCCCGGCCCCCACCGTCCTCGCGGTCATGGTCTGGCTGCGCACCCTCTGAGCCGGGCGGCCGGGCGGCCGGGCCCGCGCCCTACGGACCCGTCGGCGGGCCGCCCGGCACGGGCAGCACCAGGACGTCGTAGGCCGGGTGCCCGTCCCCGTACCGGGCGCGGCCGACCTTCCGGTAGCCCCACGTGGCGTAGGCCGTCCGCGCGGGTGCGGCCTCGGGGTCCGGGCGCACGGTCAGCGTGATCCGCTCGGCCCCCTGGTCCGCGATCAGGAGCCGGTGCATCGCGGCCGCGACGCCCTGCCGTCGCCAGGCCCCGCGCACGGCGAGTTCGGCCACGTTGAACGTCCGCCGGCCGTTCTCCTCGACGAAGGCGTCGTCGAGCGGCTCCTCCAGGGCCCGCCACCACCCGGTGTCCGCGGGCAGCCGGTAGCCGTACGAGAAGCCGACGAGCTCGTCGCCGTCCCGCGCCAGGACCAGCCGGAAGCCGTCCCGCACGGCCTGCCGCCCGGCGCGCACGCGGAAATCGGCGGCGTCCCGGGGGCCCTCGCGGTACGGGGGTTCCGCGTAGACCTCCTGGTAGACGCGTACGAGCGCGTCCAGCCCCCGTACCGCCTCCTCGGACCGCCCGATCCGCTCGATCCGCTCGTACGTCAGACCTGTGGTCGTCACGCCTGGCCGCCGCGGCCCAGGCGGCGGTCCTTCAGGGCCGGGAACTGCTCGCGGGTTTCGGCCACCTTGGCCGGGTCCAGGTCCACCGTGAGGACGGCCTCGCCCGGGCCGGCCTCCGCCAGGACCTCGCCCCACGGGTCCACCACCAGGCTGTGCCCGGCCTGTTCGACGCCCGCGTGGGTGCCGGCCAGCCCGCACGCCAGGACGTACGACTGGTCCTCGACGGCGCGGGCCCGGTTGAGCAGGGTCCAGTGGGAGCGGCGGCGCGCGGGCCAGCCCGCCGAGACGACCATCGTGGTGGCCCCGGCGTCGACCAGGCCGCGGAACAGCTCCGGGAAGCGCAGGTCGTAGCAGGTGGCGATGCCGAGGGTCTGCTCCGGCAGCTCCACCGTGGTCAGGGAGTCGCCCGCCGACATGAGCACCGCCTCGCCCTGGTCGAAGCCGAAGCGGTGGATCTTCCGGTAGGTGGCGGCCAGCTCGCCCGCCGGGGAGAGGACGAGGGCCGTGTTGTAGAGGGAGCCGTCCCCCGCGCGCTCCACGACCGAGCCCGCGTGCAGCCAGACCCCGGCGTCGCGGGCGGCCTTGGACATGGCCTCGTAGGTCGGGCCGTCCAGGGGTTCGGCCTCGGTCTCGAACTGCTCGTAGGCGAAGGCGCCGACGGGCCACAGTTCGGGCAGCACGACGAGGTCGGAGCCTTCCTGCTCCCGTACGAGCTCGGCCACGCGGGCACGTCGGGAAGTCACCGACTCGCCCTCGTTCACTGCGATTTGGATCAGCGAGGCGCGCACACTACCACCGTCCTGGCGTTCAAGCCGTCAACTCGGGCCTACGATCGTCACACGAAAGCACTGCCGGGGTGCTCACCGGCAGCGTAGTTTTGGAAACTGAGTCCACTGCTTCCGAAAACGCGCCACTGAACAGCACCGCGAGGGGTCCCGTTGACCGTCCATCCCAGCCTTCAGCCCTATGCCGACGCGTGGACGCACTCCATCGAGGCGATATCCGAGCTGGTCCTCCCCCTGACGGAGGGCGAGTGGAACCGGGCGACGCCGTGCCCCGGCTGGTCGGTCCGTGACGTCGTGTCACACATCATCGGCATCGAATGCGAGCAGCTCGGCGACCCGCGGCCGATCCACACGGTGGCGCGGGACCTGCGGCACGTGGTGGACGAGTTCAGCCGGTACATGGAGGTGCAGGTCGACGTGCGGCGTCACCACACCGCGCCGGAGATGACCTCGGAGCTGGAGTACACCGTCATCCGGCGCTCGCGGCAGCTGCGCAACGAGAAGCGGGATCCGGACACGATGGTGCGCGGTCCGCTGGGTGACCAGGTGACGCTGGAGCACGCGCTGCGGCTGCGCGCGTTCGACGTGTGGATCCACGAGCAGGACCTGCGGGCGGCGCTGGGCGTGCCGGGCAACTGGGACGCGCCGGGTGCGTACGTGGCGCGGGACATCCTGCTGGCCGGGCTGCCGAAGGTGGTGGCGAAGCGGGCGGGCGCGCCGGCGCACTCGGCGGTGGTCATCGACGTGCACGGTCCGCTGGAGTTCATGCGGACGGTGCGGGTGGACGCCGACGGCCGCGGCACGATCGACAAGACGCCGTCGCTGGGCCCGGCCGTGACGCTGACGCTGGACTGGGAGACGTACGTACGGCTGGCGGCGGGGCGGGTGCGGGCGCATTCCGTCGCGGACCGGGTGAAGGTGGAGGGCGACGCCGAGCTGGCGGAGGCCATCCTCACGCAGTTCTCCGTCACCCCGTAGGAACGCCGCCGCACGAGCCGCCGTACGGGCTCCCTACGGGACGTCGGGCGGGCCGGCTCGCGCCGCGGCGCGGCGGAACGCGGCTTCGGCGCCGCACTGGGTCATCCACCGGGACGGCGGCCCTACGGTCCTTCGCGCCCTGCGGCGTCCGGGAGGGGACACGCGCGGGACGCCCGCTCCGGTTCCGCCTCGCGGGCCAGTGCGCGGCGGCGCAGTCGGAGGATCTGGGAGACGCCCAGCGCTTCGAGGACGAACACCGTCGAGAAGGCGATGCGGTAGTTGTCGCCGGTGGCGTCGAGCAGCACGCCCACGGTGAGGAGGGTGGTCATCGACGCGATGAAGCCGCCCATGTTCGTGATCCCGGAGGCGGTGCCCTGGCGTTCCGGCGGGTTGGCGGGGCGGGCGAAGTCGAAGCCGATCATCGACGCCGGCCCGCAGCCGCCGAGGACCAGGCACAGGGTGATCAGCAGCCACATCGGCGCCGTGTCCCCCGGGTAGGCGAGGACGGCCGCCCAGAGGAGGGCCGTGAGGCCGACCGTGCCCAGGGCGAGCGGGATCCGCGCGGACTGGCGGCGGCCGACGACCTGGCCGTAGACCAGCCCGAGCGCCATGTTGGAGGCGACCACCAGCGTCAGCAGTCCGCCCGCGGTGGTCCGCGACAGCCCCTGCGCCTCCACCAGGAACGGCATGCCCCACAGCAGCAGGAACACCATCGCCGGGAACTGCGTGGTGAAGTGCACCCACAGGCCGAGGCGGGTGCCGGGTTCGGCCCAGGACTCGCGGATCTGCCGGCGGACGAAGCCCCCGGAGCCACGCTCCGCCGGCACCGGACCGTGCCCCTCCGGGTGGTCCCGCAGGAACAGCACCAGCGGCACCAGCACCACCAGCCCGGCCACCGCGCTCCCCGCGAAGGCCGCGGTCCAGCCGACGCCGTGCAGGACGGGGGCGAGGACGAGCGTGGAGACGAGGTTGCCCGCCATGCCGACCAGCCCGGCGAGCTGCGCCATCAGCGGCCCGCGCCGGGCCGGGAACCACCGCGTGCCGAGCCGCAGTACCGAGATGAAGGTCATCGCGTCGCCGCAGCCGAGCAGCGCCCGCGCGGCGAGCGCCATCCCGTAGGAGGGGGAGAGCGCGAAGCCGAGCTGGCCGACGGTGAAGAGCACCGCGCCCAGCGTCAGCACCTTCTTGGTGCCGAGCCGGTCGACCATCAGGCCCACGGGTATCTGCATGCCCGCGTAGACGAGCAGTTGGAGGAGGGAGAAGGTGGCCAGCGCCGAGGCGTTGACGTGGAAGCGGTCGGCGGCGTCGAGACCGGCCACGCCCAGGCTGGTACGGAAGATCACCGCCACGAAGTAGACGGCGACGCCGATGGACCATACGGCGACGGCCCGTCCGCCGCCGGGAGGGTCCTGGAACACCTGCGGCGCGGTCGCCCGCGCGCTCCCCGGCGCGGTCCCGCGCGCGGTCACCCGGGCGCTCACCGGCCCGGCCCCCGGACCAGTGCCTCGACCCGTCCGATGTGCCCGCGGACCGCCGCGGCGGCCGTGTCCGCGTCCCCGGCCCGCAGCGCGTCCAGGATCTCGGCGTGCTCGGCCAGGGTGCGCTCCAGACGGTCGGGGTGGGCGTGCAGCAGGGCCACGCCCATCCGCAGCTGCCGGTCGCGGAGCTGGTCGTAGAGCCGGCACAGGATCTGGTTCCCGGCGCTGCGCACGATCTCGGCGTGGAAGCCGCGGTCGGCGGCCATCATCGCGGCGAGGTCGCCCCCGGCGGCGTGCCGGCGCTGCTCCTCCAGCAGGGCCGCGAGCCGGTCCAGCAGGCCGGGGGGCGCCGGTACGGCCCTGCGTACGGTGAACTCCTCGACCAGCAGCCGGGTTTCGAGCACGTCCGTGATCTCCTGCGCGGAGACCGGCAGCACCAGCGCACCCTTCTTCGGGTACAGCTTCAGCAGCCCCTCGGTCTCCAGGCGCAGCAGCGCCTCGCGGACCGGGGTGCGGGACACCCCGACGGCCTCGGCGAGTTCGCCCTCGGTGAGGAGGGTGCCGCCTTCGTAGCGGCGCTCGAGCACCCCCTCCTTGACGTGCCGGTAGACGCGTTCGGCGGCGGTCGTGGGAGTGGTGGTGGGGGTGGCGGCGGTCTGGGCGGGGGGCGCGGCAAACGGCATGCACACAGGATAGATACATGAGGGGTGCACCGGCCGCCCCGTCCGGGATGTGGACCTGCGCCCCGCGCCGCTGCACCGAAGGATGTACGCGGGCTTCGTCCACCCGCAGGACGTACGGGGCCCTGCGCGCCGGGACGCTGGAGTCATGGCCCACACGACCCTCGTCGCCCCCGAGGTGACCGCGACCCGGCTCCCCCTCCTCGACGTCCTGCGCGGCGCCGCCATCCTCGGCACCCTCATGACCAACGTCTGGATCTTCGCCTCCCCCGGCTCGGAGTGGAGCGTGCTCCAGGGCGGTCTGGGAGCGCCCGACCCGATCGCGGACCCCTCCGCGGCGAACCTCGCCGAGACCGTGTTCCGGTTCCTGGCCGACGGGAAGTTCCTGTCCCTGCTGACGATCCTGTTCGGCGTCGGCCTGGCCATCCAGTACGACTCCGCCGCGCGCCGCGGCGAGCCGTGGCCCGGGCGCTACCCGCGGCGGGCCGCGTTCCTCTTCCTGGAGGGCACGGTCCACTTCGTCCTCGTCTTCGCCTGGGACGTGCTGATGGGGTACGCCGTCACCGCCCTGCTGGTGGCCTGGCTGCTGGCCCGCTCCGAGCGGGTGCGGCGGGTGGCGATGTGGACCGCGGGCGGGCTGCACCTGGCCCTCGTCGGCCTCGTGACGCTCGGGGACCTCGCCAGGCCGTCCTCCGGCCCCGAGGCACCCGACCCCGGGGCCGTCCATCTCTACGCCCACGGCGGCTGGGCCGACCAGATCGCCTTCCGGCTCGACCACGCCCTCGCGCTGCGCATCGAGCCCGTCTTCTCCTTCGGACTGCTGGTCTTCCTCTTCCTCCTCGGCGTCCGGCTGCACCGCGCCGGTGCCTTCGCGCCGACCGCCACCGGGCACCGGATCCGGGTCCGGATGGCCGCCTGGGGCCTCGGCGCCGGCCTTCCGCTGGGCGCCGCCGCCACGCTGGGCGGATCCGACTTCTTCTTCCTGGGCCGCTACGGCACCGCCCCGCTGATCGCCGTCGGGTACATCGGCCTGATCGGCTGCGCCCTCGACCGCTTCCGGGTCCCGGGCGCCGACGCCCTCGGATCCGTCGGCCGCACCGCTCTGTCCTGCTACGTCGGCCAGAACCTGCTGTGCATGCTGCTCTGCTACGGCGTCGGCCTGGGGCTCGCCGACCGGCTGGGCGGCAGCGGGCCCTGGTGGGTGATGGGCCTGTGGGCGGCGGTGAGCCTGACGCTGGTCGCCGCGTCCCGGCTGTGGCTGCGCCGCTTCGAGCGGGGCCCGCTGGAGGCCGTACAGCACCGGGTCCTCAGGCGGCGCCGCCCGTCCGCGGGGTGACCTCCACGTCCAGCACGAACTCGTCGTACGGGGCCTCCTGCGGGTAGGGAGGCCGGATCTGCGCGAAGCGGATCCGGGCCCGGCCGCCGCCCGGGGGCAGGCCCCGTACGACGTACGTCCGCTCGACCGCGGCCCCGGGGAGGCCGTCACCGGCGGGCGTCGGCCCCTCCGCCACCGCCACCACGTCCGCGTCCCCCGTGACCTGCCAGGTCCACACGTACCCGCGCGCGCCGCGTCCGGTGAGCCGCAGCTCGTACGGCTCACCGGGGCTCAGCACGACGCTCCGTACCTCCACGCCCGCCAGGTCCTCTCCGCTGCCGGATCTCAGCCGACGGGGCCGATGACCGCCCCCTCGTGCCAGCCCGCGCGGTCCCGCCAGTAGTGCTGGAGGCGGCGGTCGGTGCGCAGGACGACGACTTCCAGGTTGAACCCGAAGCTGCCCTGGAGCATCCCGGTGACCGCGGCGACGTCGTGCCCGAAGACCGCGCCGCGGGTCCAGGCCGAGCCGGCCGCGTTGCCCCGCCACCAGTGCTCCGCGCGCCCGCCTGCGACGGCCACGCACAGCTCGTAGTTCCCGGCGGTGTCCTCGTCGGCGGCCCCGTACTGGCCCTCGATCAGGCAGGGCGCGGAGACGGCCGGCGTACCGCTGCCGAAGACCTCCCCGGCGCGCCAGGCGAAACCGTTCGGATCGTCGCGCCACCACCGCTGCATCCGGCCGTCCGTGCGGGCGGCGACGAGGTCGAGGTGACGGCTGCGGGTCTGGACGAGGGCCGGCCCGAAGTGGGCGATGCCGGAGGCGAAGTGGCCGCCGTCGTTCCAGGTCCAGGGGGCGCCGTTGATGCGCCACCAGTGGTTCAGGCGGCCGTCGGCGGTCCGTACGACCACCTCGAAGTTGCCCGGCTTGCCGTAGTCGCTCTGGATGAAGGCCGGGGTCGAGCCGACGGCCGCGTCGCCCGGCCCGAAGGCGCCGCCGTCGCGCCAGACGCGCACGGACTGCTCGAAGTACCAGTGGCGCAGCCGGCCGCCGGTGGTCACGTGCAGGGACTCCATGTTGCGGTTGTAGGTGGTCCCGGTGAAGGCGGGCTGGCCGGAGGCGTCGTTCGCGAAGGTCTCCGCGCGGGCCCACGCGAAGGGGGCGTCGCCCTCGCGCCACCAGTGCCGGAGACGGCCCCCGGTGGTGGTGGCGAGGAGCTCGAAGTTGCGGTGGGCGCGGCCGTTGCCGCTCTCGTAGACGTTGCCGGTGTGCAGGCGGCGCTTGGTCCACGGGTCGATGTTGGTCCCGCGCAGGCCGCACTTGGCCCAGTGGTCGATGTCGACCTCGCCGTAGGCGATCCGGCCGTAGCCGCCCACGTGGTAGCCGGTCCCCCAGGAGTTCTTGAACAGCCAGCAGCCGGCCGCGTCGTCGTAGCCGACGACGAGCACGCAGTGGCCGCCCGCGAGCTGGTCGCTGGTGCGGTGGTAGACGCCGGAGCCGAGGGCGAAGAAGTCGTCGTACACGTCGAAGCAGGCGGTCAGCGGGCCGACCGTGTCGAGCCAGACCTTCTGCTGCTCGACGTCGCCCAGCCGCACGTAGTCGGGGATCCGCACGGATCGCCCGGACCGGTCCCAGCTGGGCGTGTACTCGGCGCGCCAGGCGTCGCGGCGGGTGGCGGGCAGACCGGCGGGCGGGGTGCTGTACGGCCAGCAGTCCGGGTCGGCCAGCCCGCCGTTGTCCTTGATCCAGTCGAGCGCGGTCTCCGGATTGGAACCCTGCCCGCAGGTGAAGCGCAGGCCGTCGTGCACGTCCCCCTCGGAGCGCTCCGCCCATACGCAGTGCTCGATGCGGGCCATGGACTCCACGAGGCCGGCGGCGCCGAAGGCCCAGCAGGAACCGCACGGGTTCTGGTCCTTGACCTTGGTGATCCACGGCCAGCCCCAGCGGCTGCGCCAGTCCACTGCGGCGGGCCGGGCCGCGCCGGCCGTCGGCGGGCCCGCCAGGAACCCGTGGGCGGCGCGGCGCCGGGTCAGATGGGGATTGCCGCTCGGGTGCCCGAGGAGCGCCCGCAGATCGACGAGCCCCACGTCCGCGGCGGGCGTCAGGTTCGCCCCGGGCTCCAGACCCAGCGAGGGCCGCGGCACCGGCTCCTCGTCGGCCAGGTGCTCCAGTACGGACCAGCGCGCCCCCCGCGCCGCGAGCCGCGCCCGCAGCTCCCCCACCGTCTGGACAGACTCCTCCGGCATACCGGCCCCCCAGTGTGCAACCGCTCGGATGCGAGACCCGCGAGCGTCCCTCCCTCACCGGGGGGCGTCAAGGGGGTCCGCACGGTCGCGCGGTGGCACGGGGGGCGTGCCGCGCGGACCTCCTCGCCCCACCACACCCGGGTGATGCTCCGTCAGGCGTGCATGGCCTCGCGGATTCGGCGGAGCGAGGGGTTCACCATGGCCGGGTGGGTCCCGACGACCACCGTCGGGACGGTCTCGTTGCCGTCGGCGACGCTGCGGACGAAGGCCGCCGCCTCGGGGTCCCGCCAGATGTTGATCTTCCGGTACGGGATCCGGGCCAGGCGCAGCTGCGTGCGGAGCTTGATGCAGAACGTGCACCCCGGCCGCCAGTACACCGTGACGGGGTTCGGCGTGCCGTCCTTCGCCGTGCCGCCGTTCATCGCGCCGCCGGGTGGAAGGACTTCGTGCACGGGAACCGGGTCATGCCCCGAAGCCTATGCCGGAAACCACCGATCAGAGTGAGGACCGTACGGGCCGGACTGCCCGCGGAGGGGCCCGTATAAGGTCCCCGTATGGGCACCTGGATCGCGCCGAGCGTCATCGAGAGAGAGCTGTACGAGGCCAAGACCGCCGGCGACTGGGCCGCGTACTTCGACGTACTAGCCCGCGCCCAGCTCTACCTGGGCCAGCACCGCGTCCAGTCCGACGCGCACCCCGACTCCGTGTTCTTCCACGCCACCGCGGACCGCATGCTCGTCGTCCACACCGCCGGCATGCTGCCCGCACCCGCCCCCGAGACGGTCTTCGAGTCCCGGAGCCTGGGTTGGTTCTCCAAGGTCTGGGGCCCCGGGGATCCCGCCTTCCTCGCCGTGAACCCGGGCTCACCCACCGAGGCCTACCTCACCACCACCCCCGCCGACCTGGCCCGCTGGCGGGCGCACGCGGACGCCGCGCCCCTGTACGGCCTGCCCGACGGGAAGGTCCACGCCCTCTTCACCGGCGGCCCGCTGCACGGGCCCATCGCGCACGGCCTCGCGATCGGCGGCCATCTCGCCGTGACGAACGGCGAGTTCTGGAACGCCCTCGCCTACCACGGCAGCGGCTACCAGCACGAGCGCCGCCGCGTCGGGAAGAGCTGGAGCATCACCGACCGCGCCGACTGGCTCTCCACCCTGGAGCAGCTCCTGAGCGTGGACATGGTCAGCCCCGTCTGGGAGTTCGCGCTCCGCGTCCGCCGCGTCCTCGCCTCCGACTTCGCGGGGCCCGTCGACGTCGAGCACTGGCGGCACGCCGCCGAGGCCAGCCTGCGCCGCAACGCCGAGCGCTCCGCCGAGCCGCAGCTCACCCCCGAGGGGGTCACCGTCGCCCAGCCGCGCCCCACCGCCGAGGTGGAGGGCGAGATCACCGGGGTCAAGCGCCTCATCGGCCGGATCGCCCGCTACGAGCAGCGCTTCCGCGCCGACGGGCTGCTCCCCGAGGACGGCTGGGTCCGTTCGGTGGAGGCCTGGGACCTCGGCCGGGCCTCCCAGATGGCCCGCTGGGGCATCGGCTGCCGCTACGGCACCCTCCACGAGGCCGAGAAGGCCGTCCTGCGCGCCGGGGAGGCGGCCCGCCAGACGTACCGCTCGTGGGAGGACTTCTCCTCCGGGTACGTCCTCGGCCGGTGCCTGCACTTCGACGAGGAGGAGTTCGGCACCTGGTACACGAGCGCCCTCGCCGCCCACGTCGAGCTGACCACCGACCCGGCCAGCCCGTGGCTCAACATCCCCTGGAACTGACCGACTTCGGTTAATCAGCGGACGCGGCCGGAAACCGGCGGCGACCCGCACGCGCCCCGACTAGCCTCGCCGCCATGACTGTTGAGCTGAACGAGACCGTGCGGGGGCTGCTCGACTCCCCGCATCCCGCCGTGCTTTCGACCATCAACCCCGACGGCAGTCCGCAGAGTTCGGTGATCTGGGTGACCCGCGACGGCGGCGACCTGCTGATCTCCACCGAGCAGGGCCGCCGCAAGGAGCGCAACATCGTCCGGGACGGGCGGGTCGGCGTCACCGTCTTCGACCTGGCCAACCCCTTCCTCTACGCCGAGATCCGCGGCACGGCCACCGTCACCGAGGACGTCGGCCGGGAGGTGGCCGTCCGCATCGCCGAGGAGTACCTCGGCCCGGGCGCCGGCAAGGAGTACCGCGACGCCCCGGCGGCGGCCGTCCGCGTGGTCGTCCGCATCACCCCGACCAAGGTCCTCGGCAACGCCGCCCGCGCCGCGGGCTAGGGCCGGTCCGGCCGGTCCGGCCGGTCAGATGCGCCGCAGGTTCCGGTCGAGCAGGGCCCGCACGCGGTCCACGTCGGCCGGATCCTGCGCGCCGCGCTTGGGCAGCACGAAGACCCCGCGGGTGTTCTTGGTCTTGACCGCGAAGAACTCGTCCGTCTCGAAGTACCAGGGGAACACCCGCCACTCGATGTCGCCGGACAGCTCCCCGTCTCCGTCCCGGCCCGTGCCCGTGCCCGCGCCCGTGGTCGTCAGCCGGTCCTCGTGGACGACCGTCCGACAGGCTCCGTACTCCTCCACGTCCGCGTACTGCTCCTGCGCGGTGCGGGCCAGGACCCGGGGGAGGACGACCAGCACGGTGACCACGGCACAGGCCATCACGAAGGCCGTCACAGCGGGCGAGAACCCCTTGAGCGTCGGCAGCAGCCACGAGATCCCCAGGCTGAACGCCACGAGGACGATCTGGCCCCGGATCCCCGGCCAGGTCCCGAAAGTGAAGCGCCGCACGGCCCTCGTGTAGTCGTCCCGCGTCGGCTCGTAGACGAAGGTGACCTGCTCGGTCGATCGCTCGGTCGATCGCTCGGCCGACTGCTGTCCGTGTTCCCCACCCCTGTTCATGGCGCGGAGCATAGCCGCAGGTCAACCGGTGGCGACAGGACCGCTCACGGCAGGTCGGGCCGGACCGCCGACCAGGCGTCGACCGCCTCCGCCACCGGGTCGGCGTCCGGCAGGTGGGGGCGTACGGCGGTCAGCCAGGGGATCAGGCTCTTGATGCGGCGCAGGTGCCGGATGCGGTGGTGCGGGAGGTCGCGCCAGCCGCGGCCCTGCGCCGCCGCCTGCGCCGGGGTGAGGTCGATCAGGGCCAGCAGCTCCCGGCACAGGGCCGCCGGGTCGCCGCCGCGGGCCGGGCCGAACTGCTGGATCAAGTAACCCTGTACGCAGGCAAGTTCGGGGGCCCGGACCAGTGCGGGCGTGCCCTCGGCCCGCGCGCACCGGTGGGTGGCGGCCAGCGCGATCCGGCCCCAGCGCAGCCGGACCTCGTCCGGGAGGCGATCGTCGCGCATCCGCACTCCGGCGAGGACGCGCAGGGTCCGCGGGTGGGGTTCGTCGCGCAGCGGCGGCCCGGTGGCCAGCCAGGCCTCCAGGTCTTCCAGCGAGTGCCCGTCGGGCGGCACCGAGGTCAGCACCTGCCCGCGGGTGAGCAGGGCGACCATGGCGCCCGTGAGGTGGACCTTCGCGGTGTGCCCGGCGTCGAAGGAGCCGACGGGCCGCCCGTACCGCTCGATGTGGCGCAGGCCCATCCGCGATTCCCCGACGGCGTAGACCTGCCCGGCCCGGGCCACTCCGCCGACGCACCGGACCACGCACACGCCGCCCGTGACGTCGGCCTCCTCGACGGAGTACACCTGCAATTCGGCGATGGACACCCGACCCCCTTCCCCGGGCGGGAGATTACCGCCGCCGCGGGGGCGGGCACACGGCCCGGGGTCAGATCGAGGGGCTCTCCAGGACGAGGCGGATCTCGGTGACCTCGTAGCCGGCGCGGTCGAAGGCGGCGGCCATCGGGACGTTGACGGTGTCCGTGGTCGCGGTGATGCGCTGCGCGCCCTCGGCCGCGTGGAAGCGGGTGATCTCGCCCAGGATCTCGTCGATCAGGCCCTGGCCGCGCTGCTCCGGTACGACGCCCAGGTAGCCGACGTTGCGGTGGTACGGGGTCGCCGACGGGATGGCCATGCCCGCGAGGGTGCCGTCCGGGAGGTGGGCGAGCCGCCACCAGGAACGCTCGCCGGGGCAGTCGAGGTAGAACTCGATGTCCTCGCGCGCCAGTTGTTCCGCCTCCATCGACTGGAGCTCGGTCTGCGTGTGCAGGTCGAGGCTGCCGGTGGACAGCCGGACGAAGGCGTCGAGGAACTCCTCGTCGGTGCCGTCGCGGAAGACGAGCCGCCCGGTGGACTCCGGCGTTCCGGCGGCCGGGGTCCACTCGTAGCGCAGGCGCTCGATGGCGCGCGTCAGGCCGGTCTTGTACGCGGCCTCCTGGCGCCAGGCGATGGCCGCGGCCAGCTCCGGGTCGGCCTGCCAGTCGCGGGGCAGGGAGACGTTGTAGCCGGGCAGCAGGCCGAAGGCGGCGTGGCCGGCCTCCAGCAGCCCGGCGGCGACCGCGGCCGGGTCGGCGACGGAGGCGCGGACCTGGAGGCAGTCGAGCGCGATGGGCTGCTCGCTGTCGGCGCGGCCCCACCACAGGGCGCGGGCCAGGATCTCGCCGGCCTCGTCCTCGGCGATCCAGATCCACTCGGGACGGATCTGGTTCTCGGCGAGCTCCTCGCGGATCTTCTCGGCGGTCAGGGCGGGGACGGGACCGTCCTCGGGGTAGGCGACAGCACGGTCGAGGTCTGCGGGGTCTGCGGAGGCAGCGCGGAAGATCATCCGGCGATAATCACACAGCCCGCCCACCCTGACCAGGACTTTCCCGAGAACGAGCCCTGGGCCCGGCCCCTCACCGAGGACTCCGCCGTACCGTCCGGCACGGCCGATGGCCGGCCTCCGTGGGGAGGCCGGCCATCGGGTGGAGCGGGGTGCGGAGTGCTACGACCAGGTGATCAGGCGGCGGGGGTGTTCCAGGACCGCCGCGATGTCGGCCAGGAAGCGGGAGCCGAGTTCGCCGTCGATGAGACGGTGGTCGAACGACAGCGCCAGGGTGGTGACCTGGCGCGGCTTCACCTTGCCCTTGTGGACCCACGGCTGGAGCTTGATCGCGCCGACCGCGAGGATCGCGGACTCGCCCGGGTTCAGGATGGGCGTACCGGTGTCGACGCCGAAGACGCCGACGTTGGTGATGGTGATGGTGCCGTTCTGCATGTCCGCCGGCGAGGTCTTGCCGTCGCGGGCCGTGGCGACCAGCTCGGACAGGGACGTCGACAGCTCACCGAGCGTCTTGGCGTGGGCGTCCTTGATGTTCGGGACGATCAGCCCGCGGGGGGTGGCCGCCGCGATGCCCAGGTTCACGTAGTGCTTGAGCACGATCTCCTGGGCCGCCTCGTCCCAGGACGCGTTGACGTCCGGGTTGCGGCGGATGGCCACCAGGACGGCCTTCGCGATGAGGAGCAGCGGGTTGATGCGCAGCCCCGCGAGGTCCGGGTCGTCCTTGAGCTCCTGCACCAGCTTCATCGTGCGCGTCACGTCGAGCGTGATGAACTCGGTGACGTGCGGCGCCGTGAAGGCCGAGCCGACCATGGCCTGGGCGGTGACCTTGCGGACGCCCTTGACCGGGATGCGGGTCTCCCGCGCCGACGCCGGCGCCTCGGCCGCCTGGACGGCCGGAGCCGCCACGGGGGCCGCTGCCGGAGCAGCGGCGGGCACGGCCTGCGGGGCGATCGCCGCGGCGGCCGCCGCGTGGACGTCCTCCCGGGTCACGACCCCGCCGTCACCGGTGGGGACCACCGAGGCCAGGTCGATGCCGAGGTCCTTGGCGAGCTTGCGCACCGGCGGCTTGGCCAGCGGCCGCTCGCCGGTCGGCTGCGCCGGGACCGCGGGGAGGACCGGAGCCGCGGGAGCGGCAGGAGCGGCGGGCGCCGCCGGGGCGGTGCCGTTCTGCGCGGGTGCCCCCGCGACCGCCTTGCGCGGGCGGCGCTTGGTGGACGCGGTGGAGACGCCGTAGCCGACCAGGACGGGCTGGCGGGCCGCGGCGGCCGGCTCCTCCGCCTCGGCGGCGACGGCCGGGGCGGCAGCGGCGGCGGCCGGGGCCGCCTCCTGCACCGGCGCCTCGGCACCGGCACCGGCCTCCGTCTGCACCGAGATGATCACCTGGCCGACATCGACCGTGGTGCCCTCCTCGAAGAGGAGCGCGTGCACGACGCCGTCGAACGGGATCGGCAGTTCCACGGCGGCCTTGGCCGTCTCGACCTCGCAGACGACCTGACCGTCGGTGACGGTGTCACCCGGCTGGACGTACCACTTGAGGATCTCGGCCTCGGTGAGGCCCTCGCCCACGTCGGGCATCTTGAATTCGCGGATGGTCATGAACGTGGCTCCTCAGTACGCCAGCGAGCGGTCGACGGCGTCGAGCACCCGGTCCAGGCCCGGCAGGTACTCGTCCTCCAGGCGGGCCGGCGGGTACGGGGCGTGGAATCCGCCCACGCGCAGTACCGGCGCCTCCAGGTGGTAGAAGCACCGCTCCGTGATGCGAGCGGCGATCTCGGAGCCCATGCCCAGGAACACCGGGGCCTCGTGCACGACGACCAGCCGGCGGGTCTTCTCGACCGAGGTCTGCAGACCGTCGAAGTCGACCGGGGACATCGAGCGCAGGTCGACGACCTCCACCGACTTGCCCTCCTCGGCGGCCGCGGCCGCCGCCTCCAGGCAGACCTTCACCATCGGACCGTAGGCGGCCAGGGTGATGTCCGCGCCCTCGCGGGCCACGCGCGCCTTGTGCAGCTCACCGGGGATGGCGTCGACGTCGACCTCGCCCTTGTCCCAGTAGCGGCGCTTCGGCTCGAAGAAGATCACCGGGTCGTCGCTGAGGATCGCCTGCTGGAGCATCCAGTAGGCGTCGCTCGCGTTCGACGGGGAGACCACCTTGAGGCCCGGGACGTGCGCGAAGAGCGCCTCCGGGGACTCGCTGTGGTGCTCGACCGCGCCGATGCCGCCCGCGTACGGGATGCGGATGACGACCGGCATCTTGATCTTGCCCAGGGCCCGCGCGTGCATCTTCGCGAGCTGCGTGACGATCTGGTCGTACGCGGGGAAGACGAAACCGTCGAACTGGATCTCGACGACCGGCCGGTACCCGCGCAGGGCCAGGCCGATCGCGGTGCCGACGATGCCCGACTCGGCGAGCGGGGTGTCGATGACCCGCTCCTCGCCGAAGTCCTTCTGCAGGCCGTCGGTGATCCGGAAGACACCGCCCAGCTTGCCGACGTCCTCACCCATGATCAGGACCTTCGGGTCCTGCTCCAGGGCCTTGCGCAGCGACTCGTTGAGCGCCTTCGCGATCGACATCTTCTCGACAGCCATCAGTGACCCTCCTCGGCCGACTCGAAGGACGCGAGGTAGGCGGCGAACTGCGCGCGCTCCTCGTCGACGAGCGCGTGCCCGTCCGCGTAGACGTTCTCGAAGATCGCCATGGTGTCCGGGTCGGGCATGGAGCGCACGGCCTCGCGCACGCGCTTGCCCATGGCCTCGCTCTCGGCCTCCAGCTCGGCGAAGAACGCCTCGTCGGCGCCGCCGGTGGCCAGCAGGTGGGCCTTCAGGCGCAGGATCGGGTCCTTGGACTCCCAGGCCGCCGTCTCCTCGTCCCGCCGGTACTTCGTCGGGTCGTCGGAGGTGGTGTGCGCGCCCATCCGGTACGTGAACGCCTCGACCAGCGTCGGGCCCTCGCCGCGGCGCGCCCGGTCCAGGGCCCAGCGGGTCACGGCCAGGCAGGCCAGCACGTCGTTGCCGTCGACCCGGATGCCGGGGAAGCCGAAGCCCTGCGCGCGCTGGTAGAGCGGCACGCGCATCTGGCGCTCGGTCGGCTCGGAGATCGCCCACTGGTTGTTCTGGCAGAAGAACACCACGGGGGAGTTGTAGACGGCGGAGAAGTTGAAGGCCTCCATCACGTCGCCCTGGCTGGAGGCGCCGTCGCCGAAGTAGGCGATGACGGCCGCGTCCGCGCCGTCCTTGGCCACGCCCATCGCGTAACCGGTCGCGTGGAGCGTCTGCGAGCCGATGACGATCGTGTAGAGGTGGAAGTTGTTGGTGTTCGGGTCCCAGCCGCCGTGGTTCACGCCGCGGAACATGCCGAGCAGGTTGGTCGGGTCGACCCCGCGGCACCAGGCCACGCCGTGCTCGCGGTACGTCGGGAAGACGTAGTCCTCGTCGTTCAGCGCCCGGCCGGAGCCGATCTGCGCGGCCTCCTGGCCGAGGAGCGAGGCCCACAGGCCCAGCTCGCCCTGTCGCTGCAGGGCGGTCGCCTCACCGTCGAACCGACGGGTCATGACCATGTCGCGGTACAGCCCGCGCAGGTCCTCGGTGGTGATGTCGGCGACGAAGGGGGCGAACTCGGCGTTCTCCGCGTTGTCGACGCGGTCCCCTTCGGGCGTCAGCAGCTGTACGAGCTGAGGTACGACATCCTGCGTCTGCGCGGTGGCAGCGGCGGGCTTGGCGGCGCTCGCCGCGCCTGCCGCCCGCTTGGTGCCGCTGCTGCGTCGCGGCTTGCGCGCGGCAGTGCTCTCCACGGTCACGTGTGCTCCTCCGTCGGTCCGGCACCCGGGTTCTCCGGGGTCCAGTGCGGCTCACCTGCATCCGTGACGAGCGCACGGGGTGTGTGCGCGTCGCGTACGGGATTCAGGCGTGACAGGTGCCCCGGCGAGTGCCCTGCGCAATGCACGTTACCCAGTGCGCCGCATAACTGCGAAACCCCGTTTGACCTGCGTTTTTGCTTGGATTTCCAAGTAAATCCGCGACAACGGGAACAACCACTGGTCACAGCCTTGCAGGGGCCGGGAACAACGGCACGTTATCCCGGGTAACTCCGGCAGGGAAGGGGTGAGTGTGTGAAACTGACTTCGTGCGCGAAGACGGAAAAATCAAGGTATTCCTCCTGGACGACCACGAAGTGGTGCGTCGGGGCGTCCACGAGCTCTTGTCGGTCGAACAGGACATCGAGATCGTCGGCGAGGCCGGTACGGCCGCGGACGCTCTGGTCCGCATTCCCGCCACCCGCCCCGACGTCGCCGTCCTCGACGTCCGGCTGCCCGACGGCAGCGGTGTGGAGGTGTGCCGCGAGGTGCGCTCCCAGAACGAGGACGTCAAGTGCCTGATGCTGACCTCCTTCGCCGACGACGAGGCGCTGTTCGACGCGATCATGGCCGGCGCCTCGGGCTACGTACTGAAGGCGATCCGCGGAAATGAGCTGCTCAGCGCGGTGCGCGACGTGGCCGCCGGCAAGTCCCTGCTGGACCCGGTCGCCACCGCCCGCGTGCTGGAGCGGCTGCGCGACGGCAAGAGCGGCAAGGGCGACGACCGCCTGGCCAACCTCACCGAGCAGGAGCGCAAGATCCTCGACCTGATCGGCGAGGGCCTGACCAACCGCGTCATCGGCGAGCGGCTGCACCTGGCCGAGAAGACCATCAAGAACTACGTGTCCAGCCTGCTCTCGAAGCTGGGCATGGAGCGCCGCTCGCAGGCCGCCGCCTACGTGGCCCGCCTGCAGGCCGAGAAGCGCTAGGCGGCCCGTCGGCGAGTGGTCCACCGGGGCGCACGTTCCCCGGGGCGCACGGTTTCCCCGGGGCCTGCCGTGTCAATCGGGACCAACGTCCCCGGTCATCGGGGCGGGCTCCTCTTTCCCGGCGGGATGCCGGTGGCGGACAGTGGACGGCATGTCCCCAGAGGAACTCCACGCCATCGAACTGCTGCGGCGGGTGCCGTACGGCCGGGTGGCCACCAGCATGCGCGCGCTGCCCTTCCTCGCCCTCGCCCGCCACATCGTGGTGGACGGCAGGGTCGTACTGAGAATGCACTCCGGTTTCGGCTACCACCAGGCGTGCAACGGCAGCGTGGTGGCCTATGGGGCGGACAACTTCAATTCCTCGGACCCCCGGCTCTGGTCGGTGCAGTTCACCGGAACGGCGCAGCTCGTCGAGCCGACCACCGCAGAACTGGAACTATTCGGTCCGGCTCCGCATTTCGTGGACGGCGAGGTCTTCGACCCCGTCTACATGCGGATCGAACCCCAGTTCATCACCGTGCACGCGCTCGCCGGGAATCCCGAACGGCAGTACCAGCACGCGCTCTGATCACCTCTGACCAGCGCGTGCGCGGATGGCGGATACGGCAACGGGCCCGGCGGAATTGCTTCCGCCGGGCCCGCTCCCGTACGCCCGTTCCGTACGCCCGTTCCGTCCGTCAGGCCTCGTCCGTCATTCCTCGGACAGGCCGCCGGGGCCGCCCGTCTCCGGGGGCTTCGTCGCCGCCGTCGTCGGGGGCTTCGTCGACGGGGTCGCCGTGGGCTTCGTCGTCGCCGTGTTGGACGGCGAGTGCGAGGCGGTCGGCGAGTTCGAGGCGGTCGGCGAGTTCGACGGGCTGAAGCTCTGCGTCCGGGTGCGGCTCGGCGTGGGCTGGTTGTCGTTGTTCGAGGGCGAGTTGTCCGTGACCTGGTGCGAAGGCTGGGCGTCCGGGGACTTGGACGCGCTCGGCGCGGCGCTGGAGCTCTGCTCCTTGCCCGGCGTCTGCTTCTCGTCGCCCTTGCTGCCCACGCTCTGGACCGCGAAGGCCACGCCACCCGCGATCGCGACGATCGCGAGCACCGCGAACAGCCACATCTTCCAGCGGCTGCCGTTGCCGCCGCGGTCGTCGTAGCCGTCGTAGCCACCGCCGTTGCCGCCGGGGCCGCGGCCGCCGGGGAACGCCGAGCCGTCGTCCGGGTTCAGCGGCGGCACCATCGGCTGCTGGAACTGCGAGGTCGAGGAGTGCGCGGGGTACTGCCGCTGCCCGCCTGTCCCGGCCACGGGCATGACCGTGGTGGCGCCCCCGCCGCCCCGGCCGTGCGGCAGGGCCATGGTGACCGGACCGGTGTTCCAGGTGCCGCTGTTCGCCCCCTGGTCGTGCAGCATCTGCAGCGCGTACTGGACCAGCCCGCGCATCTCCTCGGCGCTCTGGAACCTGTCGTCCGGGTCCTTGGCGAGGGAGCGCATGACGAGCCCGTCGAGCTCCTGCGGGATGTGGTGGCCCTCGGGCAGCTGCGAGGGCGGCACGGGCGCGTCCTGGACGTGCTGGTAGACCACCGACAGCGGGGTCTCGCCGGTGAACGGGGGCCGCAGCGCGAGGAGTTCGTAGAGCAGACAGCCGGTCGCGTACAGGTCCGAGCGGTGGTCCACGGCCTTGCCGAGGGCCTGCTCGGGCGACAGGTACTGCGGGGTGCCCATGACCATGCCGGTCTGGGTCATCGTCGACTGGACGCCGTGCAGGGCGCGGGCGATGCCGAAGTCCATCACCTTCACCGCGCCGGCGTCGGTGATGATGACGTTCGCCGGCTTGATGTCGCGGTGCACGATGCCGTGCTGGTGCGAGTACGCGAGCGCCTCGAGCACGCCCGAGGTGATGATGAGCGCCTGCTCGGGGCCCGGGGCCTCGGCGCTGACCAGCAGGTCGCGGATGGTGCGGCCCTCGACCAGCTCCATCACGATGTAGGGGACGGTGTTCGGGCCGACCCGGTCCTCGCCCGAGTCGTACACGGCGACGACGGCGTGGTGGTTCAGCCCGGCGACGGACTGCGCCTCGCGGGTGAAGCGGGCCTTGGACACCGGGTCCTCGGCCAGGTCGGCGCGCAGCAGCTTCACGGCGACGGTGCGTCCCAGCCGTACGTCCTCGGCCGCGAAGACCTCGGCCATGCCGCCCCGGCCCAGCCGGTGCGTCAGCCGGTAACGGCCGTCTCCCACCAGGCCGCCGGCGCCCCAGTGCTCAGGACCATCGGTCATCCCGGCGCCGTTTCCCTCGGGTTCGGGTGCCATCAGTCCTCGCCGTCGTCTCTCTCGGCCGCCGCTCAGCGGTAGTCCTCTTCTTTGGTGTTCCGACGAACGCTACAGCCTCGGAACCGGTCACCGTTCGGACAAGACCACCCTGTGCCCATGTGGTCACGGAACGGGCACCTGGCTTGACGTCTGCTTGCCCTCGGGCAGACTGGGCGCCATATGCGCCCGGCCAGCGGCGTGGGGACACATCCCGAGGGGAAGCAACAGTCATGAGCCAGGACGGCACTCAGGGCCAGTACGCGGGCGGCTCTCTGGCCGGTGGCCGTTACCAGCTAAGGGACTTGCTGGGCGCGGGTGGCATGGCCTCCGTGTACCTGGCCTACGACTCGGCGCTCGACCGGCAGGTCGCCATCAAGACCCTGCACAGCGACCTCGGCCGCGAGCAGTCCTTCCGCGAGCGTTTCCGCCGCGAGGCCCAGGCTGTAGCGAAACTGTCGCACACGAACATCGTCTCGGTGTTCGACACCGGTGAAGGCGAAGTGACGTTCGGTGGCTCCGGCGCGGGCGACGGCGCCGTGATGCCCTACATCGTCATGGAATACGTGGAAGGCCAGCCCCTCGGCTCGGTGCTGGAGGCGGACATCCGCCAGTACGGGGCCATGCCCGCGGACAAGGCCCTGAAGGTGACGGCCGACGTGCTGGCCGCCCTGGAGACCAGCCACGAGATGGGGCTCGTCCACCGCGACATCAAGCCCGGCAACGTCATGGTGAACAAGCGCGGCGTGGTCAAGGTGATGGACTTCGGCATCGCCCGCGCCATGCAGTCGGGGGTCACCTCGATGACCCAGACCGGCATGGTCGTCGGCACCCCGCAGTACCTCTCGCCCGAGCAGGCGCTGGGGCGCGGGGTCGACGCCCGCTCCGACCTGTACTCGGTCGGCATCATGCTGTTCCAGCTGCTGACCGGGCGGATCCCCTTCGACGCGGACTCGCCGCTGGCCATCGCGTACGCCCACGTGCAGGAGGAGCCGGTCGCCCCGTCCTCCGTCAACCGCTCGCTCACCCCGGCGATGGACGCGCTGGTGGCGCGGGCCCTGAAGAAGAACCCGAACGAGCGCTTCCCCACGGCCGCGGCCATGGGCGACGAGGTGGCGCGGGTGCTGGGCTCCGGGCAGACCGGGGCGCCGGTCATCGTCCAGGGCCACGGGCCGCTGAGCAGTGGCGCGGGCGTGTCCTCGGCCGTGTTCCCGCCGGTGGACTCCGGGTTCCAGGCGCCGCCGCAGTCGGTGCAGCAGCCGTACCAGGCCCACACCCCGACGCCCGCCCCGTACGCGCCGACGCCGGCCCCGCAGGCGCACGCGCAGGGCGGCTACGCCTACCCGCACACGCCCCCGCCGCAGCAGTACGCGCCGCAGGCCGCGCAGCCGTACACGATCTCCCCGTCGACCGCGCAGAACCCGTCCACGGCGGGTGGCGACGGCAAGCGGAACATGCCGGTGGTCGTGGGTGCGATCGCGGTGGCGCTGCTGGCCGTCGGCGGTCTGATCGCGGCGATCGCGATGAACGGCGACGACGACAAGAAGGGGGGCACCACGGCGGACCCGGGGGCCTCCACGTCCGCGTCCGCCTCGGCCAAGGCCGGGTTCAAGGGGCCCGACACCACGCGCACGATCGACCCGAAGAAGTGCTCGGAGCCGGTGAAGCACTACAGCGAGGCCGGCAAGTACTCGGCGCCGGACCTCAAGTACAAGAACCTGCTCTCCGTGAAGGAGTGCATCCAGGCCTCGCGCGGCAAGTACAAGATCGAGTACAAGGACGAGGCCGTCTACGGCAAGGACACGGTGCTGATCCAGTCGCCGGCCGCCGGCGACAAGATCGACAAGGAAGGCACGGAGTACACGCTGACCGTGTCGACCGGCAATCCGGAGTAGTCCCCGGCAGCAGTCCGCGGCGCTGCGGAGCAGTCCGCAGCAGCAGCACCTCACGACACACCGGCATCCCGGGCACCCCAATGGGGCGCCCGGGATGCCGGTTTTGCCCCACCATGTAAATCTGGGCGCATATCTCTGACGCCGAGCGAACGACTCGGCCGCTCGGGACGGGAGGGGCTCCCCGTGATCCAAGGCTTCCGTCCGCCGCGCTGGCTGGCCTGTGCCGCACTGGTCGCCGCCGCCCTCGCACCCGCCGCTTCCGCCTACGCCGGCCCCTTCGCCCTGACGCCCGGCGCCGCCTCGCGCACCGCACCCGCCTTGCCCGCCTCACCCGCCTTGCCCACCTCCCCCGCCTCACCCTCGGACGAGGCCCACCGCGAGCTCGCCGGCAGCTTCGCCGGGGTCGGGCGGGAGCGGCCCGGCCGGCCGGTGGGCGAGCCCGCCAACCCGGAGCTGGTCGTGGCCGCCCGGCCGCTGCCGGTCCGCCCGCACGCCCGGCCCACGCCCCCGGCTCCGCCACCGCCCCCACCGCCACCACCACCGGCCGTGGCGCCGAGCCCGCGCGGCCCGCACGGGGAGGACACCGCCCTCGGCACCGAACCGAACGACCGGGCCGCCGACCTGGCCGCGCACATCCTGCCGCTCGGCACCGGGTTCGCCCTGATGGGACTGGGTCTGGGCTACCTCGGCGTGCGCCTGCGCCGGAGCATCTAGCGGGCGTCCCCGCGAGCGGTGCGCAGGGGGTCAACCTTCCGGCGTACGCCTGAGGATGGTTGCCGAGAGTGAACATACTCGGTATACATACTCAGTATGTCGATCCGTCACGGGCTTCTCGCCCTGCTGGAACGGGGTCCTCGGTACGGCTCCCAGCTGCGCACCGAGTTCGAATCCCGCACCGGCTCCACCTGGCCGCTCAACGTCGGGCAGGTGTACACCACCCTCGCCCGCCTCGAACGCGACGGTCTCGTCGCCCCCGACGGCGAGGACGCCGCCGGACACACCCTGTACGCCATCACCGACACCGGGCGCGCCGAACTGCGCCAGTGGTACGAGCGCCCCGTCGACCGGGCCAACCCGCCCCGCGACGAGCTCTCCATCAAGCTCGCGATGGCCGTGGGCGCGCCCGGAGTGGACATCCGCGCCGTCATCCAGTCCCAGCGCCACGCCACGATCAAGGCGATGCAGGACTACACCCGGCTCAAGGCCACGGCGCTCGCCGCGGTCGAGAGCGGGCAGTCCCGCGAACGCGACGACGTGGCCTGGCTGCTCGTCCTGGAACAGCTGATCTTCCAGACCGAGGCCGAGGCCCGCTGGCTCGACCACTGCGAAGCCCGGCTCGTACGGCTCTCCCTGCCGGCCGACCGGAGAGCCGGCGAAGCCGAACCACCCCAGGCCACCGCCGCCGAGACCACGGCCCCGACCACCACCACCCGGCCTCCTGCCGCCCGTACGCGGCGAGGCTGAACCATCGTTCCAGGGGGGACCCCTCATGCCTGATCAGCACCAGCCCCAGCAGCCCGTACTGCAGTTGGACCAACTCGTCCGCACCCACGGCAGCGGCGCCACCGAAGTGCACGCCCTGCGCGGGATCAACCTCTCGGTCTACCCCGGCGAACTCGTCGCCGTCATGGGCCCGTCCGGCTCCGGCAAGTCCACGCTGCTGACCCTCGCGGGCGGCCTCGACACCCCGAGCAGCGGCAGGGTCATCGTCGAGGGCACCGACATCACCGCGGCGAGCCGCAAGCAGCTGGCCACCCTGCGCCGGCGCAGCATCGGGTACGTCTTCCAGGACTACAACCTGATACCGGCCCTCACCGCCGCCGAGAACGTGGCCCTGCCCCGGGAACTCGACGGGACCTCCGCCCGCAAGGCGCGGGTGTCCGCGCTCGCCGCGCTGGAGGAGATGGGCCTCGGCGCGCTCGCCGACCGCTTCCCCGACGAGATGTCCGGCGGCCAGCAGCAGCGCGTGGCCATCGCCCGCGCCCTCGTGGGCGACCGCCGCCTCGTCCTCGCCGACGAGCCCACCGGCGCCCTCGACTCCGAGACCGGCGAGTCCGTCCTCTCCCTGCTGCGCTCCCGCTGCGACGCGGGCGCGGCCGGGGTCCTCGTCACGCACGAGCCGCGGTTCGCCGCCTGGGCCGACCGCGTGGTCTTCCTGCGGGACGGCAGCGTGGTCGACGAGACCCTGCGCAGCCGGCCCGACTCGCTCCTCTCCGGGCAGGCGGCCGGCCAGTGACCTCCTCGCTCCAAGGCTGGTACCACTCCTGGGTCGCGGCCCTGCGCATCGCCCGCCGCGACGCCTGGCGCGCCAAGGGCCGCAGCTGTCTGGTCCTCGCGATGATCGCCCTGCCGATCGTCGGTGTGAGCGCCGCCGACCTCACCCTGCGCAGCGCCGAGCTCTCCCCCGAGCAGACCCTCTCGCGCCGGATCGGGGCCGCCGACGCCCGGGTGAGCTACTCGAACATGGGCGTGGCCGTCTACCAGCTGCCCGACGGCTCCGGCTCCACGCCCGTCGGCGGTTTCGAAAAGCTCGACGGCTCGTCGGTGCCGTCGAAGAGCCCGTCGGAGCTGGACACGTCCGTGCTCCCGGCCGGGACCCAGGTCGTCAAGGACTCCGTGGGCTTCGGCAAGGTCCGCACCAAGCACGGTCTGCTCGACACCGATCTGCGCGAACTCGACACGCAGAGCCCGCTGGTGAACGGCCTGTTCACGCTCGACCGCGGCCGGCTGCCCGAGCGCTCCGGCGAGATCGTCGCCACCACCGCCTTCCTGAAGCAGTCCGGCCTCTTCGTCGGCTCCACGGTCACCCCGCGCGGCGCGACCACCTCGTACAAGATCGTCGGGGCGTACGAGCGTCCCAGCCAGCTCGCCAAGCCCGAGATCCTCGCCCCGCCGGGAACCCTGATCGCCCCGCTCGACCGGGCGCTGGAGGCCGCCGGAGGCTTCGGGCTCCGGCCCAACGTCACCTACCTGGTCAAGGTCGGCGGCGAAGGTTTCACGTGGAACATGGTCAAGGCGGCCAACACCAAGTCCCTGGTGGTCGTCTCCCGCGCCGTCCTCCTGAACCCGCCCGCCGATGCCGACGTCCCGCTCTTCCAGCAGGAACCCAAGGAGCAGCACCAGCTGGACGCGGGCGGCGCCTCCGACATGGCCGTCGTGGCCACCGTCGTGGGCCTCGCCATGCTGGAGATCTGCCTGCTCGCCGGACCGGCCTTCGCGGTCGGCGCCCGGCGCTCGCGCCGCCAGCTCGGCCTGGTCGGCGCCAACGGCGGCGACCGGCGTCACATCCGCTCCATCGTGCTCTCCGGCGGCTTGGTCATCGGCGCCGTGTCCGCCGTCATCGGCACCGTCGTCGGCGTGGTGCTCACCATCGCGCTGCGCCCCGTCCTGGAGGACCAGCTCGGCGTCCGCTTCGGCGGCCTCGACTTCCGCCCGCTGGAACTCGCCGGCATCGCCCTGCTCGCCGTGGTGACCGGCCTGCTGTCCGCGATCGTCCCCGCCGTCTCCGCGTCCCGGCAGACCGTGCTGGCCTCGCTGACCGGCCGCCGCGGAGTGCGCCGCGCCAACCGGGTGCTGCCGGTCCTCGGCCTGCTCGCCGTCGCCGCGGGCGCAATGATCGCGCTGTACGGCACCGCGTCGAGGATGGGCGCCACCGTCGTCGCGGGCGGCAGCGCCCTCGCCGAGCTCGGCATCGTCGCCCTCACCCCGGTCCTGGTCGGCCTGTTCGGGCGGCTCGGGCGCTGGCTGCCGCTGTCGCCGCGGCTCGCGCTGCGCGACGCCGTGCGCAACCGGGGGCGTACGGCTCCCGCCGTGGCCGCGGTCCTGGCCGCCGTCGCCGGCACCGTCGCGGTGTCCACGTACGAACACAGTCGGGACCTGCAGATGCGGCACGAGTACGTCGCCGACCTGCCGCACGGCACCGGGCTGCTGGAAGCCAGGGAGCACAGCGCCCACAAGGAGGTGCCGGCCCTGCGCGTGGCCCTCTCCAAGGAGCTCCCGGTGGCGGTCCGCGCGGACTTCGACCGGCTGGTCGTCGGCATGCCGAGCTGCGAGTCGTTCTCCCGGGAACCCGGCTGCGGCCGCGTCGAGATCATCAAGCCCAAGGAGCAGCGCTGCCCGCTCTTCGACACCCCCGGAGGAACGTCCGCCTTCACCGAGGAGCAGGCCCGGACGCTGCGCCAGGACTGGCGCTGCGCGGAGAGCCGGCGCGGCACCCAGAACGCGGTGGTCGTCGCCGACGAGAAGCTGCTGAGCGTGCTGGCGGTCACCGACCCGGGCTCCGTGGCCGCCCTCAAGGAGGGCCGCGCCGTCTCCTTCGACAAGCGCCAGGTCAAGGACGGCAGGATCAACCTGCGGGTGGTCATGGCCAAGGAGGGCGGCAGCGCCGCCCCCGCGTTCGGTGAGGATCCGGCCGGTGAGGACAAGTTCCTTCCCGTCCACCTGGCACCCGAGACCGCCGAAGGCTGGGGCATCCAGCTGATCCTGCCGCCCGCCGCGGCCAAGGCCGCCGGCCTGGCCACCGCGGCGTCCGGTTCGTACTTCACCCTCGAAGGGACGGCGAGCAGCGAGCAGCGGCAGAAGATCGCCGGGGAGATCGACCGCATGGGCGTGGAGGCCGACATGCGCATCGAAGCGGGCTACCAGGGCAACGACAACCTGGGGCTGCTCGCCCTGACCGTCTTCGCCGGCCTGGTCACCATCGGCGCGGCCGGCATCGCCACCGGGCTCGCCCAGGCCGACGCCGAGGCCGATCTGAAGACCCTGGCGGCCGTGGGCGCGGCGCCGCGCGTACGGCGGACGCTGAGCGGCTTCCAGTGCGGGGTGGTCGCCCTGATGGGCGTCGTCCTGGGCTCGGCGGCCGGGATCCTGCCCGCCGTCGGGCTGCGCATGGTGCAGCGGCGGGAACTGGACGCGCTCTACCAGTACCAGCTCGGCAAGGGCTACGTGTCGGCGCAGGAGGCCCTGCCCTACGTGCCGATCTCCGTACCGTGGGAGACCCTCGCCCAGCTGATCGTCGTGGTCCCGCTCGGCGCGGCCCTGCTGGCGGCGCTGGTCACCCGCTCCAGCGGCGCCCTGGCCCGGCGGACCGCGCAGTAATCCCGGGCCCCCGTACAGGGTGGATCACGACTGTACGGGGGCACACCGTGTGAGAACGAAGGTGTGCGAGAGAATGACGGCATGGAGATGCCGAGGAGTGAACGGTCGCAGGACAGTCCCCCGCACGTCCTGATCGTGGGACAGGACGGGACGGCCGTCGGCGACGCCGATGACGAGTCGCGCGAGGTCCCGGTGACGGAGATGGTCGAACAGCCCGCCAAGGTCATGCGCATCGGCAGCATGATCAAGCAACTCCTGGAAGAGGTACGCGCCGCGCCTCTCGACGAGGCGAGCCGGGTCCGGCTCAAGGACATCCACGCCGCCTCGGTGAAGGAGCTGGAGGACGGTCTGGCCCCGGAACTCGTGGAGGAACTGGAGCGCCTGTCCCTCCCGTTCACCGAGGAGGCCATTCCCTCCGAGGCCGAACTGCGCATCGCGCAGGCACAGTTGGTGGGCTGGCTGGAAGGCCTCTTCCACGGCATCCAGACGGCCCTGTTCGCGCAGCAGATGGCGGCGCGGGCCCAGCTGGAACAGATGCGGCGCGCCCTCCCGCCGGGCGGCCCCCACGACGACGACGATGACGGCGGCCACGGCGCGATCCGCTCGGGCCCGTACCTCTAGCCTCCGACGGTCCGCAGACAAAGCGGGTCCGGCCCACGCCCCCGGCGTGGGCCGGACCCGCTTCGACGTTTCCCCGGGCCGGATAAGCCCCGGGTAAGTCCGGCTCCGCGCCGGGGACATGGTCCGCGCATACTCATGGGCATGAGCTACGACGCGATCGTGCTGGCCGGCGGCGCCGCGCGGCGCCTCGGCGGGGCGGACAAGCCCGCGCTGAGCGTCGGCGGCCGCGCCCTCCTCGACCGCGTCCTCGACGCCTGCCCCGACGCCCGGACCACCGTCGTGGTCGGCGGCCGCCGACCCACCGCGCGCCCGGTCCGCTGGACCCGGGAGGACCCGCCCGGCGGCGGCCCCGTGGCCGCACTGGACGCCGGGCTGCGCGGGACCACCGCCGAGCTGGTCCTCGTACTCTCCGCGGACCTGCCGTTCCTGGACCGGGGGACCGTACGGGCCCTGCTCGACGCGCCCGGCCCGGACGGGGCGATGCTGCGCGACCCCGACGGCCGGGACCAGCCGCTGGTCGCCGCCTACCGCGCCGAGCCCCTGCGCCGCGAGATCGCCCTGCTGGCCACCGAACACGGCACGCTCACCGGACTCCCGCTGCGCGCGCTCACCTCCGAACTGGACCTCACCCGCGTCACGGCGCAGCCACTCGCCTCGTTCGACTGCGACACCTGGGACGATCTCGCCGCCGCCCGGGCCCGCATCAGGGAGCATGGAACCGTGCTGGACCAATGGATGACCGCCGCCAAGAACGAGCTGGGCATCGACCTCGACGTCGACGTCAAGACCCTGCTCGACCTCGCCCGGGACGCCGCCCACGGCGTCGCCCGCCCCGCCGCCCCGCTGACCACCTTCCTGGTCGGTTACGCGGCCGCCCAAGCCGCCGCCACCGGCGCCGATCCCGCCCAGGCCGTCGCCGAAGCCTCCCGCAAGGCCGCCGACCTGGCGCTGCGCTGGGCGGCCGAGGCCGAGGCCGGCGCGGGGCCCGACGCAGCGGGCGGCGCCGCCGCCGAACAGAACGGCTCCGGATGACCCCCGCGAACTCCGCCGAACGGGCCCTCGACGAGGCCCTGGCCCTGGTCAGCCGCGCCCCCGAGGGCGGCGGGTCGGGTGACCACCGGGCCGCCTCCTGGCCGCGCGCCCGGGAGGCCGCCGTCCACGCCGGGGCCGGGGTGCGGGCCCGCACGCACCGGGTTCCCCTCGCCGACGCCCTCGGCGAGGTCCTGGCCGCGCCCCTGGAGGCGCTGACCGATCTGCCGTCCTTCGACACCTCCGCCATGGACGGCTGGGCCGTCGCCGGTCCCGGCCCCTGGAGCGTCCGGGCCGGCGCCGGGGTCCTGGCCGGTTCCGACCGGCCCGCGCCCCTCTCGGACGGCGAGGCCGTACGGATCGCCACGGGCGCCCGGATCCCCGTCGACACCACCGCCGTCATCCGCACCGAGCACTGCCGCGAGGCGGGCACCCAGCTCTTCGCCGACCGGCCCGTCCTCACCGGCCAGGACATCCGCCCGCGCGGCCAGGAGTGCCGCTCCGGGGACCTGCTGCTGCCCGCCGGTTCCCTGGTCACCCCGGCCGTGCTCGGGCTCGCCGCGGCCGCCGGGTACGACGAGCTGGCCACCCGGCCCCGGCCCCGCGTGGAGATCCTGGTCCTCGGCGACGAGCTGCTCACCGAGGGCCGCCCGTACGACGGACTGATCCGCGACGCCCTCAGCCCCATGCTCGGCCCCTGGCTCGCCCGGCTGGGCGCCGAGGTCATCGGCACCCGAAGGCTCGGCGACGATCCGGCGGGGGCCGCGGCCCTGCTGGAGGCCGTCACCGGGTCCACCGCCGATGTGCTGGTGACCACCGGCGGCACCGCCTCCGGGCCCGTCGACCACGTCCACCCCGTCCTGCGCGAGGCGGGCGCCGAGCTGCTGGTCGACGGGGTGGCGGTACGCCCGGGGCACCCGATGCTGCTGGCCCGCATCGGCGACCGCGCGGACGGGCGGCACCTGGTCGGGCTGCCCGGGAACCCCCTGGCCGCCGTCTCCGGGCTGCTGACCCTCGCCGAGCCCCTGCTGCGCGCCCTCGCCGGCCGCCGGGGCCGCCCCCGCTACTCGGCGCCGGTCCAGGGCGACGTACCCGGCCACCCGTACGACACGCGGCTGGTCCCGGTGCTGCTGAGCGACGAGCACGCGGTGCCGCTGCGCTACCACGGACCGGCGATGCTGCGCGGCGTGGCGGCCGCCGACGCGCTGGCCGTCGTACCGCCCAAGGGCGCGCGCTCCGGACAGGATCTGGAGATCCTCGATCTGCCGTGGGCTTCCGGAGGATGTTTCACGTGAAACTTCACGGTCAGGACGCCATGGCCCGCGAAGCCGACGAGAGGCTCGTCTCCCGGCGCATCAAACTGCCCAAGCGGATCGTCGAACAACCGCTCAGGCAGGTCACCAAGCGCCTGCTGATGGCCCTCTTCGTGCTCTTCCTGACGGTCCTCATCGTGTGGCTGGACCGCGACGGCTACCACGACAACGCCAACGAGCAGGTCGACTTCCTCGACTGCTTCTACTACGCGACCGTGACGCTGTCGACGACCGGCTACGGCGACATCGTCCCGTACAGCGACAGCGCACGGCTGGTGAACATCCTGCTGATCACGCCGCTGCGGGTGCTGTTCCTGATCATCCTGGTCGGCACCACCCTGGAAGTCCTGACGGAACGGACGCGGGAAGAGTGGCGGCTGAAGCGCTGGAGGAAGAACTTGCGTGACCACACGGTTGTCGTCGGCTTCGGCACCAAGGGCCGCTCGGCCCTCCAGACGCTGCTGGCCACCGGCCTCAGCAAGGAGCAGGTCGTCATCGTCGACCCGAGCGCCAAGGTGATCGACATGGCCAACGCGGAGGGGCTCACCGGGGTCGTCGGCGACGCCACCCGCTCCGAGGTGCTGCTGCGCGCCGAGCTGCCGAAGGCCCGTCAGATCGTCATCGCCACCCAGCGGGACGACACGGCGGTCCTGGTCACTCTGACGGCGCGGCAGCTCAACCGCGGGGCGAAGATCGTCGCGGCGGTGCGCGAGGAGGAGAACGCCCCGCTGCTGCGCCAGTCCGGCGCCGACGCCGTCATCACGAGCGCGAGCGCGGCCGGCCGGCTGCTGGGCCTCTCGGTGCTCAGTCCGAGCGCGGGCACCGTGATGGAGGACCTGATCCACCAGGGCAGCGGCCTCGACCTGATCGAACGCCCCGTCCGCAAGTCCGAGGTGGGCAAGTCGGTGCGGGACACCGACGACCTCGTGGTGAACGTGCTGCGCGGACACCGGCTGCTCGCCTACGACGATCCGCACGCGAGCCCGATCCAGCTGACGGACCGTCTCATCACCATCGTCCGGGCGGCTCCGTCCGGCACGCGCCCCGCGACCCTGGGCTCTGCCGAGTAGGGGCGAGTTCGCGTAGCCTCCGGGCCATGCATGCGATCACCATCGAGCAGCCCGGCGGCCCCGAGGCCCTCGTCTGGACCGACGTACCCGATCCGGTGGCGGGCGACGGCGAGGTCCTCGTCGAGGTCGCGGCGAGCGCCGTGAACCGCGCCGACCTCCTCCAGCGCCAGGGGTTCTACGACCCGCCGCCCGGCTCCTCGCCCTATCCGGGACTGGAGTGCTCCGGGCGGATCGCCTCGATCGGGCCGGGGGTGTCCGGCTGGTCTGTGGGCGACGAGGTGTGCGCCCTGCTGGCGGGCGGCGGGTACGCGCAGCGGGTGGCCGTTCCGGCGGGCCAACTGCTGCCGGTCCCGGCGGGCGTGGACCTGGTGACGGCGGCCGCGCTGCCCGAGGCCGTCACGACGGTGTGGTCCAACGTGTTCATGGTGGCCGGACTGCGGCCCGGCGAGACCCTGCTCGTGCACGGCGGGTCCAGCGGGATCGGGACGATGGCGATCCAGCTGGCGAAGGCGGTGGGCGCCACGGTCGCGGTGACGGCGGGCGGCCCGGAGAAGCTGGCGCGCTGCAAGGAGCTGGGCGCGGACATCCTGATCGACTACCGCGAGCAGGACTTCGTGGCGGAGCTGAAGGCGGCGACGGGCGGGGCCGGCGCGGACGTGATCCTGGACATCATCGGCGCGAAGTACCTCTCCCGGAACGTGGACGCCCTGGCCGTGAACGGCCGGCTCGCGGTGATCGGGCTCCAGGGCGGCGTGAAGGCCGAGCTGAACCTCGGCGCGCTGCTCGCCAAGCGTGCGGCGATCACCGCCACCACGCTGCGGGCCCGCCCGCTGGAGGAGAAGGCGGCCATCGTCGCGGCCGTACGGGAGCACGTGTGGCCGCTGGTGTCCACGGGCCGGATCCGCCCCGTGGTCCACGCGTCCTTCCCGATCGCGGACGCCGCCGAGGCCCACCGGGTCATGGAGTCGAGCAGCCACGTGGGCAAACTGCTGCTCACGGTCTGAGCCCGGCGGCCACCAGCCCCTCGTTGCCGGGGCTGCGCCCCGGGCCCTGCACCTCAAACGCCGGCGGGGCTGAATTCGCCCCGTCGGCGATCGAGGGATACGGGCGCGGAGCGGCCGCGGAGCTACAGACTGCGCAGCAGGACCGCCGGGGATTCCACGCAGTCGGCGACGTAGCGCAGGAAGCCGCCCGCCGTGCCGCCGTCGCAGACCCGGTGGTCGAACGTCAGCGACAGCTGGACGACCTGGCGGACCGCCAGCTCGCCCTGGTGCACCCACGGCTTCGGGATGATCCGGCCCACCCCGAGCATCGCCGCCTCCGGGTGGTTGATGATCGGCGTGGAGCCGTCGACCCCGAACACCCCGTAGTTGTTCAGGGTGAAGGTGCCGCCCGTCAGGTCGGCCGGCGCCAGCTTCCCCGTCCGCGCCAGCTCCGTCAGGCGGGCGAACTCCGCCGACAGGGACTCCGGGTTCCGGTCCTGCGCGTCCCGGACCACCGGGACCATCAGGCCCCGCTCGGTCTGCGCGGCGAAGCTCAGGTGCACGGCCGGGAGCCGGACGATCTCCTTCGCCTCGAGGTCCACCGTGGAGTTGAGCTCCGGGTAGCGGGCCAGCGCCGCCGTGCAGATCCGGGCCAGCAGCGCCAGCACCGAGATCTTGGGGCCGCCCACCGCGTTCATCGCGGCGCGGGCCGCCATCAGCTCGGTGGCGTCCGCGTCGACCCAGCAGGTGGCGTCCGGGATCTCCCGCCGGCTGCGCGACAGCTTCTCGGCGACCGCGCCCCGCACGCCCTTGAGCGGGATCCGCTCGCCCTGCGCGGCCGGGGCCGACACCGGCTTCGACGCCGGCTCCGGTGCCCGCAGCGCCGCCAGCGCCGCCTCGACGTCCGCCCGCAGGATCAGCCCCTCCGGGCCCGACCCATGCAGGGCACGCAGGTCGACGCCGTTGTCCTTGGCCAGCTTGCGCACCAGCGGAGAGATGACGGGCACCGGCCCGGCGGGAGCCGCCGGAGCCGCCGGAACCACGGCGGCGGGCGCCGGGGCCGCCACGGGCGCCGACACCGCGGCGGTGACGGGTCGCACCCGTCGCCGACGCGCCGGGCGCGAGTGGTCCGAGCCGTAACCGATCAGGGGCCGGGGCGCGGTGCCGGAGCCCTCGGCTTCGGCCGCCGGAGCCGCCGGGGCCTCGGGGAGCGAGGCCGCACCCACCGCGACGGTGATCAGCGGAGCCCCGACCGGCAGTTCCTGCCCCTCCTCGCCGAAGCGGGCGGTGACCACTCCGCCGTACGGGCAGGGCACCTCCACCATGGCCTTGGCCGTCTCGACCTCGACGACCGGCTGGTCGATGGCGACGACATCGCCGACCGCCACCAGCCAGCGCACGATCTCCGCCTCGGTGAGGCCCTCACCGAGGTCCGGCAGCTTGAATTCCATGACCTGCGGCATCAGTTCTCCCACTGCAGGCGTGCCACGGTGTCCAGGATCCGGTCCACACCCGGCAGGTGGTGCTTCTCCAGCATCGGCGGCGGGTACGGGATGTCGAAGCCCGTCACCCGCAGCACCGGTGCCTCCAGGTGGTGGAAGCAGCGCTCCGTGACGCGAGCGGCGATCTCCGCGCCCGGTCCGCCGAAGCCGTTCGCCTCGTGGACGACCACCGCGCGCCCGGTGCGGCGTACGGACTGCACGACCGTCTCCTCGTCGAAGGGGACGAGCGAGCGCAGGTCCACGACCTCCAGGTCCCAGCCCTCCTCGCGCGCCGCCTCGGCCGCCTCCAGGCAGACCGGCAGCGAAGGCCCGTAGGTGATCAGCGTCGCGCTCGTGCCCGCCCGCCGGACCAGGGCCTTGCCGATGCCCGGCACGGCCGCCGGCGCCTCGGGCGACCAATCGGCCTTCGACCAGTAGAGCCGCTTCGGCTCCAGGAAGACCACCGGGTCGTCGCTGGCGATCGACGCGCGCAGCAGCCCGTACGCGTCCTCCACGGTCGCCGGGGTCACCACGTGCAGGCCGGGCGTCGCCACGTAGTACGCCTCGGAGGAGTCGCAGTGGTGCTCCACGCCGCCGATCCCGCCGCCGTACGGCACCCGGATGGTGATGGGCAGCGGCATCGCGCCGCGCGTGCGGTTGCGCATCTTCGCCACGTGCGAGATCAGCTGCTCGAACGCCGGGTAGGCGAAGGCGTCGAACTGCATCTCCACCACCGGCCGCAGCCCGTACATGGCCATGCCGACCGCCGCGCCCAGGATGCCGGCCTCCGCGAGCGGGGTGTCCGTGCACCGGTCCTCGCCGAACTCCTTCGCGAGCCCGTCCGTGATCCGGAAGACCCCGCCGAGCGTGCCGACGTCCTCGCCCATGACGTGGACCGTCGGGTCCTCGGCCATGGCGTCGCGCATGGCCCGGGTCAGGGCCTGCGCCATCGTCGAGGGCTTGGCCCCCGGCTTCGCGGACTTCGCCGCCGCCACCGTCGTCACGCCTGGTCCTCTGCTTCCAGCTCTGCACGGAGCATGGCCGCCTGCTCGCGCAGCCGGTCGGTCTGCTCCGCGTACACGTGCGCGAACAGGTCCATCGGGTCCACCACCGGGTCCGCGTTCATCCCCTCGCGGAGCGCCGCGGCCATCACCTCGGCCTCGTCGCGCGCCGCCTGGACGGCCGCTTCGTCGATGATCCCGCGCGCGGTCAGCTCGCGCTCCAGGAGCACGATCGGGTCGTGCGCCTTCCAGGCCTCGACCTCGGCGTCACCGCGGTAGCGGGTCGCGTCGTCGGCGTTGGTGTGCGCCTCCATCCGGTACGTGACCGCCTCGATCAGCGTCGGACCGCCGCCGGCCCGGGCCCGCCGGACCGCCTCGGACAGCACCTCGTGCATCGCCGCGATGTCGTTGCCGTCGACCAGTCGGCCGGGCATCCCGTACCCCACGGCCTTGTGGGCCAGTGTCGGGGCGGCGGTCTGCTTGGCGAGCGGGACGGAGATCGCGAAGCCGTTGTTCTGCACGAGGAAGACCACGGGGGCCTGCCAGACGGCGGCGAAGTTCAGCGCCTCGTGGAAGTCGCCCTCGCTGGTGCCGCCGTCGCCGACCATGGCGAGGGCGACGACGTCGTCGCCGCGCAGCCGGGCCGCGTGCGCCAGACCCACCGCGTGCGGCAGCTGGGTGGCGAGCGGGGTGGACAGCGGGGCTATGCGGTGCTCACGCGGGTCGTATCCGGTGTGCCAGTCGCCGCGCAGGAGGGTCAGCGCCTGTACGGGGTCCAGTCCGCGCGCCACGGCCGCCAGGGTGTCGCGGTAGCTCGGGAAGAGCCAGTCCTGGTCCTCCAGGACCATGGCGGCCGCGATCTCGCAGGCCTCCTGGCCGACGGTGGAGGGGTAGACGGCGAGCCTGCCCTGCTTGGTCAGTGCCGTGGCCTGGGCGTTGTAGCGGCGGCCGCGCACCAGCTCGGCGTAGCAGCGCCGCATCAGCGCGGGGTCCAGCCGGTCGGCCGCCTCGGTGCCCAGGACCCGGTAGGGCTCGGCGTCCGGGAGCAGCGGGGCGGCGTCCGTACGGGGCCTCCAGGCGGGCGGCGGGGTGGGACGGTGGGACGTACCGGCACCGGGCAGCTCTTGGACCGTCATGGCGGCGTACACCTCCTCGTGGGAAGCGGGCAGGGCGACGGCTCGGGTGTGAGGCGCCTCACCTACCGATTGTTCGGTTGTCCGCGCAATTTGGCTACAGGCGACTCCAGGCTGTGGACAAACTGGCGCCGGGGCCCTGGGATGGATGCAGGACGTCCAGGAGAGGGAGGCATCGGGCAATGCCGGATGAACAAATGGCCGGAGCTGGTTCCGCACCGCTTCCACCGGGGAGCGCACCGGGCACACCTGGCGCCCCTTCCGTCCCGCCGGTCACGCCCCGCCCCCTGGACCCGATCGACCGCTCGATCATGCGGCTGCTCCAAGCGGACGGCCGCGCGTCGATACGGTCGGTGGCGGAGCAGGTGCACGTCTCGCGCGCGAACGCCTACGCCCGCATCAACCGGCTCATCGACGACGGGGTGATCCGCGGCTTCACGGCCCGCGTCAACCACGAACGCGCAGGTCAGGGCGCATCCGCCTATATCACCCTGAAGATCGTCCAGAACTCCTGGCGGACGGTCCGCGAGCAGCTGCGCGAGCTTCCGGGGGCCGCCCACATCGCGCTGGTCAGCGGGGACTTCGACGTCCTGCTGCTGGTGCACACGCCGGACAACCGGACGCTGCGCGAGCTGGTCCTGACCCGCCTCCAGGCCATCCCGGAGGTCCTCTCCACGCGCACCCTGCTGGTCTTCGAGGAAACGGATCTCCTGGACGCGGGTCCGGGCGGGCCGGGCGGGCCGGGCCCGGGCGCCGGCGCCCCGGCGATCGCCGAGGAGTAGGCCGTACGCGCGACAGCGCCCCGGGAAGGGCCTGGAGGGCCGTTCCCGGGGCGCTGTGCCCGGCACCCGCGGGTGCCACCGGTGCTACGGGTGCTGCGAGTACTGCGCGTACTACGGCTTGATCACCGGGTTCTCGTAGTAGCCGGAGATGTCGACCACGAGGTCGGTCTTCTCCCAGCCCTGGTTCCAGAAGTCGACGATGCCGTTCTGGCCCCCGCTCGCCTGGACCAGGTTCGGGACGGTCTTGCCCTTCGTCCAGTTCAGGGACGAGGCGCCGGGGCGCGCCGGCGTGACCGCGGTGCCCTTCTCGTACTGCGCCACCGAGTTCGGGTCCGGGGCGACCGAGAGGAAGCCCCCGCCCGCCGTATTGGTGACGGTGGTGTTCAGCACGTACGCGGTGACGGCGCCGTCCTCGGGGAAGAACGGCACGGCCAGGAAGCCGCGGCCGGCGATCGGTCCGTAGGCCCCGCTGATCGCGCCCTCGGGGTCGCGCGTGTCGAGCCAGCGCATCGGCGAGAGCGGCATGAAGGCACCCTTGCCGGCCGGGCTGTAGTGGCCGACGACGTCCACCACGACATCGGCGCCGGCCCAGGCGTTGTTGCGGATGTTGATGGACCCGTCGGCGCCGACCGGCACGATCACCGAGTTGGCGACGGTCTGACCGGCGGTGAAGTTCACGTTGGACGCGAGCGGGATCTTGCCGCCGCCCGGGTAGACGATCAGGTGGCCGGCCTCCTTCGGGCCGGTCACCGTCACGTTGAGCGCCACGGCCTTGACGCCCTGCGGCACCCCGCGCAGTCCGGCGATCTGCGTGCCGAAGCTCGTCTGGCCGGGGACCTGGCCCTTGGTCGTGCCGAGGCCCTCGCGGGTGTCGACGAAGCGGGTCGGGTCCATCGGGGTGTAGCCGTTGGCCGCCTTCGGCATGAAGTAGCCGGTGATGTCGGCGATCAGGTCGACCGACTCCCAGCCGGCGTTGTACAGGTCCACGGAGCCGTCGTTGCCGACCGGTACGACGACCAGGTTCGGAACGGTCTGGCCGGGCTCGAAGTTGATGTTCGAGGCGTTCGGCCGCTGGTTGCCCGTGTCGAAGGCCGTGATGTGCCCGGCGCTGGTGGTGTTGGTGACGGTGACGTTGAGGACCACGGCCCGCACGCCGGCCGGGATCGTGCCGTAGCCGCCGATCTTCACCCGGGCGGAGCCGTACGGGGCGACCTTGGCCTTCGGCGCGCGGAACCCCTCCCGGGTGTCCAGCAGACGCGTGGGCTCGTACGGCGTGAACTCGGAACCCGAGGTCTCGACCGTGACCTCGTTCTCGATGTACACCTTGTTGGCGACGTCGTTCACGCCGACCTTGATCGTGTACTCGCCGACCTCGGCGTAGGTGTGCTCCGGCAACAGCTGGGCGGAGCCGGAGGCGGCGAGCTTTTCCACCTTCCCGTCGCCCCAGGAGACGGTGACCTCGAGTGCGGCATCGGCGCTCGTGACCTCCGCCCACAGCTGGAGGGAGTGCGCGCCGGTGTTGGTGGCGCTCAGGGCCACCTGCAGGTCCGGATTCCCGGTGGCGGCGACGCCCGCTGCCCGGGCGGCGCCGGAGGCGGCCTTCCGGGTGGACTTGTCGGCGCCGCTGGTGAAGGTCCTGAAGTTGGACGCGCCGACCTTCTTCGGGTCGGCGGGCTTGGTGACCTGCCGGACGGCCGGCGCGGACGGATCCGCGGCCTGGGCCGTGCCCGGCAGGACACCGACGACGGCCGCGACGATCGCGGCGGCTGAGACTACGAGACGGCGACTGCGCACCGGTCCCCCCATTTTCAATCGGTGCGATGGTCCTGAATGCGCCGTTTTGAACGCGCTCAAGACTGAAATCCCGCTCAGGTTACAGAAGCGCCCGGCGGTGCGCCGAAGGGGGTGTCCCCGCTGGTCAGCGGGGAGTGCGCAGGCCGTCCAGAGCCATGCTCACCACCGCGTCCGCGAGCTGGTCCTGGCTGGTTCCCGGGTGCGGGCGGTACCACTCGACGAGGGAGTTCACCATGCCGAAGAGCAGCCGGGTGGCCAGCCGGATGTCCACGTCCGCCCGCAGGTCGCCGTCCGCCGCGGCCGCCTTGAGCAGGTCGGCCACCTGGTGGTCGAACTCGCGGCGGCGCTCCAGCGCCCAGCGCTCGGTCCGGGTGTTGCCGCGCACGCGCAGCAGCAGCGTCACGTACGGCAGCTCGGAGACCAGCACCTCGACCGTGCGGCGGGTGACGTACTCGACGCGCTCGACCGCCCGGCCGCGCACCGCCCCCGGCTCCTCCAGGACCGCGAAGAGGCCGTCGAGGGCGCGGCTGACGGCCCGCCGCAGCAGCTCCTCCTTGCCCGTGACGTGGTGGTAGATCGAGGACTTCGAGATGCCCGCGGCCTTGGAGAGGTGCTCCATCGAGGTGCCGTCGTAGCCGCGCTCGTTGAAGACCTGCACGGCGACGGACAGCAGCGTCTCGGGGGTGTACGTGTCCCGCTTGACCGTGGTCATTCGGCCTCCTCCTCGTCACCCGCGGCGTAGCCCAGCTTGAACAGCGCCAGCGAGGGCGCGTACCGGCCGCCGGGACAGCGCTCGTCCAGGTGGTGGAGCAGGTCGTAGGCCCAGTCCCGGCCGAGCCGGTCGTGCCACTCGGCGGGGCCCACCGGGTAGTTGACCCCGAGCCGCATCGCCGTGTCGATGTCCTCGGCCGAGGCCACACCGCGGGCCACGGCGTCCGCCGTGAGGTCGATCAGCATCGCCACGGTCCGGGCGACGATCATGCCGGGGACGTCGCCGATGACCGAGACCTGCTTGCCCAGCTTCTGGAAGAGGCCGATCGCCTCGGCGAGGGTCCGCTCGCTGGTGTCCTCGCTGGCGGAGAGCGCGATCCGGGTGGCGCCGCGGTAGTCGAGCGCGAGGTCGAAGTACACGACGTCCGCGAACTCGACCGAGGTCTTCCCGTCCGCGAGGACCAGCTGGCCCTCGCCGGGCAGCTGGATGTACGGGCCCCCGTGCTCGGTGGCCGTGACCGCGATCCCGGCCTCCTCCAGCAGGTCGGCCAGGTCCGCCGCCGGCCCGAGGTCGCCGACCACGGTGACCTTGGCCGGGGCCTCCTCGGGTCCGGCGGTGTGCGGCTGGGCGGCAGCGGCCTCCGGGCCGTACGGGAACCAGCCGTGGCCCGACTTGCGGCCGAGGCGGCCCGACTGGACCAGCCGGCGCTGCGCGAGGGAGGGGGTGAACTTGGGGCTGCGGAAGAAGGACTCCCACACGGAGCGGGTCACGGCCTCGTTGACGTCCTGGCCGATCAGGTCGGTCAGCTGGAACGGGCCCATCTTGAAGCCGCCGCTCTCGCGGAGCACGGCGTCGATGGTGGCCGGGTCGGCGCCCTGCTCCTCGTACACCGCGAAGGCCTCGGCGTAGAAGGGGCGGGCGATCCGGTTGACGATGAAGCCGGGGGTGTCCGCGCAGCGGACCGGCGTCTTCCCCCAGCCGAGGACGGTGGCGTACGCGCGCTCGGCGGCGGCCGGGTCGGTCGCGAAGCCGCTGACCACCTCGACGAGCGGGAGCAGCGGGGCCGGGTTGAAGAAGTGCAGGCCGAGGAAGCGGCCGGGGTGCGCGAGCCCGGCGGCGAGCTCGGTGACGGAGAGCGAGGAGGTGTTCGTGGCCAGCAGCGCGTCCGGCGCGACCACCTCTTCGAGTGCGGCGAAGAGCGCCTGCTTGACGCTGACGTTCTCGACGACCGCCTCGATGACGAGGGCGGCCCCGGCGAGGTCCGGGAGGGCGCTTGCCGAAGCGATCCGGCCGATCGCGTCCTCGGCCTCGGCCCGGTCCAGGCGGCCCTTGGCGGCCATCCGCTCGACGCGGTCCTGCACGAAGCCCACGCCGTCGGCGGCGAGTGCGGCGTCGATGTCGTAGATCAGCACGCGGTGACCTGCGAGAAGGGCGACCTGGGCGATGCCCTGGCCCATGGTGCCCGCGCCGACGACCGCCACAGTGCGGGACCGCTCGATTGCTGTCATGTCCTGATCCTCCCGCACCGACTTATCCACAGGTCTGCCGGGCCCTCTTGTCCCGACCGATCGTTCGGTTACTCTAACTCCAGTCTGCTCTCCTTCGCCCGGCTCAACGAGGAGTTGGTCCCTGATGGCCGCCGAGCTCACCGTCCCCCAGTTGTCCGCCAAGCACCGGCCCACCCTGGACCAGGCCCTGTCGGCGATCCGCAGCCGCGCCTACTGGTCCCCGCATCCCGAGCACCCCAAGGCGTACGGCGAGACCGCGCCGGCCGACGGGCTCGCCGCCTTCGAGGCCCTGCGCGGCACGCGGCTGGACCTGGGCCAGCCCGGCACCGACGGCTGGACGGGCTCCGAGGTGTCCCCGTACGGCCCGGAGCTCGGCGTCGAGTACCCGCACGCCGACCCGGACGTGCTGCTGCCCGCGATGAAGGCCGGCATGGGTGCCTGGCGCGACGCGGGCCCCGAGGCGCGCGCCCTGGTCTGCATCGAGATCCTGGCCCGCATCTCCGCCCGGACCCACGAGTTCGCGCACGCGGTCATGCACACCAGCGGCCAGGCGTTCATGATGGCGTTCCAGGCCGGCGGCCCGCACGCGCAGGACCGCGGCCTGGAGGCCGTGGCCTACGCCTACGAGGAGCAGACCCGGGTCCCGGGGCAGGCCGACTGGTCGAAGCCCCAGGGCAAGAAGGACCCGCTGAACCTCGGCAAGAGCTTCACCGCGGTCCCGCGCGGCATCGCCCTCATGATCGGCTGCAACACCTTCCCGACGTGGAACGGCTACCCGGGCCTGTTCGCCTCCCTCGCCACCGGCAACGCGGTGCTGGTCAAGCCGCACCCGCGGGCCGTGCTGCCGCTCGCGCTGACCGTCCAGGTGGCGCGCGAGGTCCTCGCGGAGGCGGGCTTCGACCCGAACCTGGTGGCGCTCGCGGTCGAGCGCCCGGGCGAGGGCATCGCCAAGACCCTCGCGGTCCGTCCCGAGATCAAGCTGATCGACTACACCGGGTCCACGGAGTTCGGTGACTGGCTGGAGGCCAACGCCCGCCAGGCGCAGGTCTACACGGAGAAGGCCGGCGTCAACACCGTCGTCCTGGACTCCACCGACAACTACAAGGGCATGCTGTCCAACCTGGCCTTCTCGCTGTCCCTGTACAGCGGCCAGATGTGCACCACCCCGCAGAACCTGCTGATCCCGCGCGACGGCATCGCGACCGACGCCGGCCACAAGACCTACGACGAGGTCGTCGCCGACCTCGCCGCCTCGGTCGGCGGCCTGCTGGGCGACGACGCCCGGGCCAACGCGCTGCTCGGCGCGCTGGTCAACCCGGACGTCAAGGCCCGTCTGGAGGCGGCGGCCGGACTGGGCGAGGTCGCGCTGGCCTCCCGGGAGGTCGTGAATCCGGAGTTCCCGGACGCCGTGGTCCGCACCCCCGTCCTGGTCAAGCTGGACGCGGCCAAGCCGGACCCGGACGCGCCCTACCTCTCGGAGTGCTTCGGCCCGGTCGCCTTCGCCGTGGCCGTGGACACCACCGCCGACGCCCTCGACCTGCTGCGCCGCACGGTGCGGGAGAAGGGCGCCATGACGGTGGGCGCGTACACGACGTCCGCGGACACCGAGCGGGCGATCGAGGAGGTCTGCCTGGAGGAGTCCGCGCAGCTCTCGCTGAACCTGACCGGCGGGGTGTACGTCAACCAGACCGCCGCGTTCTCGGACTTCCACGGCTCGGGCGGCAACCCGGCGGCCAACGCCGCGCTGTGCGACGGCGCCTTCGTCGCGAACCGCTTCCGGGTGGTGGAGGTCCGCCGCCAGGCGTAGGACCGCTCCCCCTGATCAGGCCTGGGACGCCTCCTGCCCGAAGATGCGGGCGGAGGCGTCCACCTGGGCCATCCTGCGCAGGGCGGCGAAGACCGCGTCGCCCAGCACCGTGCCGACGACGACCGCCTCCACCAGGTCCTCACGGGCCACCTGGCGGGCGGTGTAGTCCAGGTCCGCGCGGCCCACCCGCTCGGCCGCCTCCGCGTAGTCGTCGAGCACGTCCGCGAAGCCGCCGTGCCCCACCCGCGCGAGCGAGGCGAGCGCGGACACCAGCGCCTCCGCCGCCTTGTTGCCGGGCTCGACGCACCAGCCGCGCGCCTCGATCAGCCGCGCCACCCGCTCCCGGGCCAGTACGGTCTCCGCGTCCGGCGCAGCGCCGTCGCCGCGGCCGTCACCGTAGTCGGGCACCAGCCGCTGGGCGGCCGCGCCCAGCACCTTGTGGACCGGCCGCTCCTTGTCGTCGATGGCCGCCAGCACCTCGCCGATGGCCGCCACCGACAGGCCGCCGACCTCCAGCAGCGCGCGGACCAGCCGCAGCCGGCGCTCGTGCCCGTCCCCGTAGCTGGCCTGGTTGGGGCTGGTCAGCTCACCCGGCGGGAGCAGACCCTCCCGGACGTAGTACTTGATCGTCGGCACCGGTACCCCGGTCCGCCGGCTCAGCTCTCCGATGCGCACGTGCGTTCACCTTTTTTTGGCTTGCCCTGTCCACCTCCATCATAGATAGTGGGGCTATCAGATAGCAGCGAGTGTCGCTATCCATTCATGACGGGGGTATGAATGATGAAGACGCAGTCCTTATGGCCCACCTGGCGCGACCGGCACCGCCCGCTGGTGGTGTTCGCCCTGGTCATGGTCGTGTGGGCGCTCGGCTCCGCCGTCGGGCTCGTGGTCGACGACCGGGTGCTCACCGGGGCGCCGATCTGGGCCAAGCCCTTCAAGTTCTCGGTCTCGTTCGTCGCCTACTGCCTCAGCCTGGCCTGGATGATCTCGCTGCTGGACGAGGCCAGGCCGCGGCTGCGCCGCGCCGTCTGGTGGGCCGCGACGGTCGTGGTCGCCGCGAGCGCCATGGAAATGGTGCTGATCACCCTGCAGGTCCTGCGCGGGGTGCGCAGCCACTTCAACGCCGCGACGCCCTTCGACACCCAGGTCTACTCGCTCATGGCCAACACCGTGGTCGTGCTGTGGCTCGGCACGCTCGTCGTCGCCGCCCTGCTCTGGCGCGCCGGGATCGCCGACCGGGCGACCGCGTGGTCGATCCGGATCTCCACGGTCCTCGCGCTGACCGGTGCCGGACTCGCCGTCCTGATGACCACGCCCACCGCCGAGCAGCAGCGCCTCGACGCCGCCGGCGGCGAAGTCCTGGAGCAGGGCGGGCACAGCGTGGGCGTGCCCGACGGCGGCCCCGGAATGCTCCTCACCGGCTGGTCCACCACCGGTGGCGACCTGCGCATCCCGCACTTCTTCGGCATGCACGCCCTGCAGCTGATCCCGCTGCTCGTGCTCGTCCTGACCGCCCTCGCCGCGCGCTTGCCGCGGCTGCGCGACGGGCGGGTGCGGGTCCGGCTGGTCCTCTTGTCCGGCGCGGTGTACGCGGCGGTGCTGGCCCTGCTGACCTGGCAGGCACTGCGCGGCGAGCCGCTGGTCCACCCGGGTACGGCCACGCTCGGCGCGGCGGCGCTGATCCTGGCCGGGGGCGGGCTAGGCGTCCTCGCCGCCCTGTTCGTGGGCCGGCGGGCCGCCCCAGTGGAAGAGGGCCATGGCCACGCTGGTGGCGAGGTTGTAGCTGGAGACCTGCGGGCGCATGGGCAGGGAGACGAGGTGGTCCGCCCGGTCCCGGAGCTCCGGTGAGATCCCGCGGCGCTCCGAGCCGAAGGCGAGCAGGGCGTCGTCCGGGAGGGTGAGGGTGCGGATGTCCACGCCCTCGGGGTCGAGCGCGTAGAGCGGCCCGGGCGGCAGCTCGTCCAGCGCGAGGCGCTCGACGGTGGTGGCGTAGTGCAGACCGGCCCCGGCCCGGACCACGTTCGGGTGCCAGGGGTCGAGGTCGCCGCGGGTCACCACGCCCGTGGCGCCGAAGCCGGCGGCGAGGCGGACGACGGCGCCGACGTTGCCGAGGTTGCGGGGGTTGTCGAGGACCACGACGGGCGCGGACCTGGGCACCCGCCCGAGCCCGGCGAGAGCGGCCGCGCGGTCGGGGCGTACGGCGAGGGCCGCGACGCCGGTGGGGTGCACGCGGGGGAGCAGCTCCTTGAGGCCGGCCCGGCGCACGAGCCGGGCCACGTCGGCCTCCACGTCGGGAGCCAGCTCGGCGGCGAGCGCGCGGACCTCGGCGGGGTCGTCGGCGAGGGCCATGCGCACGTCGGCGCCGAAGCGGAGGGCGTGCTTCAGGGCGTGGAACCCGTCGAGCAGGACAAGATCCCCCCGCCCGGCGGCCTCCCGCCACTCCCGCACCGTCTCGTCCGCACCCGCCTGCTCACTCATGCCCCGACCCTACGGTCCACAGCGACCCCGCCCACCCAGCGGGCCGCCCGTTCCCGAACTGGGGCTCCGCCCCAGACCCCGCGCCTCAAACGCCGGCGGGGCTGAAAGATCCGGCCTCGCCGCACAATCCAGCCCCTCCGGCGTTTGAGGAGCGGGGTTCGGGCCGGAGCCCCGGTCTTTTCAGCCTCGCCGGCGTTTGAGGCGCTGGGGGTACCCCCAGCGGTAGCTGGGGGAGGGTCCGGGGGCCGGCCTCCGGCAGCGGCGCGGCGGCGCAGGGTCAGCGCTGTACCGGCTCGGGTTCGCGCGGCGCGGGGAGCGGCTCGGCGGCGGCGGGCGCCGCGCGGCCGGGTCGCACGGCGGCGGCGCGGGCACCCAGCCAGACCAGGAAGCCCGTCGGCAGGAACACCGCATCGGCGGCGATCATCGCCAACGAGAAGAACGGCAGCCCCAGCAGCACCGCGATCCCCACGTGCTCCAGCATCATCACCGCCAGCAGCACGTTCTTGATCCGCCGGTTGAACAGGGTGAACGGAAACGCCACCTGCACCGCCACCGTCCCGTACGACAGCAGCATCACCAGCGTCCCGCTGCCCGCCACCAGCGCCGACAGCCCCGGCCACGGGGTGAAGTAGTCCAGCCCCAGGGGGTAGTACAGCGCCGTACCGTCCTGCCACCGCGAGCCCTGGATCTTGTACCAGCCGGCCGTCGCGTAGATCAGGCAGACCTCCGCCATGATCACCAGCAGGCCCGCGTTGTGCAGCAGGTTGGCCAGGACGTCCAGGACCGCCCGCCCCTCGCCCTGCGGCTCGTAGCGGTCCACCAGCCACCACAGCCCGCAGACCACCCACACCGCCGCGAAGGCCGCCAGCCAGCCGTAGCCGAACCGCCCTGTCGCCGTCCCGTACGCGAAGACCGCCCCGAGCACGCCCCACAGCACCGGCCCGGCGGCTCCCGCGCAGGCCGACCCCCGCAGCCGGGCCCGCCTCGCGTCCAGCGACCACACCTGCGCGCACCGGGTCAGCACCAGGTAGATCGCCATCAGGTGGATGACGTTGTCCCCGCCGTCGCCCATGAACACGCTGCGGTTCTGCAGCGACAGCACCCCGACCATGAACACCACGGACGTCGCCCGCGTGCGCCAGCCCAGCAGCAGCCCCAGGCTCGCCAGCACCGAGACGGCGTAGACGATCTCGAACCACAGCGTCGAGTCGGACCACATCAGCACCGTGAAGGCACCGTTGGATTCGGTCAGCCGCTGCGCGAGGCGCCAGCTCCACGGCCCGTCCGGCCCGTACAGCTCCGCGCGGTTCGGGAACTCGCACAGCAGGAAGAACAGCCAGGTCCCGGCGAAGCCGATGCGCACCACGGCGCTCTGGTAGGGGCCGAGGGCCTGTCCGGTGACCTTCGCGGCCGCCCGCCCGAGCGCCGCGCGGGCCCGCCTCACACCGTCCACCACGACAGCTCCCGGTAGTAGGTCTGGGTGTCGGTGGTCTCGGTGCTCCACTCCGGCGCGGGCACCGAGGTCGTCGCCGAGCGCAGCTGGATCCGCAGGAGGTGCCCGCCCGGGTGCTGCGGGGAGAGCCGGTTCACGGCGATCCGCCGCAGGTACTCCTCGGACAGCTCGCCGCGCTCACCGGTGGGCTTGTTGTCCTCGTCGTGGGAGCCGGTGAAGAAGTCCCAGGCCCGGCGCAGCTCGTTCTGCCGGGTGTGGCTCGGCAGCAGGCTGTGCCGGATGGCTGCGGCGTCCTCGGCGCTCAGGTCGCGCCAGTCGGTGGTGATCAGCTCGCCGCCGGCGGTGCGCACCTCGGCGCGCGCCTCCACGGCGATGTTCTGCTGGAGCGGGTTGGGGGCGAAGAGCTTCCAGTTCTGTTCGAACTCGGGATAGATCCAGCTGTCGATCGTCCGCGCGTGCTGCTTGCTGACCGTGTTGGACGGGGCCACGTGCAGGAAGACGAGCGCGAGGTGCGTGCAGGCCGCCACGGCGACAGCCCCCAGGGCCAGGGCCGTCACGACCCGGTACGGGGTGGACAGACCGGCTATTCCGGGCGCCCGGGGCGGTGGCGGAGCGGCCCCTTCGGCGAGCTCGTGCCCGTTCGAATCCATCCCGCCCCGATCGTCCGGCGTCCACAGGGTTGACCACAGAGGTTGACACCCTACGGGCCGCCGTCTCACCATTGAAGCGAATGAACCGAACGATCGGTCGGTCGGGCGGACGGCAGACACTGACAAGGGGCCGGAATGGTGGCAGTGACCCCGGAGACGGGACCGGACACGGCCCTCGGGGCAGACAGGACGGACGGGACGGGCATGACGACTGCTGACCTGGGCGCACAGCTCGCGGCGGCGTTCGACGCCGCCGTGGCGGCGGACGAGCGCGTGGAGCCGCGCGACTGGATGCCCGACGAATACCGCGCCTCCCTGGTCCGTCAGATGGCACAGCACGCCCATTCCGAGATCATCGGCATGCAGCCCGAGGCGAACTGGATCACCCGCGCGCCCTCGCTGCGCCGCAAGGCGATCCTGATGGCCAAGGTGCAGGACGAGGCCGGGCACGGGCTGTACCTCTACAGCGCGGCCGAGACCCTCGGCACCAGCCGCGACGAGCTGCTCGACAAGCTCCACTCGGGGAAGCAGAAGTACTCCTCGATCTTCAACTACCCCACCCTGACCTGGGCCGACGTCGGCGCCATCGGCTGGCTCGTGGACGGCGCGGCGATCACCAACCAGGTGCCGATCTGCCGCTGCTCCTACGGGCCCTACGCCCGCGCCATGGTCCGGATCTGCAAGGAGGAGTCCTTCCACCAGCGCCAGGGGTACGAGCTGCTCCTCGCCCTCTCGCGGGGCACCGAGGCCCAGCACGCCATGGCGCAGGACGCGGTGGACCGCTGGTGGTGGCCCTCGCTGATGATGTTCGGCCCGCCGGACGACGAGTCGGCGCACTCGGCGCAGTCGATGGCCTGGCGGATCAAGCGCCACTCCAACGACGAGCTGCGCCAGCGGTTCGTGGACATCGCGGTCCCGCAGGCCGAGTCCCTCGGCCTGACCCTGCCCGACCCGGACCTGAAGTGGAACGAGGAGCGCGGGCACCACGACTTCGGCGCCATCGACTGGGCCGAGTTCTGGGACGTGCTGAAGGGCAACGGCCCCTGCAACGAGCAGCGGATCGGCCAGCGGCGCACGGCCCACGAGGAAGGCGCCTGGGTGCGCGACGCCGCCGCGGCGTACGCGGACAAGCAGGCGGCAAGGCAAGCGGCGGAGCACGCCGAACAGAACGAGGAGGCACGGGTATGACGCAGAACTGGCCCCTGTGGGAGGTCTTCGTGCGTTCGCGCCGCGGCCTCTCGCACACGCACGCGGGAAGCCTGCACGCCCCCGACGCGGAGATGGCCCTGCGCAACGCCCGCGACCTGTACACGCGGCGCGGCGAGGGCATCTCGATCTGGGTGGTGCCCTCCACCGAGATCACCGCCTCCTCGCCGGACGAGCGGGACCCGTTCTTCGCCCCGTCCGCCGACAAGCCGTACCGGCACCCCACCTTCTACGACATCCCGGAGGGGGTGAGCCACCTGTGAGCGGCACCGACACCAGCACCGGCACGGCCGGCACCACCGGCGCCCCCGTCGCGGCGGCTCTCGCGCTCGGCGACGACGCTCTGGTCCTCTCCCACCGCCTCGCCGAGTGGGCGGGGCACGCCCCCGTCCTGGAGGAGGAGGTCGCCCTCGCGAACATCGCCCTCGACCTGCTCGGCCAGGCCCGCATCCTGCTGTCCATGGCCGGCGACGAGGACGAGCTGGCCTACCTGCGCGAGGAGCGGTCCTTCCGCAACCTCCAGCTGGTCGAGCAGCCGAACGGCGACTTCGCCCACACCATCGCCCGCCAGCTCTACTTCTCCTTCCACCAGCACGAGCTCTACGGGGAGCTGGCCCGCGGGGACGGCCCGTTCGCCCCGCTGGCGGCCAAGGCCGTCAAGGAGACCGCCTACCACCGCGACCACGCCGAGCAGTGGACCCTGCGGCTCGGCGACGGCACCGAGGAGAGCCGGCTCCGCATGCGGACCGCCCTCGACGCCCTGTGGAAGTACACCGGGGAGATGTTCCAGCCGGTGGAAGGCATCGACGGCGTGGACTGGGCCGTGCTGGAGGAGCGCTGGCTGGCCGCGCTGACCGGCGTACTGGAGCGGGCCGGGCTCGCTCTGCCCGAGGGGCCGCGCACCGGCGCCTGGGCCGCCGGCGCCGGCCGGCAGGGCCTGCACACCGAGCCGTTCGGCCGGATGCTCGCCGAGATGCAGCACCTGCACCGCAGCCACCCGGGGGCGTCATGGTGACCACCGACGCCGGAACGACCCGCCTGGAGGCGGAGCTGACCGAGCTGGCCGGTTCCGTCCCGGACCCCGAGCTGCCCGTGCTCACCCTCGGCGAGCTCGGCGTAGTACGCGGCGTTCGGATGCACGAGGACGGCCACGCCGAGGTCACGCTCACGCCCACCTACACCGGCTGCCCGGCCATCGAGGCCATGTCGGCGGACATCGAGCGGGTCCTGACCGGCCACGGCATCCCCGAGGTGCGGGTGACCACCGTGCTGGCCCCCGCCTGGTCGACCGACGACATCAGCGCCGAAGGCCGCCGCAAGCTCGCCGAGTTCGGCATCGCCCCGCCCCGCCCGCACGCGGCCGGCGGGCCGGTCCCGCTCACCCTGTCGGTCCGCTGCCCGAACTGCGGATCGACCGACACCGAACTGCTCAGCCGGTTCTCCTCCACCGCGTGCAAGGCGCTGCGCCGCTGCACCGCCTGCCGCGAACCGTTCGACCACTTCAAGGAGCTGTAGATGGCCGCCCCCCGCCACGGCGCGTTCCACCCGCTGACGGTGGCGGCAGTCGACCGGCTCACCGACGACTCGGTGGCGCTGACCCTCCGGGTCCCCGCGGAACTGCGCGAGGAGTACCGGCACGCCCCCGGCCAGCACCTGACCCTGCGCCGCGCCGCCCCCGAGGGCGGCACGGAGGTCCGCCGCACCTACTCGATCTGCTCTCCCGCCCCGGCGCCGGACGGCCCCGGACCCGCGGAGCTGCGGGTCGGGGTGCGGCTGGTGGAGGGCGGGGAGTTCTCGACCTTCGCCCACAAGGAGATCGCCGCCGGGGACGTCCTCGACGTCATGGTCCCGGCCGGCCGGTTCGTGCTGGCGCCCGCCGCCGCCCCGGCCGCGGGGCACTATGCGGCGATCGTCGGCGGCAGCGGCATCACGCCCGTGCTGTCCATCGCCGCGAGCCTGCTGGCCGCCCGCCCCGACGCCCGCTTCTGCCTCGTGCGCAGCGACCGTACGGCCGCCTCGACGATGTTCCTGGAGGAGGTCGCCGACCTCAAGGACCGGTACCCGGCGCGGTTCCAGCTGGTGACGGTCCTCTCCCGGGAGGAGCAGGAGTCCGGGCTGCCCTCCGGGCGGCTGGACGAGGAGCGGCTGGCGGCCCTGCTGCCCGCGCTGCTTCCGGTGGCCGAGGTGACGGGCTGGTTCCTGTGCGGCCCCTACGGTCTGGTGCAGGGCGCCGAGCGCGCCCTGAGCGGGCTCGGCGTCGTACGGACCCGGGTGCACGAGGAGATCTTCCACGTCGAGGAGGTCACGGCGCCGGCCCGCACGGCGGCCTCGGCGGCCGCCTCGCACGGGCGGGTCACCGCGCGGCTCGACGGGCGCTCGGGCACCTGGCCGGTCCAGGACGGGGAATCCCTGCTGGACGCGGTGCTGCGCAACCGCGCGGACGCCCCGTACGCCTGCAAGGGCGGGGTCTGCGGCACCTGCCGGGCCTTCCTGGTGTCGGGCGAGGTCCGGATGGACCGGAACTTCGCCCTGGAATCCGAGGAGACGGAGGCCGGGTTCGTCCTTGCCTGCCAGTCGCACCCGCTGACGGAGGAAGTGGAGATCGACTTCGACCGCTAGGGAGTCCTCGCCGGGAGTCCCTCTCCGGGACTCCTCTCGGGGACTCTCCGGGACTCCTCTCCGGGACTTCCTCTGTCCAATTTCCAGAACGTGTTCTATCTTGACGCACCGTCAGACCTGAACGCGCGCGGGAGGACAGGCAGTGGACTTCACCTTCACCGAGGAGCAGCAGGCCGCCGTCGAGGCGGCCCGGGCCGTGTTCGCGGACGTCGCGCCTGACGGCGTTCCCAGCCCCGCGCTCACTCCGGGCGCCGTCGCCGACGACTTCGACCGCCCGCTGTGGGCCAGGCTCGCGGGGTCCGACCTGCTGGGCCTGGTCCTCGCCGAGGAGCACGGCGGCGCCGGCTTGGACGCCATCGCCCTGTGCCTGGTGCTGCGCGAGGCGGGCCGGGTGCTGGCCCGCGTTCCGCTGCTGGAGCACTGCGCCGCCGCCATGGCGGTCCAGGCCCACGGCAGCCCCGAACTGGCCGCCGCCCTGCTGCCCGGCGCGGCGCGCGGCACGCTCGTGCTCACCGCCGCCGCGCACGGCCGCTCCGGCCACGACCCGGCCGAACTCGCCGTCACCGCCCGTCGCGAGGACGGGGCCTGGATCCTGGACGGCACGCAGACCGCCGTCCCCTGGGCGCAGAACGCCGACTGGATCGCCGTACCGGCCCACACCGGCGAGGGCGATGCCGTCCTCGCGCTCGTCCCGCGCACCGCCGAGGGCCTCGCCCTCGCCGAGCAGGTCTCCACCAGCGGGGAACGCCTCGCCGAACTCGCCCTGGACGGCGTACGGGTGGCCGGGACGCACCTCATCGAGACCCCGGGAGCCTGGGAGCGGCTCCGCCAGCTCCTCGCCACCGGCACCTGCGCACTGGCCCTCGGGCTCGGCGAGAGCGTCCTCACGATGACCAGCCAGTACACCGGCAAGCGCGAGCAGTTCGGCTTCCCGGTGGCCACCTTCCAGGCCGTCGCCGTCCAGGCCGCCGACCGCTACATCGACCTGCGCGCCATGGAGGTCACCCTGTGGCAGGCCGCCTGGCGGCTCGACGCCGCCACCGGGGGCGCCGGCGGTCCGCTGCCGAGCTCCGGTGACGTCGCGGTCGCCAAGATCTGGGCCGCGGAGGGCGTACGCAGGGTCGTGCAGACCGCCCAGCACCTGCACGGCGGCTTCGGCGCCGACACCGACTACCCGCTGCACCGCTACCACGCCTGGGCCAAACAGCTGGAACTCCAGCTCGGCCCGGCCGCCGCGCACGAGGAGGCCCTGGGCGACCTGCTGGCCGCCCACCCCCTCGGCTGAGCGGGGACTACAGCACGAAGGCCGGGTTCCCGTTGTCCGTCACCATCGGGCGCCCGGCACCGTCCCAGGCCTGCATCCCGCCGTCGACGTTCACGGCGTCGATCTCCTGGCGCACCAGGTACTGGGTGACCTGCGCGGAACGGCCGCCGACCCGGCACATCACGTACACCCGGCGGCCGTCCTCGACGGCCTCCGTGAGCTCACCGAAGCGGGCGACGAAGTCGCTCATCGGGATGTGCAGGGCGCCCTCGACGTGGCCGGCCGCCCATTCGTCGTCCTCACGGACGTCCAGGACAAAGCCTTCGGAGGGCACCGCGGCGGCGTCCACCGAGGGAAGCGGTCCGAAGTTCATACGTCGCCTTCTCTCATCGCAGATGGTCCTTCCAACTTATCCGACGGGTACGTTCGGCCCCGCCGGCACGGCCCGCCCGCTCACTGCGCGGCGCGCGCGGCCGCCAGGTCCGCCTCGCGCTCGGACACCTGCGCCAGCAGCTGCTCCGCGATCTCCTCCAGCAGCCGGTCCGGGTCCTCCGGCGCCATCCGCAGCATCGACCCGATCGCGCTGTCCTCCAGCTCCCGGGCCACCAGCGCCAGCAGCTCCTTGCGCTGCGCCAGCCACTCCAGCCGGGCGTACAGCTCCTCGCTCTCGCTCGGTGCGGCCGCCTCCGGGGCCGGTCCTGCCGCCCACTCCTCGGCCAGCTCGCGCAGCAGCCCCGCGTCGCCCCGCCCGTAGGCGGCGTTGACCCGCGCGATGAACGCGTCGCGCCGCTCGCGCTCCGCCTCCTCCTGGGCCAGGTCGGGGTGCGCCTGACGGACCAGCTCGCGGTACAGGCGGCGGACCTCCTCCGTGGGCCGCACCCGCTCCGGCGGCCGCACGGGCCGGTCGGTGAGCATCGCGCCGGCGTCGTCGGAGATCCCGTCCGAGCCCAGCCAGTCGTGGAACAGCTCGTCCACGCCCGGCATCGGCATGACCAGCGAGCGTGCCTCCCGGGCCCGGCGCAGATCCTCGGGATCCCCGCTGCGGGCCGCCTTCGCCTCGGCGATCAGCGCGTCCAGCTCGTCGAGCCGGGAGTACATCGGGCCGAGCTTCTGGTGGTGCAGGCGGGAGAAGTTCTCCACCTCCACGCGGAAGGTCTCGACCGCGATCTCGAACTCGATCAGCGCCTGCTCGGCGGCCCGTACGGCCCGCTCCAGGCGCGCCTCGGGGCGCTCGTCGGAACGCTCATCGGGGCGCTCCTCACCGGTGACGGAGGAGTCGCCGGGATCACCGGGGACTGTCTGCTCGGGCTGCTCGGTCTGCTCGCTCACCCGGCCAGCCTACGGCCCGCCCCCGGCGGGCTGTGTTTCACGTGAAACACAGCCCGCCGCGCAGCGGTCCGGCACCGCTCAGACCCCGGCCTCCGCGGCGATCCGGCCCGCCCGCACCGCCGCCACCAGGTCGGCGTGGTCGGCCTCGCTGCGGTCGGCGTAGGCCACCGCGAAGGCCGCCATCGCCTCGTCCAGCTCCTCGTTCTTGCCGCAGTAACCGGCCAGCAGCCGCGGGTCGACGCTGTGCGCGTGCGCCCGGGCCAGCAGGGCGCCGGTCATCCGCCCGTAGTCGTCGATCTGGTCGACGGTCAGCGCGGCCGGGTCCACGCTGCCCTTGCGGTTGCGGAACTGCCGCACCTGGAACGGCCGACCCTCCACCGTGGTCCAGCCCAGCATGATGTCCGAGACCACCTGCATCCGCTTCTGCCCGGCGACCACCCGGCGGCCCTCGTGCTCCTCGGGCGGCGATACGAAGCCCAGCGCGGGCAGGTGCGGCAGCAGCACCGAGGGCCGGGCCTCCTTCACCTGGAGCACCAGCGCCTCACCGCGGTGGTCCAGCAGCAGCACCACGTAGGAGCGGGTGCCGACGCTCCCGGTCCCCACCACGCGGAAGGCCACGTCCTGGATCGCGTACCGGGCCAGCAGCGGCAGCCGGTCGCCCTGCAGCGTCCGCAGGTAGGGGCCGAGCGAGGCCGCCACGGCCGCCGCCTCCGCGTCGCCGACCCGGCGCAGCACGGGCAGGGCGTCGACGAAGCGCAGCCCGCCGTCCGGCCCCGGCCGCGTCGACTTGGCGGCGAACCGGGCGGAGGTGTTGTTGCGGGCCTTCTCCGAGACCCGCTCCAGCGTGCCCAGCAGGTCCCGGGCGTCGGTGTGCGAGACGAGCTCCTCGTCCGCGATGGCGTTCCACGCCTCGAGGGCGGGCAGCTTGGCCAGCAGCCGCATGGTCCGCCGGTAGGCGCCCACCGAGTCCAGCGCCGCCGCCCGGCAGGTGTCCTCGTCCGCGCCGGCCACCCGGCCGGCCAGCACCAGCGAGGTCGCCAGCCGCTTGACGTCCCATTCCCACGGACCGAACACGGTCTCGTCGAAGTCGTTCAGGTCGATGACGAGCCGCCCCTGGGCGTCCCCGTACAGGCCGAAGTTCGCCGCGTGGGCGTCGCCGCAGATCTGCGCGCCGACCCCGGTCACGGGGCCGCCCGACAGGTCGTGGGCCATCAGCCCGGCCGCCCCGCGCAGGAACGCGAAGGGGTTCGCGGCCATCCGGCCCACCCTTATGGGAGTCAGCTCGGCGACCCGCCCCGCGTTGGACTCCTCCACCGCCCGGACCGCGTCCGGCCGATCGGCCGGTGCCACGAAGTCGGCGTGCGCCGACCGCGGCACGCGGACGCGCAGCGCCCTGCCCTCCGCCTTGGGCGAACCCGCCGCCGTTCGCGGCGCGAAGCCCGCCACGTCCGGAATCCGCTGCCCCGCTACCGCCGCCATCGGCGCCGCCCCCACCCGTTCATCGATCGTCTTTCGAACGGGCTGACCGTATCTACAGCCCGGCGTCCCTGGCCAGCAGTGCGGCCTGGACCCGGTTCTCGCAGCCCAGCTTCGCCAGGATGCGGCTCACGTACGTCTTCACGGTCGCCTCGCTCATGTGCAGCCGCCGGCCCGCGTCCGCGTTGGACAGCCCCTCGCCCAGCAGCGCCAGCACACCGCGCTCCCGCTCGCTCAGCGCCGCCACCTGACGCCGGGCCTCCTCGCCGCGCGCGGCGGCCTTCCCCGAGGCCAGCTGGTCCACGACGTGCCGGGTGGCCCCCGGCGAGAGGTACGCGTCCCCGGCCGCGGCGGCCCGGACGGCCCCGATCAGCTCGCCCGGCGCCGAGTCCTTCAGCAGGAACCCCGCGCCGCCCTGACCCAGCGCCCGCAGCACGTTCTCCTTCTCGCCGAAGGTGGTCAGGATCAGCGCGCGCACCTCCGGCGCTGCCCGCCGCAGTTCCCCCAGCGCGGTCAGCCCGTCCATCACCGGCATCTGGATGTCGAGGAGCATCACGTCGGGCGCGTGCGAGCGGGCCAGCTCCACCGCCTCCCGGCCGTTCGCCGCCTCCGCGACGACCTCGATGTCCGGCGCCGAGGTCAGGATCATCCTGATCCCGGCCCGGATCAGCGGCTCGTCGTCGGCGATCACCACGCGGATCACTTCGGCTGTCACCCGTGCTCCTACTGCTTGACCTCGTAGACCTGCTTGTCGACGAGCTTGCCGTCCTGGAAGCAGAACCGGAAAACCAGGTCCGTGCCCCAGCTTCCCGAGGATTCCTCGGCGAGCAGGGCCAGGCACTCCGAGCCCGGCGGCCGAGCCGGCCCCTTGCGCACCGCTCCCGCCGTCATGAAGCTCTCGCCGCTCGGCAGCCGCTCACGGACGGACTGCTCCGACTCGCCCACGTGCAGGGCGTCGTACTCGTCCCGGCCGATCATCGCGTCGCCCGCCGAGTCCGCCAGCAGCACCGCCCCGGCGCCGAGCACGATCACCAGCAGCACCACCGCCGCGAAGGCGATCCCGCAGCCCACCGCGACACCGCCGGTGCGGCTGCGCACCCGTACGGCCAGCTCCCGGTCCACGGCCGCCCAGTCCATCGGCTGCTCCCCGGCCGGCCCCCGCACCCCGGCCGGCGCGTGCGTCAGCGCGTGGGCCCGCTGCCCGAAGTCGTCGGCCACGTCCTCCACGCCGGCCGGCTCGGTGCCGTAGGGGAGCACCCCGGCCACCCGGAACCCGCCGCCCTCGGTGGCGCCCGCGTGCACCATCCCGCCGACCAGCCGCGCCCGCTCGCGCAGCCCCGTCAGGCCCTGCCCGCCCGAGACCACCTCGGCGTCCGCCGGGCCGGCCGCCGGCCCGTTGGCGATCTCCACCACCAGCGAGTCGTCCTCGTACCGCAGCTCTACGGCGATCGGCGCCCCCGGAGCGTGCTTGTACGCGTTCGTCAGGGCCTCCTGGACGATCCGGTACGCGGCGTGGTCGCACGCCGCGACCAGCGGCCTCGGCTGCCCCGACGTGGTCAGCCGTACGTCGGTGCCCGAGCCCCGCGCCGCCTCCACGACCGCCGCGATCCCGGCCACGCCGCGCGCCGCGGGCTGGGCCTCCTCCACCGGCGCGGGCGCCTCCACGCCGTCGCGCATGATGCCGACGACCTCGCGCAGTTCGTGCATCGCGGCCACCGAGGCCTGCCGCAGCACGCCCACCGCCTCGCGCTGACGGCCGGTGAGTTCCGGATCCACCTCCAGCGCCCCGGTGTGCACCGAGATCAGGGCCAGCTGGTGCCCCAGGCTGTCGTGCATGTCCTGGGCGATGCGCTGCCGCTCGCGCAGCCTCGCCTGGCCGGCGACCATGGCCCGCTCGCGCAGCAGCTGTCCGTTGCGCTCGTGGAGCGCCCGCAGCAGGGTGCGCCGCTGCGACCAGTACCGGCTGGCCAGACCCGGCATCACGATCATGGCCAGGAACATCAGCGTGGAGAACACGATCACCAGCAGCGGCTGCATCTGCGCCCACTGGTCCGTCACGCTGGCAGCGACCGCCGCGACGAAGGCCAGCGCGAAGGCGGCCACCGCCCGGCCCACCCCGACGATCCGCCGCCCCGCCGACCAGGCCAGCAGGGGAGTGACGAAGAACGTCCCCGGGAGGAGCGCACCCACCGCCGAGGCGACGACGAGCGCCGTCCCCGGCAGCCGCCGGCGCATCAGGGTCAGCGCCACCACGACCACGGAGCTCACGAGCATCCGCAGACCGGACCCGTCGCTGAGCTCGTCGACGCCCAGCCCGAGGATGGCCAGCACCCCGCCGACCGCCAGGTCCCCCGCCACCATCCGCCGGGTCCAGGGCTCCGGCCCCCTCAGCCAGTCCCAGCCCGCCCGCGCCTTCGCCTTCACGTCCACCCGTCCGACCCTAGACACCCGGCCCTCCACCCGACTGCCCTCTTTCGTCGCACCCGCCCCGACGAAAGTCGAACGGGGGTGGCGACTTCGACGACGTGTCCTGGATCACCCTCGGCCGGGCCGCAGAAGTGACCGGGGAAACAGAAGTGACGGGGAAACACGAAACGGCCGCCACCGCTTTCGCAGTGACGACCGTCTCGTCGATGTGGGCGAGGGGGGATTTGAACCCCCACGTCCCGAAGGACACTGGCACCTGAAGCCAGCGCGTCTGCCGTTCCGCCACTCGCCCGAGCAGCGCCCCAGTGGTTCTTCCCTTTCGGGCCGTTCCCCTGGCGACGTCGAAACATTAGCACGGTGGGCGGGGTGGTTTCACATCGCTTTCCCGGCACCCCGGAAGCCCGCCGCGGACGGCCCCTCCCGCACTCCGCTCCCGGTGCGGGACACTGTTCCTGCGACGCCCCTACGATCCCTTGTGAGGACCAACACTCGTCCTCACAGGAGCGATGGGGAACCACTGGAATCCGCCACGCGTGGATACGATCAGTAAGCAGTACAGGGCGACAACGACGGAGGAGGTGCCCCATGGGAGTTCTGAAGCGGTTCGAGCAGCGACTCGAAGGTCTGGTGAACGGCACCTTCGCCAAGGTGTTCAAGTCCGAGGTCCAGCCGGTGGAGATCGCCGGAGCCCTCCAGCGGGAGTGCGACAACAACGCCACCATCTGGAACCGCGAGCGGACCGTCGTCCCCAACGACTTCATCGTCGAGCTCAGTGCCGGTGACTACGACCGTCTGAGCCCCTACTCCGGGCAGCTCGGCGACGAGCTCGCGGGCCTCGTCCGCGACTACGCCAAGCAGCAGCGCTACAGCTTCATGGGCCCCATCAAGGTCCACCTGGAGAAGGCCGACGACCTCGACACCGGGCTCTACCGGGTCCGCAGCCGCACCCTCGCCTCCAGCACCTCCCAGCCGCAGGCAGGGCCACCGTCACCGCAGGGCGGCTACGGCTACCCGCCGGAGAACCAGCCGCAGGGCGGTTACGGCTACCCGCCGGTCGCCGCCCCGCCCATGCCCAGCGCGCCGCCCCCCGGCGGCGCGGGCGCGCGCAGGCCCGCCCCCGGCGGACCCGCCGCAGCGGCCCCCGCGGCCGGCTCGGGCGGCCCCCGGCGGCACTGGATCGAGATCAACGGCACCCGCCACCAGATCTCGCGTCCCACGCTCGTACTCGGCCGAAGCACGGAAGCCGACGTGCGGATCGACGACCCCGGCGTATCCCGCCGGCACTGTGAGATCCGGACCGGAACGCCCTCGACGATCCAGGATCTCGGGTCCACCAACGGCATCGTGGTGGACGGGCAGCACACCACCCGCGCTACGCTCCGCGACGGCTCGCGGATCGTCGTGGGCAGCACCACCATCATTTACCGGCAAGCCGAAGGGTGAAGCGGGGGCAATGTCAGAGCTGACCCTGACGGTCATGCGGTTGGGTTTCCTAGCCGTTCTGTGGCTGTTCGTCATCGTGGCCGTCCAGGTCATCCGCAGCGATCTCTTCGGGACGAGAGTGACCCAGCGCGGCTCCCGCCGCGGTGGCGCCACGAGCGCCCCGCAGCAGGCGGGCCGCCAGGCCGCGCCTCCACAGCAGCGCCAGCGCCGCGGTGCGCCCACCAAGCTCGTCGTCTCCGAGGGCACCCTCACGGGAACCACGGTGGCCCTCGCCGGCCAGACGATCACGCTGGGCCGCGCCCACGACTCCACGATCGTGCTGGACGACGACTACGCGTCCAGCCGCCATGCCAGGATCTATCCCGACCGTGACGGCCAGTGGATCGTCGAGGATCTCGGGTCCACCAACGGCACGTATCTCGACCGGACCCGGCTGACCACCCCGACGCCCATTCCGCCGGGCGCACCGATCCGCATCGGCAAGACCGTCATCGAGCTGCGGAAGTAGTACGAGAATGAGCGAGCGGAGCGAGCGCGCGACGGCGATCCGTCCCACCGAGGACACGGACACGCGCGCGCTCCCGACCGGAGGGTGGGCAGTGTGGCTCGAGACCGGTTGTACCCGGAGCCGACCGGCGAGGTGCGCATGAGTCTGTCCCTGCGGTTCGCCGCCGGATCACACAAGGGCATGATCCGCGAGGGGAACGAGGACTCCGGCTACGCCGGCCCCCGTCTCCTCGCGATCGCCGACGGCATGGGAGGCCAGGCCGCCGGCGAGGTCGCGAGCTCCGAGGTGATCTCCACCCTCGTGCAGCTCGACGACGACGTCCCGGGCTCCGACATCCTCACCTCCCTCGCCACCGCCGTGCAGCGGGCCAACGACCAGCTGCGCGTCATGGTCGAGGAGGACCCCCAGCTCGAGGGCATGGGGACCACCCTGACCGCCCTGCTGTGGACCGGTCAGCGCCTCGGCCTCGTCCACGTCGGCGACTCCCGCGCCTACCTGCTCCGCGACGGCGTCCTCACCCAGATCACCCAGGACCACACCTGGGTGCAGCGCCTCGTCGACGAGGGCCGCATCACGGAAGAGGAAGCCACCACCCACCCGCAGCGCTCCCTGCTGATGCGCGCGCTGGGCAGCGGCGACATCGTCGAACCCGACCTCTCCATCCGTGAGGTCCGGGCCGGCGACCGCTACCTGATCTGCTCCGACGGGCTCTCCGGCGTCGTCTCGCACCAGACCCTGGAAGAGACGCTCGCCGACTACCACGGCCCCCGCGAGACCGTGCAGTCGCTGATCCAGCTGGCGCTGCGCGGCGGCGGACCCGACAACATCACCTGCATCGTCGCCGACGTCCTCGACACCGACAGCGGCGACACCCTCGCCGCCCAGGTCAGCGACACCCCGGTGGTCGTCGGCGCGGTCGCCGAGAACCAGCACCAGCTCTTCGACGGCGGCAACGCCATGCAGACGCCGGCCGGCCGGGCCTCGGGCCTCGGCCGCCAGGCCCCGCCGCCCGCCGGTTCCTTCGGCCCCCCCGGCAGCGGCGACGCCCCCTACGGCTACTCCGAGCAGGGCCAGGGCGGCGGTTACGGCAGCTTCGGCGAAGCCGACGGCTACGACGCCGACTCCGGCTACGAGGACACGTACGACCACCCCCGCAGGCGCCGCAGCAAAGGGCGCAAGTGGACCACCCGTACGCTGACCCTGCTCATCGTCGCCGGCGTCATCGGCGGCGGCCTGTACGCCGGCTGGCGCTGGACCCAGACCCAGTTCTACGTCGGCAAGAAGGGCGAGCACGTCGCGCTCTTCCGCGGCATCAGCCCGAAGCTCGGCCCGCTGGAGCTCTCCAAGGTGGAGACCGACCGCCCCGACATCGAACTGAAGTACCTGCCGCCCTTCAAGCGCAAGCTGGTCGAGGCCACCATCAGCGAAGGCAGCCTCGACGTCGCCAAGAGGAAGCTCGACGACCTCGGCGTCCAGGCCTCCGCCTGCAAGAAGGACGAAGAGCGCCGCAACGCCGAGGCGCAGAACACTCCGACACCCGGTCCCGGCCTGACTCCCGAGGAGCAGCAGCTGGTCGGTCTGTGCGGGAAGTAGCAGTCACACGCGGGCGCAGGGGGCCTGCCACACCATGAGCGTTGTCACCAACACGACCACCATCGGCGCCATCGAGCTGCCGAGCCGGCGGAACACCGAGCTCCTGCTGCTCGTCTTCGCCGTGGTCATCCCGATGTTCGCCTACGCCAACGTGGGTCTCGCGATCAACGGCAGCCTGCCGCCCGGCATGGTGCTCTACGGCCTCGGCCTCGGCTGCCTCGCCGGGATCGCGCACCTCGTCGTGCGCCGGTACGCCAAGTACGCCGACCCGCTGCTGCTGCCGCTGGCCACGCTCCTGAACGGGCTGGGCCTCGTGCTGATCTGGCGCCTGGACCAGTCCGAGCGCCTGCAGAACCTGGCGAAGCGGTCCTTCGGCACCTTCTCCCCGTCGGCCCCCCGCCAGATGATGTACACGGCGGTGGCCATCGCCCTGTTCGCCGCGGTGCTGCTGATCCTCAAGGACCACCGCGTCCTGCAGCGGTTCACGTACATCTCCATGGCCGGCGCCCTGGTCCTGCTGATCCTGCCGGTCATCCCGGGCCTCGGCGCCGACGTCTTCGGCGCCAAGATCTGGATCAGCGTCGGCGGCTTCTCCATCCAGCCCGGTGAGTTCGCGAAGATCGTCATCGCGATCTTCTTCGCCGGCTACCTCATGGTGAAGCGCGACGCGCTCGCGCTGGCCAGCCGCCGCTTCATGGGCCTCTACCTGCCGCGCGGCCGCGACCTCGGCCCGATCCTGATGATCTGGGCGATGAGCCTGCTCGTCCTCGTCTTCGAGAACGACCTCGGCACCTCGCTGCTCTTCTTCGGCATGTTCGTGATCATGCTGTACGTGGCCACCGAGCGCACCAGCTGGATCGTCATCGGCCTGCTGATGTCGGTCGGCGGCGCCACCGTCGTCGGGGCCACCGCCAGCCACGTCAAGGCCCGTGTCACCGCCTGGCTCGACCCCTTCGCCTGCTACTCCACCTCCGGCGCCTGCGAGCAGGTCGGCCAGTCGATCATGAGCTTCGGCTCGGGCGGTGTCCTCGGCACCGGATGGGGCCAGGGCAACTCCGACCTCATCGGCTTCGCCGCCAACTCCGACTTCATCTTCTCCACCGTCGGCGAAGAGCTCGGGCTCGCCGGTGTGATGGCCTTCCTCCTGATCTACGGCCTGATCATCGAGCGGGGCGTCCGCACCGCCCTCGCCGCCCGCGACCCCTTCGGCAAGCTCTTCGCCATCGGCCTCTCCGGTGCCTTCGCGCTCCAGATCTTCGTGGTCGCCGGCGGAGTCATGGGCCTCATCCCCCTCACCGGCATGACGATGCCCTTCCTCGCGTCCGGCGGTTCCTCCGTCCTGGCCAACTGGATCCTCATCGCCGTCCTCATCCGGATCAGCGACACCGCACGCCGCCCCGCGCCGGCCCCCGCCCCGTCCCCCGACTCCGAGATGACCCAGGTGGTCCGCCCGTCATGAACAAGCCCCTGCGCCGCATCTCGCTGTTCTGCGGGCTGCTCGTCCTCGCCCTGCTGATCCGTACGAACTGGCTGCAGTACGTCCAGGCCGAGGAACTCAGCACGCGCAAGGAGAACCGCCGGGTCCAGATCGCCCAGTACGCGACCGAGCGCGGCAACATCATCGTCCGGGGCGAGCCGATCACCGGCTCCGCGACCACGGACGGCAGCGACTACAAGTTCAAGCGGACCTACAAGGACGGCGCGCTGTGGTCGCCCGTCACCGGGTACGCCTCGCAGGCCTTCGGCTCCACCCAGCTCGAATCGCTCGAGGACGGCATCCTCACCGGCAACGACGACCGGCTGTTCTTCGACCGCACCATCGGCATGTTCACCGGGGAGAAGAAGCAGGGCGGCAACGTCGTCACCACGCTCAACCCCGACGCGCAGCGGGCCGCCTTCAAGGAGCTCGGCGACAAGAAGGGCGCGGTCGCCGCCATCGACCCGCGCACCGGCGCCATCCTCGCGCTGGTCTCCACCCCCTCGTACGACCCCTCCAGCTTCGCGGGCAACTCCAAGGCGGACGAGAAGGCCTGGGTCGAGCTGAAGGACAGCGAGGACAAGAAGCTCGTCAACCGCGCCCTGCGCGAGACCTACCCGCCGGGCTCCACCTTCAAGGTGGTCACCGCGGCCGCGGCCCTGGAGCACGGCGTCGTCAAGAACATCGACGACCCGACGGACACCCCCGAGCCGTACATCCTGCCCGGCACCCAGACCAAGCTGCCCAACTCCCACACCGGTTGCGAGAAGGCCAGCCTCAACGAGGCGCTGCGCATCTCCTGCAACTCCGTCTTCGCGAACATGGGCGACAAGGTCACCCGCGACAAGATGGTGGAGACCGCCGAGAAGTTCGGCTTCAACAACGACAAGATCGACATTCCGGTCCGCGCCTTCGCCAGCATCTACGACAAGAAGATGGGCAAGGACGGCAACGCCCAGAGCGCCATCGGCCAGTTCAACACGGCGGCCACCCCGCTGCAGATGGCCATGGTCACCGCCGCGATCGCCAACGACGGCAAGCTGATGAAGCCGTACATGGTCGACCAGCTCACGGCCCCCAACCTGGACATCATCGAGAAGCACGAGCCGCAGGAGATGAGCCGGCCCCTCTCCGCCGCCAACGCGCAGAAGGTCCAGGAGATGATGGTCAACGTCGTCGAGAAGGGCACCGGCTCCAACGCCAAGATCAAGGACGTGAAGGTCGGCGGCAAGACCGGTACGGCGCAGCACGGCGAGGGCAACAAGAAGCGCCCCTACGCCTGGTTCATCTCCTACGCCGAGAACTCGGACGGCACCTCGCCCGTCGCCGTGGCCGTCGTCATCGAGGACAGCGAGGGCACCGCCCGCGACGACATCAGCGGTGGCGGTCTCGCCGCCCCCGTCGCCCAGGCGGTCATGAAGGCAGTGCTCAACAGCCAGGGGTGACCAAGCAATGACGGGCCGGAGCGGAGTGACGCACCTCACTGAATTCCGCCCGGATCCGAGCGTACGGTACCGGTCCAGTATCAGCCTGTGGCCACGAACCGATCACGGACGATCGGCCGGTAGCCTTTGCGCGAACAGCACACCGCCGGACCACACACAGGTGCGGTCGGGACTGACGGAGAGGGCTGCAACGTTATGGAAGAGCCGCGTCGCCTCGGCGGCCGGTACGAGCTGAGCCACGTGCTCGGCCGTGGTGGCATGGCCGAGGTCTACCTCGCCCACGACACCCGGCTCGGCCGTACCGTCGCCGTCAAGACCCTGCGTGCCGACCTCGCCCGTGACCCGTCCTTCCAGGCCCGGTTCCGGCGCGAGGCCCAGTCGGCCGCGTCGCTGAACCATCCCGCGATCGTCGCCGTCTACGACACCGGCGAGGACTACGTCGACAACATCTCCATCCCGTACATCGTGATGGAGTACGTCGACGGTTCCACCCTGCGCGAGCTGCTGCACTCGGGCCGCAAGCTGCTGCCCGAGCGGACCCTGGAGATGTGCATCGGCATCCTCCAGGCCCTGGAGTACTCGCACCGGGCCGGCATCGTGCACCGCGACATCAAGCCCGCGAACGTCATGCTGACGCGCACCGGCCAGGTCAAGGTCATGGACTTCGGCATCGCCCGCGCCATGGGCGACTCCGGCATGACCATGACGCAGACGGCCGCCGTCATCGGCACCGCCCAGTACCTCTCCCCGGAGCAGGCCAAGGGCGAGCAGGTCGACGCGCGCTCCGACCTCTACTCCGCGGGCTGCCTGCTCTACGAGCTGCTCAGCGTGCGGCCCCCGTTCGTCGGCGACTCCCCCGTGGCCGTCGCCTACCAGCACGTACGGGAAGAGCCGCAGCCGCCGTCGAACTTCGACCCCGAGATCACGCCCGAGATGGACGCCATCGTCCTCAAGGCCCTGGTCAAGGACCCCGATTACCGCTACCAGTCGGCCGACGAGATGCGCGCCGACATCGAGGCCTGCCTCGACGGGCAGCCCGTCGCCGCCACCGCCTCCATGGGCGCGGCCGGCTACGGCTACCCCGACCAGGGCCACGGATACGGGCAGCCCGGCTACGACCAGCCCACCACCGCCCTGCGCGCCACCGAAGGCGGCCAGACCGCGATGATGGCGCCGATGCCCCCGGGCGACGGCGGCTACGGCTACGGCGACCAGGGCGGCTACGACCAGGGCCCGAACCGCCGCCAGCAGAAGAAGAGCAAGGCCTCCACGGTCCTGCTCGTACTGGCCGGCGTCCTCGTCCTCGTCGGCGCGATCCTCATCGGCCGCTCCCTCTTCAGCGAGACGGCCGACAACCGGCCCGCCGTGCCCAAGCTCGTCGGCCAGACCCTCGATCAGGCGCAGCGGAGCGGCGACAACGTCGGCCTCAAGGTGGTCAAGGGCGGCGACGCGCCCTGCGACGACCAGCCCAAGGGCAACGTCTGCAAGCAGGACCCGGCGGCCGACCTCAAGGTCGCGAAGGGTTCCACGGTCACGGTGACGGTGTCCTCGGGCGCGCCCAAGGTGCAGGTCCCCAACGTGCTGCGGCTCACGTACGAGGAGGCCGAGAAGACCCTGAAGGACAGGGGCTTCCAGGTCGACCGCAAGAACGAGGAGTCCGACCAGACCCCCGGGATCGTGCTGGAGCAGGACCCGAAGGGCGGCGAGGCGGAGAAGAACTCCGTCATCAAGCTGACGGTCTCCAAGGAACTGGCCAAGGCCGTGATCCCGGACCTCAAGGGCAAGACCAGGGACGAGGCGGAGAAGGCGCTCAAGGACGTCAAGCTCAAGCTCGGCAGCGTGACGGAGAACGACCAGCCCGGAGCCGCTCCGGGAACGGTGGTCTTCCAGCAGTTCGCGGCGGGGCAGCAGATCGAGGTGGGCAAGACGGTGAACATCACCATCGCCAAGGCCTCGGCGGCGACCGTGGTGCCGAACTTCGCCAACCGGACGCTGGGCCAGTACAAGGACGATCTGCAGCGCGCCAACCTGCGGGTCGGCATCGTCGGCGGCCCGACGGACGACAACGCGATCGTGGTGGGTACCAACCCGCCGCCCGGCACCCCGCTCACCTCGGGCCAGCCCGTCAACATCGCCACCACCCAGGGCCAGCAGGACGGCGGCGGCATCATCTCCGGCCTGACCGGCGGCAACGGCCGCAGGTAGTACGAAGCCCGGCACGAAGGGCCCGGCCCTCCTCCCCGTCGACGGGGAGGAGGGCCGGGCCTTTTCCGTGCCCCGCCGTCGTACCCCGCCTTCCGCGCCCCGCTGCTGTGCGGCCGTCTGCGCCCCGCCCGGGACCGGCCGGGGCCCGGGTGGCTCCGGTGACCCCGTGGGGCTCAGGAGGCGGCGCAGGGGCCCGCAGGGGCCTTCCTCAGCGCAGCTCCGCCGGCAGCGTCCGCTTCGCGTCCACCTTCTCCGTGCGGACCAGCTCGCCCCACACGATGTACCGGTACTTCGAGGTGTAGACGGGCGTGCAGGTGGTGAGGGTGATGTACCGGCCCGGGGCCGTCTTCCCCGACTCCTTCGGAACCGGGTTGATCACGTCGGTGTTGTACTTCGACGTCTGGCGCAGCTCCGCGAAGACCTTGTAGACGTACCAGGTGTCCCGGGTCTCGAAGACGATCGCGTCGCCGCTGCGCACCTTGTCGATGTTGTGGAACTTCGCGCCGTGCCCGTCGCGGTGCGCGGCGAGCGAGAAGTTCCCCTTCTCGTCCCACGGCAGCGCCGACTTCACCGGCTCCGTGTAGTACCCCGCCACGCCGTCGTCGAGGACGTCCGGCGCCGTGCCCGGCTTGACCAGCACCTCGCCGTTCTTCATCGCCGGTACGTGCAGGAAGCCGACGCCGTCCTTGGTGTCCAGCGCCCCGGGCTCCGCGGGCCGGTCCGGTGTCTGCCACTGCTGGCGGACCTCGTCGCCCTTCGCGGCGGCCTGCCGGTCCGCGAGGACGTTCGTCCACCACAGCGAGTAGGCCACGAACAGGCCCAGCACCAGGCCCACCGTGATCAGGACCTCGCCCAGCAGGCTCAGGAACCCGGCGAGCACACTGCGGTTGCCGGCGGGCGGGGCCGCGGCGCGGCGGCGGGCTCGTGACACTGCTTGTTTCGTCCTTAACTGGTCAGCGCGGGCGGCGGGCCCTGGCTGCGGGGCCGTTCCTCGGTCATCCTGCCCCATACGATCATCCGGTAGGTGCTGGTGAACTCGGGGGTGCAGGTGGTCAGCGTGATGTACCGGCCCTCGGATGTGAATCCCGATCCCTCCGGCACGGGCTTGAGGACCGCCACGTTCGTCGGCGGTGTCTGCGCCAGCGCCGAGGTCATCTCGTACGTGTAGTACGCGTCCCGGGTCTCGACCACGACGGGATCCCCGGGCACCAGCCGGTTGATGTAGCGGAAGGGCTCGCCGTGGGTGTTGCGGTGGCCGGCCACCGCGAAGTTGCCCTGCTTGTCCGAGGGCATCGCCGTCTTCAGGGCGCCCTCGCCGTAGTGCCCGACCATGCCCCGGTCCAGCACCTTGGGCTTGCTGATGCCCTCCGCCACCGGCACCTTCAGGTCGAGCTTCGGGATGTGGAGGATGGCGAAGCCCTGGCCGGGCTCGAAGGCCGTCACCGGCGGCGCCGCGGCCCCGTCACCGCCGGGCGGGTGCTCCCAGGTCTGGCGCAGCGAGCCGGCGGCCCCGTTCGCCGCCCGCTCCGCCACGACGTTCGTGTACCAGAGCTGGTAGGCGACGAACAGCAGCATCACCAGCCCCACCGTGATGAACAGCTCTCCGCCCAGCCGGCTCGCGATGACCACCGGGCCGCCCGACGCCGGCCGTCTGCGCCGCCGTCCGCCCCGCCTCCGGGTGTGTCTGGCGGCCCGTTTCGCGGCCTCCTGAGCTGCCCTGCGTCGCGCGGCCCGGCCCTCCGTGGGCGCGGACGGCGCGACCGTCGTCACGCGACGGCCTTGCCCACCACCGGGGCCAGCCCCACCGAGCGCTCCACGGCACCCGCGTCACCGCACCGCACCAGCCAGTTCGCGAGCATCCGGTGACCCCACTCGGTCAGCACGGACTCGGGGTGGAACTGCACGCCCTCGACGTCGTGCTCGCGGTGGCGCAGGCCCATGATGATCCCGTCCTCGGTGCGCGCCGTGACCTCCAGCGCGTCGGGCAGGGTGCCGGGCTCGGCGGCGAGGGAGTGGTAGCGGGTGGCGGTGAACGGCGAGGGCAGTCCCTCGAAGACGCCCAGCCCCTCGTGGATCACGGGCGAGGTCTTGCCGTGCAGCAGCTCGGGCGCCCGGCCCACGACACCGCCGTAGGCGACCGCCATCGACTGCATGCCGAGGCACACGCCGAAGACGGGAACGGCCGTCCGCGCGCAGTGCCGGACCATGTCGATGCAGACGCCCGCCTCCTCGGGGGTGCCCGGCCCGGGGGACAGCAGGACTCCGTCGAAACCGTCCTGCGCGTGCGCGAGCTCGACCTCGTCGTTGCGCAGCACCTCGCATTCGGCGCCGAGCTGGTAGAGGTACTGGACCAGGTTGAAGACAAAGCTGTCGTAGTTGTCGACAACCAGAATGCGCGCGCTCACGGAGTGGCTCCCGATCCCTCGTCCACCGTCACATCGTTGAACGGCAGGAGCGGCTCGGCCCACGGGAAGACGTACTGGAACAGCACGAAGACCACCGCGAGGACCAGTACGAGTGAGATCAGCGCGCGGACCCACGCGTTGCCCGGCAGGTGCCGCCAGATCCAGCCGTACATGCCGCCTGTTTCCTTTTCGTCCACATTCGTTCAACGCACCGCGGGGGCGGTACGCGAACAGACTAAAGGCAGCGGCCCGACGGGGTGGGTCACCCGGACAAACCCTCCGGCCGGCCCTGCCCCGCGGCGCGGGTGCCGGTCAGCTCCGCCCAGACGACCAGCCGGTGGCTGTGGCCCCACTCGGGATCGCAGGTCGTGAGGGTCAGGTAGCGGCCGGGCGTGGTGAACGGCGACTTCTCCGGGACCGGGGCGACCACCCCGACCTGGGTCGGCAGCGTGCGCAGGGGCCCGCCCCGCACGGTGTACGTGTACCAGGTGCTCTCGTCCTTGAGGATCACCTCGTCCCCCGTGCGCAGCTCCGGGAAGTCCTTGAAGGGATCGCCGTAGGTGCGCCGGTGGCCGGCCACCGAGAAGTTCCCGGTGGCGCCGAGGCGGGCGGTGCCGGCGTAGTGGCCCAGGCCCTTCTTCAGCAGCTCGGTGTCCGTGCCCTCCAGGACGGGTTTGACCCAGTCCGGGCCGAAGCGCGGAACGTACATCTCGGCGAAGGCCCGGCCGGCGGGGTAGGGCGGCGGTCCGGCCGGTTCGGCGGGGGCCGCCGGCGGCGCGGGCTGCGGCGCGGAAGGCGCGGGCTGCGGCGCGGCCGCCGGGGCCGCCGCCGCCCAGCGGTCGCGCAGCCCGGCCCTCTCCCCGTCCATGGCCCGGTCGGCCTTCACCCCGGTCCACAGCAGGACGTACGCGACGAAGAGCACGATCAGCGTGCCCGCCGTCAGGCACACCTCGCTGAACGTCCGTACCACCAGGCGCAGTACGACGTCGGGACGGACCCGCTCACGGGGTGGGAGCCACCGGCTTCGCATAGTGGAGGTCCACTGTGCCGGAGTAGCCGGGAAGTGTCAGCGCCTTGTGCTCGTCCACTTTCCAGCCGAGCCCGTACGCGTTCACGTACAGCTGGTAGTTCTGCAGGGCCGGCGAGGCGGCCAGGGCCTTCTTCAGCGCGTTCGGGTCACCGACCGCGGAGATCTTGTACGGGGGCGAGTAGACGCGGCCCTGGAGGATCAGGGTGTTGCCCACGCAGCGCACCGCGCTGGTGGAGATGAGCCGCTGGTCCATGACCTGGATGCCCTGGGCGCCCCCCTGCCAGAGGGCGTTCACCACGGCCTGCAGGTCCTGCTGGTGGATCACCAGGTCGTTGGGCTGCGGCTCGGGCACGTTGGGGATGCGGGCGGTGGCGTTCGGCGGGGCGTCGTTGAGGGTGACCGTCAGCCCCTTGCCGGACAGCTCCTCGGTGCCGGAGGCCGCGCGCAGGGCGGCCAGCTTCGCGTCCTCGGCCTTGGTGCTGCCGTCGTCGCGGTCGGCGAGGGCGTCCACCCGGCGGCGGGCCGCGCCGGTGCTCTGCTCCAGCTCCGCGTTGTCCTGGCTGCGCTCCTTGATGAGGTCCGACAGCTTGAGGAGCGATGCGTCCGTCCGGATGTTCGTACCCTTGGAGGTGTTGAAACTGGTGACGAAGAGCAGCCCGGCCAGGGCGAAGACGGCGGCCGTCAGCAGCCGGACCGGCCTGGCCCGGCGACGGGGACCCGCGGAGGAGTCGTCGGAATTGCTCAACGTACCCTTCTCCTTCAACGCCACAGGTCCACTACGCTAACGGACGCCCGGGGCAGGCAAGGTCCCCAGCGCATCGACAGGAGAGCCCCTCGTGCCGAAGTCACGTATCCGCAAGAAGGACGACTACACGCCGCCGCCCACGCGGCAGCCGCAGAGCATCCGGCTGACGAACCGCAGCTGGGTCGCCCCGGTCATGCTGGCGTTCTTCCTGATCGGACTCGCGTGGATCGTCGTCTTCTACGTGACCGAGACCCAGCTGCCGATCGAGGCGCTGGGCAATTGGAACATCGTGGTCGGTTTCGGCTTCATCGCCGCGGGATTCGGTGTGTCCACTCAGTGGAAGTAGCACCTCTCGACCTCTGACGGAAGCTCTCCCCATGAGTTATCCACAGCGTCATCCACACCTGAGGAAAAGACAGAAGATCTGTGGATAACTCTGTGGAGAGTTGACGCCGGTGTGATCAGGTGAGTTCCGCCGTACGGACCAGGACCAGGACCGTGGCCAGCAGGAACACCCCCGCACACGTCCCCCACTGGACGAGTGCGCGCGTCCTGCCGACGGCGGGCGTGAGCATGCCCAACGCCACCAGGGCTCCGGTGACCAGGCCGCCCACGTGGGCCTGCCAGGACACGCTGAGGCCGGTACCGAGCGGTACGAAGGTCAGCAGCAGCATCAGCGCGACCATGACCAGCACCGGGCGCATCTCGTACCGCAGCCGGCGCACCAGCACGACCGTGGCGCCCAGCAGGCCGAAGACGGCGCCGGACGCACCGAGGGTCGGGGTGTTCGGCGCGGTCAGCAGATAGACGAGGGCGCTGCCGCCCAGGCCGGACAGCAGGTAGACCGTCAGGTAGCGGGCCCGGCCCAGCGCCGCCTCCAGCGGGCCGCCGATGACCCACAGGCCGATCATGTTGCCTGCGATGTGCCACAGCTCGGTGTGCAGGAACACCGAGGTCAGCAGCCGGTGGTACTCACCGGTGGACACGCCCTCGATGGGGCCGGGGGCGTACGCGAACTCCCGGTACCGGCCGATCAGCTCCAGCTGGACCGCCAGGGCCGGGTTGATCGCGCCCACCAGGAACACCAGGACGTTGATCCCGATGAGGATCTTGGTGACGAGGTGGGGGTCGGAGGCGACCACCCCGCCCGCGATGGTCCGCGGCGCGTTGGCGGTCGGCCGGTGCCCGGTCCCGGAACCCTCGCGGACGCACTCGGGGCACTGGAAGCCGACCGACGCGCTGATCATGCACTCGGGGCAGATGGGGCGCTCGCACCGGGTGCAGCTGATCCCCGTGTCGCGGTCCGGGTGGCGGTAGCAGCCCGGCAGACGGTCGGTGTCCATCGGTTCCCTCGATCAGCGGCGAGGCAGGGGTGCGCCCCGCCGGTCCGGTATGCCCCATCACTTCATACGCATGCAGGACGGACGGGCGGGGCGGAAAGGTTCCCGGGGGCCGTCAGCGCTTCTCGACGACCACGGCCTGGATGATCACGTCGTCCAGGGGACGCTCGGTGCGCGGGTTGGTGGCGCTGCCGGCGATGGCGTCCACGACCTTCTGGCTGGCCGGGTCGGTGACCTCGCCGAAGATGGTGTGCTTGCGCGTCAGCCAGGCGGTGGGCGCCACGGTGATGAAGAACTGCGAGCCGTTGGTGCCGGGGCCCGCGTTGGCCATGGCGAGCAGGTAGGGCTTGGTGAAGGCCAGGTCGGGGTGGAACTCGTCGGCGAACTGGTAGCCGGGGCCACCGGTGCCGTTGCCGAGCGGGTCGCCGCCCTGGATCATGAAGCCGCTGATGACGCGGTGGAAGACGGTGCCGTCGTACAGCCGGTCCGTGGTCTTCTGGCCGTCGGTGGGGCGGGTCCACTCCCGGGCGCCGGTGGCGAGCTCCACGAAGTTCCGGACGGTCTTCGGAGCGAAGTTCTCCAGCAGCTCGATCTCGATGTCGCCGTGGGTCGTCTTCAGGGTGGCGTAGAGCTTCTCGGCCACGGATCTGCCTTCCATAGTCATCACTGTCGGTCCAGATGGTCGCACGGAGCGCTCCGCAGCACTGAAATCGTCCACCCGTATGCCCTGTCACGCATGCCTGTCGGCGATCGGAGAGGCATGATCCGACAAAGGGTGGAAAGGTGAACTGTGTCCGCCACCGAGGAGGAGGATCCCGTGACCCGCAAGGACAGCGTGCGCCTGGCAGCCGAGAGCGCCAGGGAGAGTTTCCTGCACGCGGCGGAAGTGGTGGCACCGTACGCGGAATCCGCCAGGGACGCCGCGGTGCACTACGCCCAAGAAGCCAACGAACTGCTGGCGCCCAAGGTGTCGTACGCGGCCGACGCGGCCGCCCGGCAGGCGCGTACGACCTACGACAGCCATCTGCATCCCCGGCTCAGGGCGGCGCGCGCGCACGTGCCGCCGAACGTGGACCGGGCGGCGACGAGGGCGGTGCACCAGACGCGCAGCGCGGCGCGGCAGGCCGCCGACTACACCCAGCCGCGGCTCGAGAGCGCGATCGCGGCCGCCACCCCGGTGGCCGAGGAGGCCGCCTCGCGGTCGGCGGCGGCCTTCGCGGCGCTGCGCGGCCAGGTGTCGGCCAAGGAAGTGCAGAAGCTGGTGCGGCGCCATGAGCGGCGGGCGCGCTGCAAGGGCCTGCTCAAGGGCGCCGTCGTGGTCGGCGTGCTGGCCGGCGCCGCCTTCGCCGCGTGGAAGTGGTGGGACCAGCAGTCGAACCCGGACTGGCTCGTCGAGCCGCCGGCCGCCACGGAGCTGTCGACGCAGGACGCCGCTCCGGCGAGCTTCGACGACGAGCTCGCGGCCAAGGAACGCGAGTCCGGTCCGGCCGCGGACGACACGCAACGCTGAGCGCGCACACGAGGAAGGGGCCCGGATCCGGCTGGATCCGGGCCCCTTCCTCGTGTTCCCGCGGCCCGCGCGGGACTCAGCCGGGGAGGGTGAGGACCATGCCCGGGCGGATCATGTCGGGATGGGAGCCGATGACCCCCTTGTTCATGGCGTAGAGCTCGCGCCAGCGGGCCTCGTTGCCCAGCTCGCGGCGGGCGATCGCGGCGAGCGAGTCGCCGGGCCCGACCGTGTACGTGCGCTTCTTCGCGGTGGCCCCCGGCTTGGGCATCGGGGCCGCGGGCACGGCCTTGTGCGCGGCCGACGTGGGGGAGGGGGTGTGCGCGGCGCCCGCCGCCGCGGTGGGCGCGGGGCCGGGCTTCGGCATCGCTGCGGGCTTGGGAGGGGCCGGCACGGCCTTGTGCGCGGCCGACGTGGGGCTGGGGGTCGCGGGGGCGGGGGGCCTGGGCTTGGGCTTGGGCGGTGCGGCGGCCGCCATCCGCTCGGCGGCGGCCCTGGTGGCCGCCGCGGCGTCGGCGGCCGAGCTCGCGGGAGGCGTCGCCCGCGCGGCCGACTGCTGCTCCGCCTGCTCCTTCGCCTTCTCGGTGGCCTCGTGTTCCTTCTTCTTGTCGGACTTCAGGAAGTCGAAGAGTCCCATGTGTGTACGCCTCCGGCGTGTGGTGCCCCCTGGGCTCGGTGCCTTCCCCCACTGTCGGACACGGGGCGCCGGGCGGCCCTGTGACGGGGCCATCCGGGGGAGCTCCGGCGGTACGCCGGACCGCGGCCGGGAACGCGGCGGGAAGGGACCGGGAACGCACGGCGCCAGCATCGTGGGACACGATGGAGGAGAATTCTGTGATCATCAACCAGTCCGCGGAACGGGTCGTGCTCGTCAGGCCCGGACCAGGGCTCGTAAGCGCCGCGGTCGTGGCGGGCCTGGACGTCTGGGTGGTGTCGGACAGCGGCCCGTGTCCATCCCGGGCCCGGCTCCCCGCCGAGCTGCCCCCGCAGCGACTCCTCCGGGTGGACTTCGACGACGCGGCCGCGCTGCGCGCCCTGTTGACGGACACGGTCGTCGAGCACGGCATCGGGCACGTCCTGTACCTCGCGAGCGATCTCGAGAAGGGCCTCGGCAGCGGGGCGGCGGCCGCCGCCGGGGAAGTGCTGCGGGAACTCTCCGCGTGCCGGGAAACCCCCTCGGAGCGGCTGCCGGACGTGGTGACGATCCGGCGCATCCTCAACGAGAGCCGGACCTCGGCCGTACGCGCCGAGGAGGCGAGGACCGTCGCCGAGGCGCACTCGCTGGCGGAGGACTTCCCGCTGCCGGTGGTGATCAAGTCGGCGGACAAGGCGGGCTGTTGGTGGACCGTGCCGGTGCACGACCGGCCCGCACTCGACCGGTGGGCCGAACAGGCCGTCACCGCCCGGCATTCGGCCCCCTATCTCGTCGAAGAGCTCTTGACGGGGGCCAAGTTCCGTGTGGAGACCCTGACGGTCGACGGAATGCACCTCGTCGCCGACATCACCCCCGAGGGGAACGCCGCAGCGCTGCACGAGACGGAGCAGGCCGGGATCCGCGCGACGGTACGGGCCCTGCTGGATCTGGCCGGCTACGAATCGGGCACCACGCGGACGGACGTGCTGGTCAGCGCCCGGGGATCGCGGATCGCGGCGGCCACCGAGCCGGACCGGGAACGGGCCGGTAACGGCCGTTCCCGCGCCGCGGCCACGAACGGGATCGAGAGGGGAACGGACCGGTAAGGGCCCCGGCCAGTCTGTGTCTTGTCGAGAGCGGCCACCGCACCACACGGGGGCCGCACCGGTACACAACCTGGGGGTTCAACACATGCGCAGCAAGCTGGCCGGACTGATCGGGATCTTCGCGGCGACCCTCGTGATCGGCGTCGGTGTGACGGTCCAGTCCGCGGACGCCGGTCAGCCCTCCGGGTACGAGGTCCTCGCGGACGACAAGGGCCCCGGCGCCCCCTCCCCGGGCCCCACCACCCGCTGAACCGGCCGCTTCCCCGCGCACCACGCGGATGTGCCCCGCACCGGAATCCGGTGCGGGGCACATCCGCGTGCGGGGCACGTCCGTGCGGGCTCAGTACGTCCGGCGGTGCTCCGGCAGCCCCATGAACTCGAATAACTCCTCGGCGGCCGCACGGTGTCCGGCCGCCGTCCGCGGATCGCCGAGCGCCTCCGCCGCACGGGCGAGGCCCACCAGCGCGGACGCCTCCTCGGCCCGGAAGCTCATCGGGGCCGCGATCTTGTGGGCGTGCGCGTGCAGGGCCAGCGCCTCCTCGTACTCCCCCCACGTCATGTGGAGCCGCCCGAGGACGTTCTCGACCTTGGCGAGCCGGATCGGGGCGCCGCTCGTACGGCCGAGGAGCAGGGCCCGCTCGGCGAACGAGCGGGCCTGCGTGCCGTCACCCCGCTCCTGCGCCACCTGGGCGGACACCGACAGCACCAGGGCCACGTCACCCGACGACCTGGTCTCGTCGCACAGGTCGCGGGCGCGCTTGAGGGTCTCGTGCGCGTCCGTGTAGTCGCCCAGACCCACCTGGGCGAAGGCCAGATCGGCCAGGGCCACGATCTCGTTGCTGCGGTAACCGAGGTCGCGGCCGATCCCGATCGCCCGGCGGGCGGCCTGGGCCGCTTCCGGGTAGCGGCCCCACCGCTCGTACAGCGTGCTGAGGGTGGTCAGGTTCTCGGCCTCCGCGCGCGGGTTGCCCAGCTCCCTGGACATGCCGAGAGAGCGCTCCAGAAGGGGCAGCGCCTCCCCGTACCTCCCGAGCATCGACAGCAGCAGCCCGATGGTCGATTCGCTGTGCGCCTCCGTGTGCCGGTCCCCCGCGCGCATCGCGGTGTCGCGCGCCTCCCGGGCCACCTCCAGGCCTTCCTCGAAGCGGCCGAGCTTCCAGCAGGCCGCGCCCAGATTGGCCAGGCTGATGCCGAGGAGCGCCGGGTCGTCGAGCCGGCGGGCGGCGGCGACCGCCAGGTGCCCGACGCTCCAGAACTCGTCGAGCTGTCCGCGCGCGTGCAGGTGGAAGCCGACGTTGCGGCTCAGACAGGCCGCGTACCGGTCGTGGCCGGACCGCTCGGCGAGGGACACGGCCGCCAGCAGCCCGGCCTGCTCCCGGTCGAACCAGCTCACGGCCTGTTCGGCCAGCGTGAAGGCCGGCCGTTCGCCCTGGTAGGGCGGGATACCGGTGGGCCGTCGCTCGCGACCGGGGAACAGCACCTCGCAGGCCGCGTTGGAGGTCGTCAGGTAGTAGCCGAGCAGCCGCTCGACGGCCGCGGCGTCGTCCTCCGCCGTCGCCGGTCCCCGCAGGCTCTGCGCGAAGCTGCGCACCAGGTCGTGGAAGGTGTAGAGGCCGATGTCGGGCTGCTGCACCAAGTGGACGTCGAGCAGGAACTCCAGGGCGTCCTCGGCGTCCCGGACGGCCGTGCCCAGCAGGGCCGCCGCCGAGTACACGTCGGTTCCCGCGCACGGGTACAGGCTCAGGATGCGGAACGCCGTGCGGTACTCCTCGTCCATCGCCAGGTACGACAGGCGCAGGGTCGCCGCGACGCTGCGCTCGCCCGAACTCAGCTCGTCCATCCGGCGTTTCTCGTCGCGCAGCCGCTCGACGAGGTAACGCACCGTCCAGCGCGGCCTGTTGCGCAGCCGGGCGGTCGCGATCCGCAGCGCGAGCGGCAGGTGGCCGCACAGCTCGGCCAGTTCGGCGGAGGCCTCCGGCTCGGCGGCCACCCGGGTGGTGCCGAGCGTCTCGGTCATCAGGCTGGTGCTGTCCTCGGGTTCCATCATCCCGATCGACACCCACTCGACGCCGTCGAGGTCCAGCAGCCGCCCCCGGCTGGTGATCAGGACCAGACAGCCGGGCGAGGCCGGCAGCAGTGGCCGGATCTGCGCGGCGTCGACCGCGTTGTCGAACAGCAGGAGCATCCGCCGGCCGTCCAGCTTCGAGCGCCACAGGGCCGTGCGGCCCTCCAGGTCCTCGGGGATCCGGTCGCCCGGCGTACCGACGGTCCGCAGCAGGCTGTCGAGCGCGCTGGCCGGTGACACGGGCAGGCCGCCCGGGGTGAATCCGTGCAGGTCGATGTGGAGCTGCCCGTCGGGATACCCCCCGGCCAGGCGGTGTGCGGCGCGTACGGCCAGGGTGGTCTTGCCCATGCCGCCCATGCCGTCGATGGCCACGATCCGGGAGTACCGCTCGGCGCCCCGGCCCTCGTCCCGTACGTAGTCGAAGAGTTCGGCCAGTTCCTTGGCGCGGCCGGTGAAGTCCGGCAGGTCGTACGGCAGGGTGCACGGGGCGTCGGTCGGTACGGCCGTGTCGGCCTGCGCCCCCGGCTCCCCGGGAACCGGTTCCGGCGTCCCGGCCGCCGCGGGCTCGGGCGCCGCCCCCACGGGAACGGCCGGCTCGGGCGCCGGCGGTACGGGGGCCGCCCGCTCGGCCGGTTCCGGAAGTACGGGCGCGGCCGGTGCGGGCGCCACGGGTACGGGCCGCGGCCGTTCGGGCGCGGCCAGCTCGGGGCTGTCCCGCAGGATCGCCTCGTACAGCCGGGCCAGCCGCGGTCCCGGATCGATCCCGAGCTCGTCCACGAGGAGCTCGCGGACCTCCCCGTACTCCTTGAGCGCCTCGGCCTGCCGCCCCGAGCGGTACAGGGCGAGCATCAGCTGGCCGCGCAGCGTCTCCCGCAGCGGGTGCTGGGTGATCAGCGCGCGTAGCCCCGAGATGAGCTCGCCGCTCTCGCCCAACGCCAGGCACAGCTCGAAGCGCTGCTCGGCCGCGGCCAGCCGGCGCTCTTCCAGCGCGGTCGCCGCGGCCTCGATCACCGGCCCGCCCGCTCCGGACAGCACCGATCCCCGCCACAGCGCGAGGGCGGCCCGCAGGGCCTCGGCGGCCTCGGACTGCCGGCCCTCCCGTACGGCCTGGCCCGCCGCCCTGGTCAGTGCGTCGAACTCCAGGAGGTCAACCTGGTCGTCCGCCACCACCACGCGGTATCCGGGCCCGTCGGTCGCGATCACCTCGTTGCCGGCCGGTATGCGCCGCCGCAGGTCGGCGACTGCCTTGCGGACCTGGTGCGCCGCGGTCACCGGCGGGTCCTTCTCCCAGGTCGCCTCGACCAATCGGGCAACGGGCACCACCCGGCCGGCCTCGAGAAGGAGCATGCACAGGACCCGTTCCTGGATCGCTCCCCCCAGCCTCAGCCGTACTTCTCCGTCCCACCCCTCAAGCGATCCGAGCACATGGAAACGCGGTCTTCCCCCCACGGGAACCGCGCTCCGTCTCTCCCCGGATTCCGCATCCGCCCCCGGCATCAGCTATCCACCCCCCAAGAACACGACCCCTGGCCAGGTCATGTCACCCGGATCATAGGGGTTCCCCCTAGCACGCGGTAAGCATCCGGTAGCAGATCAGGAAGGGCGACACAGACAGTTCATGGGCAGGCCGAAGGAGCTGGCAGCACACAGAACGAGTGCCAAAGGAGCAAGGTGTGGGAAGACTGGAGCGACCACTGGCCCCCGATGCCGGACCAGTCACCGCGTTCGCCCGGGAGTTGCGCAGGCTGCGGACCGCGGCCGGCAGTCCCGGTTACCGCGACATGGCCACACGGGCCATGTTCTCCGCCTCGGTGCTCTCCGACGCGGCCGCCGGCTACCGCCTCCCGACCCTCCAGGTGGCCCTCGCCTTCGCCGAGGCCTGCGGCGGGGACCGCGCCACCTGGGAGCGCCGCTGGCACGAGGCGGCGCGCGCCGACGGCGACGAGGGCGCGGCCCGCCCGGCGGCCAAGGCCGTGCAGCAGCACCAGGAGAACGAGCTGCGCGCCGCCGACGTGCGCGCCGTCCTGCCGCCGCCCGCCCAGCTGCCGATGGAGGCTCATCCCCTGGTGGGACGGGCCGAACCGCTCCAGCGGGCCCGCGCCCTGACGGCCCCCTGTTACGGCGAACAGCGCCCGCCCGGTCCGCTGCTGATCAGCGGTCAGGTCGGTGCGGGCAAGTCGGCCTTCGCGCTGCGGCTCGCCCACGAACTGGCGCCCAACCTGCCGGACGGACAGCTCTACGCGAACCTGGACCCGGCCGCCGACGGACGCAAGGACGCGGCGGGAATCGCGGGCGGCTTCCTGGAGGCGCTCGGCATCCCCGCCGACCGCATCCCGAACGATCCCGGGCAGCGCATCGGCCTGTACCGGTCACTGCTCCACCGGCGCCGGCTGCTCGTGGTGCTGGACGGTGTGCAGCACGAGCGGCAGGTACGGGAACTGCTCACCGCGTCACCCGAGAGCCGCATCGTCCTCACCAGTCGCTCAAGGCTCCTGGGCCTCGACGGAATTGGCCGAATAAGGCTGCCCGCCCTGGACCGCGACGAGTCCATGGAGCTGCTCGCCCAGCTGGTCGGCGGGGACCGGGTCGGCACCGAGCCGCGCGCCTGCCTGCGGCTCGCCGACGCGTGCGGGGACCTGCCGCTCGCGCTGAACCTGGCCGGCCGGCGGATCGCGGCGCGGCCCGAGTGGATGCTGCAGGACTCCGTGGCCGAGCTGCTCGGCGAGGGACGGCGGGAACCCGGCCGGTTCCTGGGCCGGCTCCAGGTCGGGGACGACAGCCTGGGCAGCCGACTGGACAGCGCCTACCGGCTGCTGACCCCGTGGGCCCGCCTGATGCTGCGCCAGTTCGCCGGCTCCGAGAACCCGCCCTCCGTGGACAACGTGGTGTACGAGTCCACGGACGCGCTCGCCGTCCTGGTCGAGCGCTCCGCCCAGCCGGTGGAGGACCTCCTCGAACGCCTCCTCGACGCGGGCCTGGTCGAGCACTCCGATCTGCCGGGGCAGTACGGGCTGACGCCGATGGCCAGGGCGTTCGCGCTGGCCCAGCCCGACCCGACGGAGGAGGAGCAGGTGCCGGTGGCGCGCTCCGAGGTGCTCGCGCGGGTCACCCGCTGACCCCCGGCCCCCCGGCCCACCGGTGCGCAGGCGCCCCGCAGCTCCGGCTGCGGGGCGCCGTCGTACGTCGCCCCTCAGGCGTCCCGGGCTTCGGAGCCCCCCGGGCGCCGCTCGGCCGCCGCGTGGGTGATCGTGAGGTAGAGGTGTTCGTCGAGGATCTTGGCGAGGGAGATCCCGGGGCGGCCGATGTCGGCGCACAGGGTCCGCTCGTCCGGGCCGCCGGCCTCCGCGAGCGCCGCGCGTGCCCAGGCCCGGCCGGTCTCCAGGTGGCGGGCGAAGGCGGCCCCGTCCCGTACGCCGTAGAGCCGGTCGGCGATGGCCGCGTCCCACGGCATGACCGAGTCGGGGCGCAGGGCGTACAGCGCCTTGGACGCGGCGGTCGGGCCGAGGCTGCGGCGGCCGATCGGCAGCGCGGCGAGTTCCTCGTAGGCCCGCGCGAAGCGGGAGACGTCGCGGGGGGTGAGCCGGGACAGCGGCGCGTCCGGCAGGGGGTGGCGCCCCCACCAGGCGGCGAGCCCCGCGCCGAACAGGTCGGGCTCCCCCTCCCGCGGGTAGCGGATCCGGCAGCCCCAGGAGTTCAGCCAGCGGTGCAGGGCGGCGCGGTGGGCGGCGACGGTGAGGTCGAGACCGGGCGCGGTCTCCTCGCGCAGGGCCAGCCAGCTCCGGTCCACCCCCGCGAAGCCGTTGAACACCTCCGCCGAGGCGTGCAGTTCGGCCAGGGTGGGAGCGGGCGGGGACGGCGGCGCGGCCGGGGCCAGGTGCGCGCGCGCCACCTTGGCCGGCACCACCATCCGCCAGGCCTCGGTGACCAGTTCCGTCAGCTCCTCCAGGTCCAGGGCCGCCATCTTGGCCTCGACCCAGTTGAAGCGCAGATCGGACTCGCGGGGCATGAGGAACTTCGCCGGTTCGGCGGCGACCAGCGCCGCCCGCTCCTCCTTGGGGAAGGCGAAGCCCAGCTCGGTCTCGTCCCGGGAGAGGGCGAGGTAGACGATCTTCCCGATCCGGAACTTCACGCGGTCCCGGATCAGGTGCTCCTCGGTCCTCGGCAGGCTGACCGCGAGCCTGCGCACGTCGTCCGTCGTGACCACCGTTTCCTCCTTCGCCTTCGGCTTCGGCCTCGGCCGCCCGCTCACCGGCCCGCGAGCTGCGGGGCGAGCGCGTCGAGCGGCGGCCCGTCGAGCGCGCCGAGCCCGACCAGTGACGGGATCCGGCCGGTCAGCCGGTCCGCCAGCGACCGCGCGATGAGCGGCGCGAACTTGAAGGATGTGCCACCGCAGGCCGCGTACGCGTACGCGTCGCCGCCGAGGGCGACCACCAGCGGCCCGCCGGTCTCGGAGAAGGAGGAGTAGTAGGCGTCCTTGGCGGCGGTGACCCAGGCCGGGCCGAAGCCGGGCAGCAGGTCCCCGAACTCCTTCTCCAGCCGGCGCTGCCAGTACGGATCGGTGGCGTGGTCGGTGAGTTCGTCCACCACCCGGCAGGCGGTGGCCGAGGTCAGCTTGAGGGCCGTGCCCGCCACCGGCGGGATCAGCCAGGCTCCCCCCTTGGTGCCGAGCGCGGGGATGGCCGGGGTGGACGCCCAGGCCTGCGCCTGGTGCCGGGGCACCCGGCAGTAGAGGAGGGACTGGCGGAACAGCGTCAGCCGTTCGGCGATGCCCTCCGGCATCAGCCCGCGGGACCAGGGGCCCACCGCGACCAGGACCGCGTCGCCGTGCAGCACCCGTCCGTCCACCAGCCGTACGGTGCCGCTCTCGCCGTCGACGGCGGTCACGGCCCGGTGCTCGATGAGCTCGATGCCGGACTGCCACTTCAGCCAGCCGACGCAGGCGGCGAGGACCCGTTCGGCGAGCAGGACCCCCGCCTCGTCCTCGAGTACCGCGCCGAGACCGCCGTCCACGTGCAGGTGCGGATAGCGGTCGGACAGGCCGGCCGCGGTCAGTTCCCTGACGCTGCCTCCGGCGTTGCCGAGCATCGCCGCCGCTTCTGCCGCCGCCGCGGGCGGCAGCACGGTGAGGGCGCCGACCTGCTCGTAGAAGCGGGTCAGGAAGAGCTCTTCCAGTTCGACCCAGCGGTGGTGCGCGCGCAGCGCGGCCGCCGTGGCCTGCGGATCCGAAGGGTGCAGGGCCCGCAGGATCCGGTGCTGGTCGAAAGAGGTGGCTCTGCTGTGCGGGATGGGGCCCTGGTCCACGATCGTGACCTTGTGTCCGTCGAGCACGCATTCGACTGCCGTGAGCAGGGCGATCACACCGCCGCCCACTACCGTCACCCTCGCCGACATCACACACCTCCTTTCCGTGTTCCGGTGCCGACGAGTCAGCTGTCGAGGACGATCGTGGTCAGTGCGGCGGCCTTGGCGAGGTGCTCCTCGCAGCCCGGCCGGTCGTCGCCGGCGCAGATCACGTTGGCGTACCGGCTGAGGTAGCCGTCCGGCGGCAGCAGCAGCGTGGTCCCGGACCCGACCATGACGTTCGCCTCCAGCAGCCCCGGGGTGTCGGAGGCGGCGGGCACGTCGACCGAGCGGACGGTGCCGTTCTGGGGCGGGTAGAGGAAGCGGATGCCCACGGTGCGGGCCTTGGTCGGCGTCCACTCGGGGCGGGTGCCTGTCGCCAGCTCCGCGGCCACCTCGCCCGGCTCGATCCCGGTGGCGAGACTGCCGAGGTACGGGATGAGGTCGCCGCCCAGGCGGGCGTTCACCTCGATGATCACCGGCCCGCGGGAGGTCAGCTTCACCTCCGTGTGGGTGATCCCGTAGCCGACTCCCAGTTCCCGGTGGGCGTCCCGGAGGATGCCCAGCAGTTCCTCGTCGGCCAGCAGCGGATCGGTGGCGCTGACGACGTGCCCGGTCTCCTCGAAGTAGGGCTCCAGGCCCACTTCCTTGTGCGCGAGGAAGAGCGGGGTGTAGCCGCCGTCGAAGACCGCGCCGTCGATGCTGATCTCGGGCCCGATCACGCACTCCTCGACCAGCACCCCGCCCTCGTAGTCGCTGTTCCCGCCGTGGCTGGCGGCGTCGGCGACCTCGAAGGCCGGGCGGACCGCCTCGGGGCCGTCGACCCGGATGACGCCGATGCTCGCCCCCATGCCGCGGGGCTTGAGCACGACCGGGTAGCCGAAGGAGTCGGCCGACGCGAGCGCCTGATCGGCGTCGGTCACGTAGGCGAAGTGCGGCTGGGGCAGTCCGGCGGCGGTCAGCAGCCGGCGGGTGTTGTGCTTGTTGCGGCAGTTGTCGGCGCCCCGCGAGGTCAGTCCGGGCAGGCCCAGCCGCTCGGCTATGAGCGCGGTGGTCACCACGAGCGTCTCGTCGTAGCTGAACACCCCGACCACGCGGTGCTCGGCGGCCACCGCCTCGGCCGCCTTGATCAGCCCCTCCTGGTCGGGCACCAGGCGTTCGGTGTCGAGCAGCCCGACGGTGGTCGAGCCGATGACGTACTCCTTCTGCCAGGTCGGGTCCACCGCGTCCAGGATCCAGATCGGGCGCCGGCGGGCGGCGCCCGCGAGCAGGTACTCGCGGTAGGCGCGCTGTCCGCTGCCGACCAGGATCACCACGCCGTCGTCGGTCGTCTTCGCGTCTTGCGTCATCTTCGTCACCTCGCGGAGTGGGTCAGGACCCGGTCGCCGGCCGTCGCGATCGCCGCCAGCTGGGGCTGGGCGATGGCCAGGTAGTCGGGGGTGGACAGGGCCACGGAGCGGTCCAGGCGGGCCGCGTTGAAGTAGATCTCTTCGGTGAGGATCAGGCCCTCGTCGACGACGAGGTGCAGATCGGGGTGGAAGCTGAGCGGCATCACCGTGCCGCAGACGCTGCCGGCCAGGCGCTCGGCGATCTCCGGCGTCGCGAAGGCCGTCCGGCCGCCGCCGAACAGCGCGCCGACCGCCTCCAGGTCGACCTGGCGGTCACCGGGCACCACCGCGAGCACGTACTTGCCGACCCGCTTGGTGATGCTCACGCGGACGACGATGCACTTCGCGGCCTGCTCCAGCGGGTGGCCGCGCAGCACGCTCGCCAGGTCCGTGCGGCCCTCGGCCGGATGGTCGATCAGCCGGTAGCGGGCCAGGTGCCCGTCGAGGTGGTCGAGCAGCCTCTGGTACATCACAGCACCTCGCCGACGTAGTGCCAGTCCTCGGGGTTGATCAGCCCGAAGGGGTTGATCGGGGCCACGCCGCGGAGGTCCTTGGCGACCTCCAGCAGACGGAAGGGGAAGTTCGGCATCCAGATGACCGGGACCTGCTGCGCGATGTAGTCCTGGTAGGCGTAGAGGTCCTCCAGGTCGTCGCTGACCACGGTGCGCGCGATCAGTTCGTCGGCCTTCGGGTCGCTGTAGCTGCCGAAGTTGACCGAGGATCCGGTCGAGTAGAGGGCCTCTCCGGTGGGGTAGAAGCCGGGGCCGTAGCCCCAGCCGCCGTTCCAGTCGCTGAACTCCCACAGGCACGGGCTGTCGGGGCCCGGGGTGCAGGTGGTGTCCTCCAGGACCAGGACGCTCGCCTCGACCTCGGTGAGCTCGATCTCGATGCCGGCCCGTGCCGCGTCCGCGGCGAACTTGCGCATGACCGCGGTCAGCGTCTCGTGGCCCTTGGCGTACCGCATCGAGAAGCGCAGCGGGGTGCCGGCGGGGATGCCCTCTCCCGCCTCCCCGGGACCGGTGCCCTCGCGGACGCAGATGCCCGGGGTGGTGCTGGTGTCCCAGCCGTTCTCGGTCAGGAAGCGGCGGGCCGCGTCGATGTCGAAGGGGTACGGGTCCTCGTGCGCGGCGGGCGAGAGCAGGGGGCTGTCCGGCAGGGCCGGGATGGGCCCGGTGGTCGGGTAGCCGTAGCCCTTGTAGACGTCGCGGATGGCGCCCCGGGAGTCGAGGCTGGACTGGAGTGCCTGGCGGAAGTAGAGCTGCTTGAAGATCTTTCCGGCGACGGTCGGGTTGTTGAAGTTGATCGGGAAGTAATGGATCTTGTAAGTGAGCTGGGGCACGAGGTCGTAGTGCTCGCCGAGCGGGTTGGGCCCGCCGAGCTGCGGGTCCTCGGCCGGCTCGGTGACCTCGTCGAAGGGCAGGAAGCCGATCTGCACGCCGTCGAGGGCCTCGGGGCCCCGGCGGAGCATCTCGTACTGGTCGGTGTCCGAGTCGGTGGGCACCAGCCGGAACTCGTCCAGGTAGGGCTTGTTGGGGCCGGAGTAGTGCGCGTTGGGCACCAGGACGCATTCGCCCGACGTGCCGTCGATGGTGTAACTGCTGAGCCTCCAGGGTCCGTTGACCACGCTCCAGACGGGGCTGGTGTCCCATCCCTTGCGCTCGTCGTTGCGGGCCCGCAGATAGGCGTAGACCGCGGAGGCCTGGGCCGGGTCGTGGGTGGCGTCGGCCGGGCGGTCGTCGCCGGTGCGGTCCCAGGCCTTCGGCAGCGGGGTGATGGTGCTGAACTGGTTCATCAGCACCCAGTTGTGCGAGTAGGCGCGGTCGAAGGTGAAGCTGACCTTGTCCTCGGCGACCTTCTCGTAGCCGGCCAGGTTGTCCGGGAAGAAGCCCGGCGTGTAGCCGCCGAAGCTGTCCTTCTCGGCCTCCAGGAGGTGCATCCACAGCATCACGTTGTCGGCGTTGACCGTCTCGCCGTTCGACCACTTGTACGGCTTGACGGTGATCGTCGCCGTACGGCCGTCCTCGCTCCACTCGGGGGGCTCGGCGAGGCTGCGCTCGTAGTCCACCGTCGGCTGCCCGCCGGTGCCGTACCAGTACAGCGGGCGGTACATGAGCGTCTGGAACTCGTGCAGGTTGGCCACCCCGTAGTACTCGCCGGGGGTGAACGGGAAGATGAAGACCGGGCTGAAGCCGCTGGTGCAGGCCCAGGTCACGCTGCCCCCGCGGAGCGGGGTGGTGGGCGGGGTCATCTCGGTACCTCCTCCAGTGCGGATTCGCCGCTGTCTGAGTGGGCTCCGTAGCGCTCCCAGCGCTCGTTGAGCCGGATCCGTCCGTCGTCGAGGAACTCGGGGGTGCTCCAGCACCTGCCGGCGATCACCTCGCCGTCCGCGAGGACCATCGTGTAGGCGAATTCGAGGTTGCCGTCGGGCTCCACCCGGCCGTTCAGCGAGCCCCGGCGGACGGGGCCGCCGTCGAAGTCGGCCCAGAGCAGGTCGCCTTCCTGGCGGTAGTGGCCGACGGGGGCGTCCTCGCCCGCCGGGTAACCGGTGTTGCGGAAACTTCTGCCGTCGTAGTCGATCACCGGTGTCGTATCTCCTGAGTGATGCACTTGACCGCGCCACCGGCCTTCAGCAGTTCCGACATGTCCACGCCGTGCACCTCGAAGCCGCGCTCGCGCAGCTCACCGATCAGGTGCGTGGCGGTCTCCGTCACTACCACGTTCAGTCCGTCGCTGACCGCGTTCAGACCGAAGGCCTCGGCATCGTCCCGGGTCGCGAGGACCGCGTCCGGGTAGAGCTCCCGCAGCACCTTGCGGCTCTCTTCGGAGAACGCTTCGGGGTAGTACGTCACCAGGTCGTCGTCGAGGACGCACAGTGCGGTGTCCAGGTGGTAGAAGCGGGGGTCGATCAGGTCCAGTCCGACCACCGGCAGTCCGAAGAACGCGCGGAGCTCCTCGTGCGCGACGGGGTCGCTGCGGAATCCCGCACCGGCCAGCACCCTCCGGCCGGCGGGGGCGAAGTCCCCCTCGCCCTCGTTGACGTGCTCCGGTACGAGGACCTCGGCGAAGCCGTTCGCTTCGAACCAGCCCCGGTACGCGTCGGCCTCGGCCGCCCGCTCCCGGTGGCGGAACTTCGCGATGAGCACCTTGTCGTCGATCACGGTGGCGCCGTTGGCGGAGAACACCATGTCCGGCAGGCCCGGGACCGGGTCGATGTACGAGACCTCGTGGCCGAAGCCGAGGTAGAGGTCCCGGATCCGCTCCCACTGGGCCAGCGCCAGCTCGGCGTCCATCGGCTTGTCCGGGTTCATCCACGGGTTGATCGCGTAGCTCACCTCGAAGTGGGTGGGCCGGCACATCAGGTAGTGGCGCCTGGTGGCCGTGCGCCGCGGGGACTCAGCCATGCTCCGGCCTCATCTCGGTGCGGATGCGGCCGGCCGCGACGTGCGCGGTGGTCAGCGCCTCCGTCAGGGAGGTGCCGGTGGCGCCGATGAAACCGAGGATGTTGTTGCCCGCCGGCGGGCGCTTGATGACGGTCCCCGCCGTGGCCGTGATCTTGAGGAAGAACAGCGCGGGGTCCTCGGCGACCTCGGTCGGCACCTCGATGGACTCGACCGTCCCCGCCCCGCTGATCAGGCACATCGCGGCGGTGTGCACCCCTGTCGGCGCGTAGTGCGAGACGTCCGGCTCGGTGCCCCGGGCCACGTCCACCACGCACTGGATGGGGTCGTGGCCGGCGCTGATCCGCGCCATGTGGTCGAGTCCGCCGCCGCCGGGACGGATCGCTATCTCCAGGATGAAGGGCTTGCCCTGGTGGAACCTCACCTCGGCGTGGAGCACGGACCGGCGCAGGCCCTGGGCGTGGGCCGCGTCCCGGACCACCTCGTGGACCGCGGCGATCTGCTCGGGGGTCAGGGAGCTCGGCGCGTGGTGGACGTCGTCGTCGAAGGTCCCGCTCTCCACGGTGATCCGGTCCACGATGGAGCCGAGGTACACCTCCTCGTCCCAGGCCAGGGCCTCGATGAGGTGCTCGTGGCCGTCGAGGTAGCCCTCGACGATGATCCCGTTCGGGCCGAGGTCCAGTCCGTCGGCCTCCATCAGGGCCCAGGTCATGGTCTCGATGCCCGAGGTGGCGTCCGCGAAGCGGGCCCGCATCTCCTCGGGGTCGTCGACCTTGAACACGAAGTTGCTGGCGGCTCCCAGGGTGGGCTTGAGGATCAGCGGGTACCCGAGCTCCTCGCCGGCCGTCAGGGCGGCCTCGACGTCGGGGGCGTACCGGAAGCCCGGGTGCGCGGCGCTGCCGCGCTCGTGGGCCTGGCGCATGAGCAGCTTGTTGCGGCTGGTGCGGGCGGCTTCGAAGCCGATGCTCGGCAGGCCGAGCGCCTCGGCGACGACCGCCACGGTGACGACGCCGGACTCCGAGAAGGTCAGGACCCCCTCGAACTCCTCCTCCGCGTGCCAGACCTTGGCGGCGGTGACGATGTCCTCGATCTGCTTGGAGCCGGCGATCCGGTAGCGGTCCGCGTCCCAGAAGTCCTCCGTGCCGATGCCGTTGAGGACGTGTACCTCGGCCCCGAGGGCCTCGATCTGCTGGTAGCGCGAGACGTAGTAGGTGGCGTTCTGGCTGGCTTCGATCGCGAGCAGCTTCATCTGCGGCGCCCCCCTCAGACCTTGGCCGGGACGGCTTCGGCCGGGGCGGCCTCGGCGACGGGCGCGGACACGGTCGCGGCAGCGGCAGCGGGCTCGGAGACGATCTCCGCGGCGGCAGCGGCGGCCTCGGCGGCGGCGACCTCACGGTCGTGCTTGCTGAGCGAGATGACGGTGATGGTGGCGATGACGACGACCAGGGCGGAGAGGGCGTAGAAGCCGTTCTTCACGTTGGTGGAGTCGACCAGGAGCGAGATCAGGACGACCGCGGTGGTGCCGGCCGCGAGGCCGAAGGCGTTGGTGGCACCGAAGACGAAGCCCGTCTTCTCCTCGGGCGCCGCGCTCATCAGGGCGGTACGGGCCGAGATGCGGGCCACGCAGAAGGCGATGGCGGCGAAGGGGATGACGGCCATCATCGCGTAGAGGTGGATGGACTCCATGGACAGGAGCACCGCGAAGGCGAGGTAGCCGATCAGGGCGGTCTTCAGCACGGTGGCCTTGGAGCTGATCTTCTTGAAGGCCCAGGCCGCGAACAGCGCACCGATGCCGAACAGGGCGTCGACGATGCCGAGGTAGCCGGCGTTGGACTTGAAGCCCTCGATGACCAGGACCAGCATGATGCTGTTGCCGACGATGATGACGATGTTGCCGATGATGTAGAGCACCGCGAGACGGGCCAGCGGCGGGCGGGAGGCGGACAGCTTGGCGGCGGCGGCCGACGCGGCCTTGGCCGCGGCCTCGGTGACGGCCTGGCCGGCCGGACGGCGGCCGATGAAGAACAGCAGGGCGGCGGAGAGCAGGAACGTGATCGCGTTGAAGTAGAAGAGCGACGTGGTGCCGACCCAGACGATCACCCAGCCGCCGAGGGCCGCCGAGGCGAGCGTGCCGGCCTGGATGGCGATCTCGGCGTTGCCGTTGAACTGGGCCAGCCGGGACTCCGGGATGCGCTCCTTGATCAGGGCGTTGCTGGCCGGGAAGAAGAGGGCCGCGGAGATCGACAGGATGAAGCTGGCGACGTAGCTGACGGTCGAGGGGTTGCCGCCGAGGGCCAGCCAGACGGGCAGACCGATCGCGGCGGCGGCGCTGGCCAGGTCGGAGACCATCGCCAGGGTGCGGCGGTCGAAGCGGTCGGCGAGCTTGCCGAAGAACAGGGAGAGCGCCACCTGCGGGATGGTGACGGCGATCATCAGCCAGCTGACCGCGAGCATGGTGTTGGCCTCGGTGAAGACCAGGTACGAGGCGGCGGTGAGCTGGATCCCGTTGCCCAGGTTGGTGATGAAGGTCGCGGGGATGAGCAGGCGTTCTGCCCGATTGGGACGGGGCGGGGCGATCGTGGACACAGTGCTCCTCGGAGGTCAGGCTCGGATGTCGGCCGGCTCGGCCACGGGCGCGAACGCCCCGACCGCGGTGGACAGGAGGGGGAGTCGCAGCGGAGCGACGGGGTCGGTGGTGAACGCGCCGGCCGGGAGGGTCAGATCGGCCCCGGCCCGCTCGGCACGGGCCGCGACGTCGACGAGCAGCGGCGCGGCGCAGGCCGTCAGCGTCCGGACCGCGAGGACCAGGTCACCGAGGTCGCTCGGGACGTCCACGGCCACCCGGTCCGTCTGCTTCAGCAGCCGGTCGAGGTGGACGACGACCAGGTCGGCCGCCCGGTGGAGGCTGAAGCTCTCCAGCTCGTAGTGGGAGCGGAAGCGCTCGACGACGATGCCCGCGTGGTCGGCGCCGGTCCGCGACACCGGGAGCAGCGCGTCCGCCGGGACGGCGGCGAGCAGTTCCTCCAGCCGGCGGGCGAGCCGGTTCCACGGCTCGACCAGCCGATCGCTTGCCAGGGTGTCGAGCGCCTCGCGGCTGAAGTTCGTCCGGGAGTGCTCGGGGGCGGTGAGCGCCAGGTAGAAGCGGACCAGGTCGCGGGGCACCTCGGCCACCAGATCGGCGGCCCAGACCACGTGGCCTTTGCTTGTTGAGAACTTCTGGTTCTCCAGCTCGTAGAACTCGTTCGACACGATGGCGTGCGGCTCGACGTACCGGTCGCCGTGCGCCATCAGCAGGGCCAGGTGCGTCATTCCCCAGAAGTAGACGTTGTCGAATCCGAGGAAGTACACGAGGTCGATGCCGTGCTCGGACAGCCAGTGCTCGTCGTAGCGGTCGGTGTGCTCACCGAGCTGCTCGGCCGCGTACCAGGTGCAGTACATCGAGGCGGCCATGCCCTCGGCCCAGGCGTTGAGGACCTGTCCGGGCGTCTCGACGAACGGCGCCGGGATGCCCCAGCCGGTGGGGTAGGTGATCGGGAAGTCCGGCAGCGGACGCTCCAGCGCCTCGCGGACCACCTGCGCGGTGTGCGGCCGCAGTACGTCCCGGTGGCGGACGTAGTAGTCGGCGAGGCGGTCGCGGTACTCCTCCATCGGCAGGACCAGGATCTGCGCCTCGCGGTGCGTGACGACGGCGTCCGGGTCGACGGTGGAGCGCGGACGCAGCAGCTCGTCGAAGTTGTTGGGGTGTCCGCAGGACTCGCAGAGTCCGCCGCGGCTCTCCACCAGGCACACCGGGCAGTCGCCGGCGACCAGGCCCTCCATGAGGTACTCGCCGGTGGCCTCGACGTACGGAAGGCGCACGGTCTTCAGCCGGAACGCGCCGTCGTTGTGGAGGTCGGTGACGAAGTCGATGACGGTCTGCCGGTAGCCCTTGTCGAAGGGGGCGAAGCCGTCCACGGAGATGCCGGCCGCCTCCAGGGTGGCGCGGATCTGCGTCGCGGAGCGCAGGGCCAGCTCCTCGGGCGTCAGCCCCGCCTTGGCCGCGCTGGACACCACGTAGGTCTGGCTGTCGTCGGTGCCGCTGGTGAAGATCACCGGACGGCCGGAGGCCCGCAGGTAGCGTGCGTGCACGTCACCGGCCAGGTACGGGCCCGCCAGGTGCCCGGTGTGCAGGTCCCCGTTGGGGGTCGGCGGCGGCGCGATGATGACCGTACGGCGTGTCATGCCTGGGCTCCTTCGTGGCGTGCTGCGAACCGCTGCGTCATGTCGAGGTCCCACCAGACCGAATACATCTCGAAGTCCTCGGCGGACTCGTTGATCACCCGGTGGTCCGAGCCGGGGGCGAAGTAGACGATGTCGCCGGTCACGAGGGGCTTGCGGACGCCCTGCGACTCCAGGACCGCGGTGCCGGAGACGGCGATGAAGATCTCGTACTCGTGGTGGGCGTGCGCCGTCGATGCGGTACCGGGGCGGATCACGCACCAGGACCCCTCGAAGGGGGCGTTGAGCTCGGGCCAGGGCAGCAGGCGCTGGGCGTCCAGCCCGTTCTCGTGCGTCAGTCCGTCGCGGTCGAGTTGCTTGGTGAGCATGGGGGTCGGTCTCTCCTCGTCAGGCGGGTACGGCTCGTGAGGGGCGCGCGGTACTCAGACCGCGCCGGCGAGTGCCAGCTCGCGCTCCTGGGCCGGGATCTCCAGCGATCTCGTACGGCGGTGCGCGAGGATGTCCTCGGTGATCTCGGCGGAGCGGCCGGCGAGCACGCTGAGCAGCGAGTCGGCGATGCCGTGGGTGGCCTCGTTGACGCCCTGCAGGTAGCAGGCGGCGCTCGCCGGGCGGCCCAGGTCGAGCCGGTAGTTCCGGCTCACGTTGATCTCGTCGAGTTCGATCGACTGCGCGAGGGCCTTGACCGCCCACGGCATCTCCCGGACGAAACCGGTGCCCAGGAGCACGAGGTCCGTGCGCATCTCCCGCTCGGCACCCGACTTGCGGTCGACGAGGGTCAGGACGATCTCCTCGCCCTCCGTCCGCGCGCCGGTCACGTCGGTCATGGGGTGGATCGCCAGGCGCTCCTGGCCGCTGCGGCGGTCCTGGTAGAACTGGCGGTAGAGGCCGTCGAGGGTGGCCGGGGACAGACCGCCGTAGTTGGAGCGGTACATCTCGGCGAGCAGCTGCTGGCGGGCCTCGGGCGAGGACTCGTAGAACTCGTCGATGAAGGACGTGTAGTACAGCTCGTTGGTGAACTTGCTGCTCTCGTAGCCGTTCAGGCCGATGGACCGCATGATCATGGTCGGCCTGCACTCGGGCAGGTCCCGCAGCGCGGCGCCGAACAGCTCGGCCGCGCTCTGCGCCCCGCCGATGACCGCGACCCGGTGCGGCAGGTCCGCGCGCACCCCGGCGATGCGCTGCGTGTACTGCGTGCTGTGGATGACGCGCTCGGCCGGCAGGCCGTCGAACACCGCGGGGACGTGGGCGTCGCGGCCGGCGCCGATCACCAGGTAGCGGCAGCCGATGGTGTCGCCGTTGGCGAGGGTGACCACCCAGCCGGAGAGCTCGCCGTCCTCGCCGTTCACGGCCTCGACGGAGGTGCACTCGCGGCCGTATTCGACCTTCACCGTGGCGAGTTCGTCGGCCACCCACTGCAAGTACTCGGATATCTCACTGCGGTACGGAACGAAGCTGGCCAGATTGACGAAAGCGTCGAGCCGTTCCTGCGAGTGAAGGAAGTTGACAAAGGAAAAGCGGCTGCACGGATTGCGCATGGTGACCAGGTCCTTGAGGAAGGAGACCTGGCTGAGCGCGTCGGGCAGCAGCATGCCGCGCTGCCACACGATGTCCTGCTCGCGCTCGATCAGCAGGGTGTCGCCGGCCAGCTCGGGGGCGAGCTCCTCGACGGCGACCGCCAGCGCGAGGTTCGCCGGTCCTGCACCGACTGCGAGCAGTTCGACGTTGCGATGCGCCATGGAAGTACCTCCAGATGGAACAGGTGGACAGGTTTGTACGGTCGGCCAGGACGGTCCGGGGTCTCTTTCCCGTCCTTGCGTCGCCTCCCGAAACCGGGTGATGTCCACATTCCACGGGAGCGCCCGATTGCCCGGAAGCGAAGTCGGACACGGACAATCAACTCCGCCGAGGGCCTGGTCAGAGCGTTGATTGGCCGGTGTTCCCGACCACTTCCGGTCAATGCGGAGCGCCTTTTCCATTGGCCCCAGTGATCAGCCGCGTTCGCGCTTCCGGCCGGCCCGCACATCCCGCGGGCGGCCGGGCTTCCATCCCCACCCCATGAGAAGGAGCCCTCGTGCCGCTCACCGAGCCCATCACCCCCGCCGGCGCTCTCTACCGTTCCGAAAGCCCCACCCGGGTCGCCACCCGTCGCCGTCTGCTGATGTGCCGGCCCCGGCACTACGACGTCACGTACTCGATCAACCCGTGGATGAACCCGCAGCACGCCACCGACAACGCGCTCGCCGTCAAGCAGTGGGAGGGGCTGCGCGAGCTCTACCTCGAACTCGGCCACGTGGTCGAGGAGATAGACCCCATCGAGGGCCTGCCCGACATGGTGTTCGCGGCCAACGGCGCCACCGTGGTCGACGGCAAGGTCTACGGGGCCCGCTTCCGCCATGCGGAGCGCACCGCGGAGGGGCCCGCGTACCTGAGATGGCTGGAAGGCCGCGGTTACACGGACACGCTGTGGCCCGAGTTCGTCAACGAGGGCGAGGGCGACATCCTCACCGTCGGGCGGCGCCTGCTGGCCGGCACCGGATTCCGCACCGACCCGCGCTCACACGCGGAGGCGCAGGAGTTCTTCGGCCTCCCGGTCACCTCGCTGACGCTGGTGAACCCGGAGTTCTACCACCTGGACACGGCACTCTCCGTGCTGTCGGACGACGAGGTCATGTACTACCCGGCCGCCTTCTCCCAGGGCAGCCAGGCGGTGCTGCGCGCCATGTTCCCCAGCGCGATCCTGGCCGACGCCGAGGACGCCGCCGTGTTCGGGCTCAACGCCTTCTCCGACGGCCGCCACGTGCTGCTGCCCGCCGCGGCCACCGGCCTGCACGCCAAGCTGCGCGCGCGGGGCTTCGAGCCGATCGGGGTCGAGCTCTCCGAGCTGCTCAAGGCCGGCGGCAGCGTCAAGTGCTGCACGCTGGAACTCCGCGACCGCTGAGCGGCACGGTGACGGCCCGCACCTTCCGTGCCGGCGCGGCGGTACGGAAGGCGGGACGGGCCGGTGTGGCGGCCCGGTGGGACGGGTCCGCCCGTCACACGGTGGCCGGCCGGCAGCTGCGGCACCCCCTGAATCCGGCGGCGGCGGCCTCGTCGGCCGAGGTGAAGGGCACCTCGTGGCGGGCGGTGATCCGGCGCGCGTGCGCACAGGTCGGGTAGCAGAAGATCCGCGTGGTCCCGCTGCCCAGGAACCGGGCACCGAGCGCCACGAACCGCTCCACCCGCTCGGCGTCCACGCCCTCCCACTCCCGCAGTCCCCGCTCGAATCCGGCCGGCAGCCCGCAGTCCGCCGGCAGCCCGTCGTCCCGGCACACCCGGTGCGCCGGAACGAGCACGGGGACGGGATTGGCCCGGACCGCCGCCATCACCTCCGCGGGGGCGAGGCCGGGCAGTCCGGCCTCGCGGGCCAGCCAGGCCGTCGGGCGCAGCTGCCCGAACGGGATGAGCCGGGTGGCCTGCAGGACCGCACGCTGTTCCTCGGGCAGCGGCCCGAAGTCGTAGCGCAGGGTCCGGTCCCGCCCGCGCAGGGCCCGCGCCAGCCCCGGCGGGGGCTTGGTCCCCGAGAGCACCGACCGCCGGGTGCGGGCCCGGTAGGCCTCCTCGAACTCCCCGTCGTCGGCGTACCAGTCCGTGGCGGCGGCACCGGTCACCGCTCCCCGCCCGTGAGCGACGTAGAGGGGGCCGACCGGGGAGTCGGTGCGTACGTAGCAGTCGTAGCGGTGCGCCGGAACACCGGCGCGCTCCAGCACACGTACCGCGAACCCCGCGGGCGCCACCTGGCGCAGGGTGCTCAACTCGTCCGGCAGTCTCATCCCGCCGCCTCCTTCCGTTCCTCTCGGGCCGGCCCGTGCCAGGTGCGGTCGGCGGCTAAGGCGGGCTCGGCGCGCAGAGTGGCCAGACCCCGCGACACCTGCGCCTTCACCGTTCCGACCGGACAGTCCAGGACCGCGGCCATTTCCTGGTAACTCAGCTCGCCGATGTACCGCAGCACCACCGGCAGCCGGTGGTGGTCCGGCAGACCCGACAGTGCGGCCACCAGCCGGGCCCGCCTCGCCCCGTCGAGCGCCCGTTGTTCCGGCCCCGGAGCGTCGTCCAGGGTCTCGGCACGCGCCACTTCGACTCCGTCGGCCACGCCGGGCCGGCGGCTCAGGGTGCGCAGGTGGTTGCGCCACACGTTCGCCGCGATGGTGAGCAGCCAGGCACGCGGCTGGAGCTGCCGGCGCCGCTCGGCCGAGTACTCGCGCAGGGCCGCATAGGCCCGCAGGAAGGTCTCCTGTCCCAGGTCGTCGGCTTCTCGTGCGGACCCCGAGAGTCGCAGCAGTACGGAGCGCACGGCGCCCGCCTGGGTACGGACGAGTTCGGTGAACCCGTCATCCAGGTCGGTCGCGAGCAGTTCCGTCAGCGGGAGCGCCATCTCGTCCATCGTCCGGGTAAACACCGGACCGCGCGAGACCGTTGCACCGGGCGCACGCCGGCACACGACAATTTTTCGCTTCTGGCCGAAACAACGGTGTTCTTGGCCAGAAGCGACCCGTGGTCATCAACGTTTTGGAGTTACGGTCGGATCGTGGGCGCTGAGCCGCGCCCCCACGGTTCGAATTGTTCATGGTCCTGCGGGATTTCGGGGGGCACGATGTCAACCATTGTGCACGGGGTATTGGAAGAATCTTTTTCCGGGCGTTGTCCTCTCCCGTTCTTTCCTGTCGCGGCGCGCCGGCCGGCACCGCACGGTGACCCGATATTCGAAGATCCCAAAAGATCCCAACGGACTGCGCCTCGCGCGTTCCGTCGCCGCGCACCTTCCGCTCGCAGCCGCTGGAAAGGGACCACCGCGCTGCACCTCAGCCACCAGGGGGAACGTTGGAGAACCGCGTTTTCGGGACGAGATCCACGGAGGACTGCAGCTGGTCGTTCGGTGAACGGCTCCGCTCCTTCCGGGGCCGGGCCGGTCTGCCCCAGCACGAACTGGCGGAACGCGCCGGGGTGAGCGTACGGACGCTGCGCGACATCGAGCAGGGCCGGGTGCGCCGGCCGCAGACCCGGACCATGCAACTGCTGGCCGACGCGCTGGGCCTCGACGCGGACGCGGCGCGACAGCTCTCATTGCCCGCACGCGGCGGCGTACGCCCCGCCGGCGGGGCGCCCGGTGACCGGCGCCCCGGTGACGAGCGCCTCCACATCGGCATCCTCGGGCCGCTCTCCGTCCGGTACCGGGGCGTGGAGACACCCGTACAAGCCACCAAGGTGCGGCGATTACTGGCCCTGCTGGCGCTCCAGCACCCGGAGCCCGCCAGCCTGGGGGAGATCACCCACACCCTGTGGCCGAACGACCCGCCCCGCTCCTACCAGAGCCTCGTCCACACCTACGTCAGCCAGGCGCGCCGGCTGCTGCTGCCCTCCGATTCCGTCGCGGGGGTGCCCGCCGACTCGTTCCTGACGCGTACGCACACCGGGTACGCCCTGGCCCTGGACCGCGACCAGGTCGACCTGACCCGCTTCCAGGACCTTTCGCTGCGGGCGCGCCAGGCGCACCGGGGCGGGGACGCCGCGTCCGCCCACGAGCTGGCCGGACGCGCCTACCGGTGCTGGCGCGGACCGCTCCTGGCGGGCGAACCGCTGCTGCCGCACCATCCCGGTGCCACCGCGGCCGCCCGGCAGCGGGTGGAGAGCCTGCTGCTGTACGCCGACCTCGCCATGCAACTGCACCGGCCCGGACAGGTGGTGCAGGCGCTGCGCGGCGCCGGCGAGGAGGAGCCGCTGCACGAGGGTCTCCAGGCCTCGCTGATGCTCGCGCTGGCGAGCTGCGGGGAACAGCAGGAGGCGCTGCGGGTCTTCGCCGCGGTGACGCACCGGCTCGACCAGGAGCTGGGCGTCCAGCCGGGCGACGAACTGCGCCGCGCCCATCTGCGGATCCTGCACCAGGAACTTCCGTGGCCGAGGACGGGACCGGTGGCCGAACGGCCGCCGTCCGGCGCGGGGGCGCCGCCCGTACGGCGGCCGGCCGCCGCGCCGCCGCCGCGCCCCCGGCCGTCCCAGATTCCGGCCGCGAGCACGGGCTTCGTCGGCCGCGGCGCCGAGCTGGAACAGCTGGACCGGCTGCTCCTGCCCGCCTGCGAGCGGGGCGGACAGGTCCCGGCGGCGCTGATCACGGGCTTTCCCGGCGTGGGCAAGACGGCGCTCGCCGTGCGCTGGGCGCACCGGGTGAGAGAGCGCTTCCCGGACGGGCAGTTGTACGGCGACCTGCACGGGTACGGCGACCGGCGCGCCCTGAACCCGGGGAAGGTGCTCGCCTCGTTCCTGCGGGCGCTGGGGGTGCGGGACGCGGAGATCCCCGACACCCTCGACGAGGCCGCGAACCTGTACCGCACCCTGCTGTCGGACAGGAGGATGCTGATCGTGCTGGACAACGCGCGCGAGGAGAGCCAGATCAGGCCGCTCGTGCCGGGGACGGCGCGGTGCGCGGTCCTGGTCACCAGCCGCAACACCCTGCCGGGGCTGGTGGCCCGGGACGGAGTGCCCCGGATCGACGTCAACGTCCTCGACCGGGACGAGGCGCTCGCGCTGCTGGGCCAGCTGGTGCGCGGCGGCCGCGTGGACGCCGAGCCGCTGGCCGCGATGGCACTGGTCCGGCACTGCGGCGGGCTCCCGCTGGCGATCCGGCTGCTCGCGGCCCGGCTCGCGGAATACCCCGGGAGCGGTATCGCCCAGCTGTGCGTCGAGCTGCAGGAGGCCGGGGCGTTCGCGGACCTGCCGGTCGCGAGTGACGACCTGTTCGCCGCGGCCCACGCGGCGTTCGAACCGTCCTACCGGTCCCTGCCGGAACCCGTGCGCCGGTGTTTCCGGCTGCTCGCGCGGACCGGGGGACGGCTGGTCAACGCGTACACCGTGGCCGAACTGGCGGAGACGACTCCGCCGGAGGCGACGCACGTGCTGCGGCGTCTGGTCGGTGCGAGCCTGCTCCGCGAGTGCGTGCCCGGCCGGTTCTCGCTCCCCGCGCCGCTCCTGCGCTACGCGCGCAGGCTGGCGCTGCGGGAGGACACGGAGCGGTTGCATGCGGTGTGACGCGGGCGGCGCCCGCGTCACCCGCCCAGTGCCAGCCGGACGGCGAACACACCGAACACGACGGCGGTGAGCCCGTCGGCGATGCGCAGCGTCCGCGGGGACCGCAGGTGCCGGGCGAGCCGGTGGACCAGTCTCATCCAGGTCAGGAGCCAGATCAGGCCCAGGGCCAGGTAGCAGGCGGCCAGCAGGGGCACGCCCGCCTCGGGGGTCATGCCGGCGGGCACGAACTGGGGCAGGAACGCCATCAGGAAGATGCCCACCTTGGGGTTGGACCCGGTGCACAGCAGGCCCTGCACGAAGGCCTGCCGCTCGGAGGGTCCGGCCGCCATGACCGCGGCGGCCGCGGCCCGGGCCGGGGCGGCCGGCGCGGCCCCGGCCGACGGAGCCTCCCCGGCCGCCGCGCCCTCGGAGCCGGCCGGGCGGGAGAACCGCCGCAGGGCGAGCACCGCCCAGCCGAGCAGGACGAGCGCGCCGGCCCACCGGAAGGCCGCGAACAGCTCCGGGCTGGCGGCGAGCAACGCGGCCAGCCCGGCCGCACCGAGCCCGGCCTGGACGGCCCCCGCGGTGATCATGCCCAGGGCCGCCGCGGTGGCCACCCTCAGGGAGCCGTTCAGCACCAGACCCGTGATCAGGACGAGGTCGGGGCCCGGCATCATGATCACGATCAGGGAACTCACCAGGAACGCGGCGGTGTTGATCTCTACTCCTCGATGGACAGGAGGCGCTCCGCGGCGCGGACCGCCTCGTAGTCGCGCCGGATCTGCTCCTCGTCGGGGTGGGCGAGGATCACGAACCCGAAGTTGAGGCTGTCGACCAGGTCCCGGGTGGCGCGGACGTGGTCGCCGTCGTTCAGGCTCTGCACCGAGAAGTGGTGACTGGGCAGGTCACGGATGGAGTCCAGGGCCGCCGTGCCGGAGACGGTCCCGGTGCGGGGCGCGATGTGGAAGACGCACATCTGGTGCAGGAGCAGTTCGTAGCCCTGGGGAAGTTCGCCCCCGGTCAGCCAGCGCACGGTCCGGTCGATCTGGCTGTCGGAGGTGGCGTTGCGGTTGAAGCGCGGCTGGCCGCCGCCGTGCGGGCGGGCACCGAGCTCGATGAGCAGCGGCCCCTCCGCCGTGCCCATCACCTCGACGTGGGCCGAACCGAAGCGCAGGCCCACCGCGTCCAGGACGCCGAGGACGTACTCCGTGAGGCCCGGGATGGCCGGGTCGTCCGGGGGGAGCCAGCGCATGGTGTCGTAAACGGCCATGTGCGGGCCGTTGTCGACCTTGCGGTAGGCACACACGTCGACCACGGCGTGCTTCCCGTCGTGGCTGAAGGTGTCGATCACGTACTCGGTGCCGGTGACGAACTTCTGGACGATGAGCCGGTCGTCCGTCTCGCCGAACTGGTTGGTCCGGCCGAGCTGTCGGCCGAAGACCGCCCGCCAGTCCGTGCCGCCCGCCAGTTTGATCACGCCGTCGGTGCTGGCGCTCTTGGGCGGTTTGACCACCAGGTCCGCCCCGGCCAGGCCCTCGCGTTCCAGCCAGGCCGCCACCTCTTCGGCGTCGTCGGTGCAGATCTGCGGGATGACCGGCAGGCCGGCCGCCGCGACGGCGGCCGCCATGCTGCTCTTGTCCCGTCGGGCCGCGGCCAGTTCGGGCACGTTGCTGCGCGCGGGCACCACCCGGGGCGCGAGGCGCTCGGCCAGTTCCACCCCGGACTCGCAGCCGGCCAGGACGGCTCGCGGATCCAGCTCCCGCAACCGCTCGACGACCGGCTCCAGGTCCCCCTCGTACACGATGATCTCGGCGAAGTCCTGCGGCCGCCACGAGGAGGCGTACGCCTCCGGCGGGCGGGGGCCCGTGACCACCGCCACCACCGGCACGCCGTGTCCGGTCAGCGGCTCGGCGAAGAGGGCCCCCGAGGAGTAGGGGTCGACGATCACGCAGGGCCCGCCGCCCCGCGGTGCGCCCGTCCCCCGGTCAGCGTCCGTCACGGCCGGCCGCCTTTCCACCGTGACCGGCCGGCGCGGCCAGCGCGGCCACGGCTTCGCAGTAGCGCGCGAAGAACTCCCCGGCCGGTTCGCTGATGCGGCGGGCGCGCACCGGAGCGTGCACCATGCCCGGCTCCATGACGTAGGTCACCGGCGTCCCGTTCTGCCGCAGCCGCTCGGTGTACTTCTCGGCGTCGACGCGCAGCGAGTCCATCTCGCAGCCCACCACGTAGGCGGGCGGCAGGTCGTGGAAGTCGCCGGTCAGCAGCGGGGAGACGTACGGGTCCTCCGCCTGTTCGGGCTCGGGGCAGTAGCAGGCGGTGTAGAACTCCATCTCGCCGCCGGAGAGCAGGGGGGCGTCCTCGCCGCCGTGCCGCCACCGGGTGAAGTCCAGCACCGGGCTGATCACGGCCTGGCCGCGCAGCCGGGGGCCGCCCCGGTCGCGCGCCATCATCGAGAGGACCACGGCCATGTTGGCCCCCGAGCTCTCCCCGCAGAGCACCGCGGCCCCGGGGTCGATGCCGTCGAGCCCGAGCGCGGGCAGGTCGGCCAGGGTCGCGCACAGTCCGGCGTAACAGTCCTCCAGCGGCCCGGGGTACGGGTTCTCCGGGGCCATGTCGAAGTCCAGGGCGACCGCCACCAGACCGGTGCGGTCGGCGAGTTCGGCGACCAGGCTGTGGTGGCTGTGGAGCGAGCCGATGACGAAGCCGCCGCCGCGTATGTAGAACAGCGGGGCGTCGCCCGTGCGCCGGGCCGGTTCGTAGACGCGGATCCGGGCGGTACGGCCCTCGTGGGTGACGGTCGCGTCCCGGTGGCTGACCCCCTCGGGCACCGGGATGGGCAGCACCTCGGTCAACGCGTCGTACAGGGCGCGCTGTCGTTCGACGGGATAGGTGTAGAAGTCGGGTGGCAGGGCGCCGTCGACGGTCTCCACGAACTTCTCGATGCCGTCTGCGTAGGCCATGGGCAGCTTCGCTCACTTCCGGATGCGGGGCGGGGAGGTGCTCAGGGGGTTTCTGCGGTGGCCGGTGCGGGCTCGGCGGCCGGTTCCTTCTCGGCGGCCGGTGCTTTCTCGGCGGCCGGGGGTTCGGCCATGCCGAAGAGGGTGGCGACGACCGCCACCGCGGTCAGGCCGCCGCACAACCACCACACGGAGGCCGCCGAGGCCTGCCAGGCGGCGATGCCGATCACCGGGCCGACGGCGTAGCCGATCTGCATGGGGAACGCGCACGCGGCGATGTACCGGCCGCGCAGGTGTGCGGGGGCGACCCGGCCGGGCCAGGCCGAGGCGGTCGGAGTGCCGACGATCTCGCCGATCGTCCACACCACGGTCGCGACGACGAACATGGCCATGCCGGGGCCGGCCACGTACAGGTTCATGCCGACACCGACCAGACCGATGCCCAGGGCGACCGCGAACCGGGCCGGGAGGTGCTGCACGTACTTGGTGAACAGCAGCTCCAGGCAGATGACCATGGCCGCGTTCATCGACAGCAGGACCGAGTAGAAGGTCGGGCCGTGGCCGTCGGCCTTGAGCTGGAGCGGCAGGGCGGAGGTGTGCTGGATGTAGACGACGGCGTTGAGGAACAGCGCCAGCAGGAACAGCAGGTACCGCTTGTCCCGCAGCACGGCCGCGTACGACCGGCTGCCCTCCTCCGGCTTCGGCCCGGCGGAGGCGGCGGTCGTGCCGGTGCGGACCAGGACCAGCGCGAGCAGGGCGAAGCCGGCCTGCGCCCCCGCCTCGGCGTAGAACATCAGGTTGTACGAGTAGGTGATGAGCAGGGCGCCGATCAGCGGCCCCGCGGTGGTGCCGAGGTTGAACGCCATCCGGTAGACGGCGAACACCATCACGTGGTGTTCCTCGGGGGTGGCCTCCACCAGCAGCGCCGAGGAGGCGGGCCGGTAGGCCTGGGCCACCACGCCGATCACCGCGGCCACGGCGATCACCAGGGGCAGGGTGTCCAGGTAGACCAGGCTGAGCGTGAGCAGGCTGGCGAAGGCCATGGAACCGACGATGGTCCGCGCGTAGCCGATCCGGTCCGAGACCGAGCCGCCGACCAGGACGCCGACGACCGAGCCCACGCCGTACGCGCCGAGCGCGAAGGCGGCCGCGGAGGTGCTGAAGCCCTTGTCGGTGAGGTAGAGCACCAGGTAGATCTGGAGGAAGGTGCCCAGACGGTTGATCAGCATGCCGACCAGGACCAGCCAGATCGGGCCGGGGATCCCCCTCAGCGTCTCGGTGACGGAAGGCCGGACGGCCTTCTGCCCCTCCGGGGAGCCTTGTCCGGTGGTGCTCACGGAGCCGGCACCTCCACCGGCCGGGAGGCGACCTCCACGATCTCCGGGGTGCGCAGCAGCGCGGCGCGCGCCTGCTCGACGGAGTCGGACAGGGCGATCACGCGGGCGTAGCGGGAGATGTAGCCGCGGGGCGGCAGGCGCAGCACCGCACCGGGATCGACCATGGCCTCGGCGCTGTGCACGTCGGGACCGAAGCGGTCCTCGTGGACGGTCACGGCGTCGATCTCGACGTCCTCGTCGGGGTAGAGGAACGCGATCGCGGCGGCCTTGCGGTGCCGAGCCGCGGTGTCCGGCGTGCGGCCGGCGGCGGTGTCGGCCGCCGCCATCGCGACGTCGACCCCGGTGGCCAGCTGCCCGAGGTAGGGGATCATGTCGCCGCCGAGGCGGGCGTTGACCTCCATCAGGCGCAAGCCCCCGGCGGTGATGCGGAACTCGGTGTGGCTGACTCCCGTGTGGAAGCCGAGCGCGGTGTGCGCGGCGCGCAGCGCCTCCAGCAGCTCGGGGTCGGTCAGCAGCGGGTCGGCCCCGTCGACCTCGTGGCCCGTCTCCTCGAAGAAGGGCGCCAGGCCGACCTGCTTGCGGGCCACGACGAGGGGCACGCACTCGCCGTCGAAGAAGACCGCGTCGACGCTGATCTCCGGGCCGTCGGCGTACTCCTCCACCAGGACCGACACGTCGAAGACGGGCACTCCGGGGTAGGAGGCGCCGGAGGCGGCCCGGTAGGCGTTCTCCATGTCCTCGGGTCCGTCCGCCTTGCGCACGCCCATCCCGCCGGCCAGGCCGCGCGGCTTCACCACGACGGGGAACCCGATCTTCTCCGCCGCGGCCCGCGCCTCGCCCAGCGAGCGGACGCCGATCGAGACCGGCTGCGGGACCCGGGCCGCGTCCAGCGCGATCCGGGTGGCGTTCTTGTCCCGGCAGGCGGTCACCGCCTCGGGGGAGTTGCCCGGCAGCCCGAGCGCCTGCGCCACGTGGGCGGCCGGCGTGACCAGCCCCTCGTCGTAGCAGAACACCCCGGCCACCTCGTGCGCGGCGGCCACCTGGCGGGCGGCCTCGACCAGGGCGTGCGGGTCGGTGTTGTCGACGACCGTGCTCCCCGCCACGTACGGGTCCTCCCAGCTCACCGGTGCGGGCTGGAGGAGCCATAACGCGTAGCGCCGGCTCACCGTCCGCAGGATGAACTCCCTGCTGCGCCGGCCACTGCTCCCGATCAACAGCAGAAGGGGCTTCTCCCCGTCCCACGCCATGGTCCACTCTCCTCGTTCGTCGTCATGCGTCCGGCGGGTGCGGTGCGGGGCCCTCACGGCCCGGCACCGCACCCGCCATCACCTGTAGAACACCGGCCCGGCCCAGGGCGTTGCAGCCTCCCGCGGGCTTGGCCGGAAGGGGGTCAGACGGCCGCGCCGGGGCGGGCGAGTTCGGGCGACAGCGGCCGGTACTCCCGGCTTGTGACACCGCACGGCCGGCCGGATACCGCCGGCCGCCCGGCCGGCCGGCGGTCGGGGAAGACCGCGGTGACCCGGCTGCCGGCCCGTACCGCCGGGATCTCGGCGCGCAGCCGCGCCGCGGACGTCTTCCGGTCGTGCCAGGGGCAGACGAGCCGGGAGGCGTCCGGCGTCACGCCGGCCAGGTGCAGCGGACCGCCGCGGTGCGGGCACTCGGCGTTCATCACGAAGCCCCGGCCGTCGACCGTCGCGTACACGTACGACGTGCCCGCGACGACCACACAGTTGTCCCGCCCGGCGACGGGGAAGGTCACTACAGGCATTTCCGGTAGTCCCCCACCGAGTGGATCTCGTAGACGCACTCCTCGGACAGGATGTCGGCGCCGTGCAGCCGGTTGCGCCGGATGACCACGCCCTCGCCGGCCTCCAGGGTCAGCGAGGAGCCAAGCCCGCTCTCGAAGCGCATGGTGCCCGAGACGATGTGGCAGAGCTCGTCGCCCTCGTGGCAGTGGGTGTTCGACAGCTCGTTGAAGGGCTCGACCAGGTGCGCCACCGGCGCCTCCACCCGGCCCTCCCGGATGGCCTCGTAGACGCGACCGTGCAGCTTCTTGAGCTCCGGCTGGTCGTCCATCCAGCTGATCTGCGCGCAGAAGTCCTGGTCGGCGACCTCGAGGAGCACGCGGTACTCCTCGATGCCGCGGACGATCTCGGGGATGATCCCCTCTCCGTGCGCCTCGATCAGCGGCGCGATGATCTTCTCGCGCGCCATGCGGCCGTGGTGCTGGTCGATGTGGACGTGTTCGGTGAAGTAGGTGGTGTCGACGGAGTCGCCGAAGACGCCGTGCAGCAGCCGGTCGGCGCGCTGACAGAAGTCGACCAGCGAGCTCTCCGTGTAGAACAGCGCGCCCACGTAGCGGAAGAACAGCTCGTGGTTCTTGCCGAGGTAGTGGAAGTAATTGTTCAGCAGCAGGCTGCTGTTGAGGTAGTACTGCCAGTACCGGTGGAGGTCGGCCTGGAGGCCGACGGACTCCAGCGTCTGCTCGAACAGCGTGCTGTGCTTGGTGTCGTGCACGCCGTAGCCGTACTCGTCGATGACGACCTTGAACCACTCGGACTGGACGGGACCGTAGTAGCCGAGCACGTTGCGGATCATCGGCGACGCCTCGGAGAGGAAGTCGGCGGCGAACTGCACCAGCCACATCCGCGCCGCCCGCTCGGGGTCACCGGAGCCGGTGATGGCCTGCTCCACGGGCGTCCGCTCCTCGCCGCCGCCCATGTCGAGCGAGTCCAGGTAGCTGTCGAGGCTGGCCTTGGTCCACTTCCCGGAGGTCTCGACCTCGTCGTCGAGGAAGCCGAAGGCGTACCGCTCCAGGGCGGGGCGGACCCGCTCGCCGAGCGCGCGGTTGGCCGGGCTGTAGAACGCCCGGAAGTCCTCCTCCTTCCCCTTGAGCCCGGACTTGGGGAAGAACACCAGGTCGGCCTCGTATATGGAGGTGAGCAGGCGCTGCACGGCCAGGCTCGTGTAGTCGAGGACGTTCTCCCGGCCCGGCACCTTGTCGAAGTCGAGGTGCGGCAGCACCTGCGGCCGCAGCTGGCGCCGGTACGGATTGTCGTGGTTCTGCCAGTCCGTGTTGTCGAGGAAGATCGGATTCGTGGCGTACTGCACGATGGCGTCGCGCAGGGCGGCGCCGCTGAGCTCGAACGGGATGTGCGCGGGTACGTGACTCACTGCGTGCTCCTTGGTCCGGATCGCAAGACGTACGGCCGTGTGCCTGGTGGGCGGGCCGGTGGGTCAGATGTGCGCGCTGAGGGAGAAGTCGCTCCAGCGCAGGCGGAGGGGGACCGTCTCACCCGTCTTCACCGGCACCGGCTTCTCCAGGGGGACCCACCCCTGCATCCAGTGCGAGCGGGTGTTCTCCGGGGAGTTGCACAGGGTGGTGCCGTGCCCCATGTCCAGTTCGAACCAGACGACCAGGGCGTGCGCCTCCCCGTCGCCGCGTGCGACGAGGTCGACCGGGCGCTCGCCCGGCTCCAGGGCGTCCTCCGCCAGGTCGAACGCCAGCACCTCGGCGGCGTCGGACAGGAACCGGTGGGGCCAGGTGTTGAGCCGCACCGGGAGGTGACCGCGGGTGGCCAGCACGTTCATGAGCGAGACGTCGAAACCCTCGGCCGTCGTCACCTGGTTGAGCCGCAGGATGTCCTCACTGCTGACGAGCCGGCCGTAGAGCCGGCCCGCGGACGGGAGCATGATGCCGTCGGGTTTGAGCAGGTGCCGGCGCGCGTGCCGGATCGACGGCAGGAGGCCCTCGCCGATGAGACCGCAGTCGACGATCTCCGAGATCAGCACGTCCACCGGACCGTCGAGGTCGGGGCCGATCTCCAGCAGGTTGGACGGCTTCCCGATCACCGTGATGACATCGCTGAACCCGTGGGCGTCGACCACCTGACGGGCGACTTCCGCGAGCATCGGGTTCATCTCGCAGGTGATCACGCGCCCCGCGCCGGCCCGCGCCGCGGCCATGGCCAGCAGCCCGCTCCCCGAGCCGATGTCCAGGACGGTCGCCCCGGCCGGTATCCCCCGCTCCAGCGCGCCGACGAGGGCCTCGTTGCGCTCGGTGTCGTTCAGCATCGCGAAGTGCCAGCGGGGAACGGTTCTGCGGGCGATCCGCCCGAACACCTCGGAGTCGGTGGCCGCGCCGCCCGCCGGCGTCGTGAGCAGCGCGGACGCCTGCTCGGCGATCTCGTTCATCTGCTGCGCCAGCGTCTGCAGCGAGGCCGTGATCAGGCGGTGCTGCGAGCTGGTGGGCGCCGGACCTGGACCCTCCGGTCCGGCATCCTGCCTCGTCGTCGCGCCCTCCGCGCCCTGGACCTGCTGCATGTTCGCTCCTCCCGTTGAACCGCCGGATCAACCGTGGTGCACGAACGGGCGGCAAGATCCCCGCGCCGTCGCAAGGTCGACCGTACGGAAGGTCGGTGGTGCGGAACTCCAGCGATCCTCCAGCCGTACCGGCGGTTCTGCCAGGCATTGATTCCCGGTGGGTAGGGGTTGACCTGCGAACGTGCCGGTGCTGCCGGTTCACTGGAAGCAGGCGGCAGAAACCGGATCCCCGCGCCGGTTGATTCCGGCGCTATCGGGCGTCGTGGAAGATGACGCCCAGCACGTGGCGCTGCCCACCGGTCACGGAACTCACCCCGTGCCGCAGGGTCACCCGGCTCCAGCCGCGCACCGAGCGCACGGGCCGGTGGCTGACCGTGAAGATCATCCCCTGGCCCTGTCCGGGCCTCCTGACGAGCGGCCGGGACTGGGCGCGCGGGCGCTGCTCGACGAAGACGCTCTCGCCGCCGGTGAAGTCCTCGTCCGGGCGGTCGAGCATGATCGCCACCTGGAGCGGGAAGGTCAGGTCCCCGTAGACGTCCTGGTGCAGGCAGTTGTAGCCGCCCCGCTCGTACCGGAGCAGCAGCGGCGTCGGACGGTGCTGCCCGGCGGCCGCGCACGCCGCGATCAGTCCGTCGAACTCGGGGGCGAACGCCGGCTGCCCCAGGCGCCGCGCCCAGTCGTTGGCGATCCGGGCGAGCGGCGGGTACAGCTGCTCCCGCAGGTCCTGGACGAGCTCGGGCAGCGGGTACGAGAAGTAGCGGTAGAGGCCCTCCCCGAAGCGGTGGCGCGCCATCGTCACGGTGCTGCGGAAGGCGGAGGGATCGTCGAAGAGCTCCCGGAGGTTCCCGCACTGCTCCGCCGTCAGCAGCGGCGGGGTCAACGCCACTCCCTCCTCGTCCAGTTCGGCGGCCAGCGCCCGCCAGTCCAGGTTCCCCAGGGGCGGAGCGTCACCCGTCGCCGGGGCGCCCTGCGGCGGGTACGGGGTGAAGTCCGGGCCGGGCAGGTCGAAGCCCGGAAGCTGCGGGGGCTCGTAGACGCTCACGTGCTCTGCTTTCCGTAGCGGCGAGGGGCGGGGCGGGGAGGGGAGGGGAGGGAGGGGAGGGAGCGCAGGAGCGGGGAGGGCTCAGTGCGCGGACGGTGCGCCGGCCGCCTCCAGGGCGAGCAGATCGCGCTTGGCCTCCGGCCCTCCCGCGTACCCGCTGAGGCTCCCCGTGGAGCCGATGATCCGGTGGCAGGGCAGCACCACGCACAGCGGATTCGTGCCCAGCGCGGTGCCCACGGCGCGGGCGGCCCGGGGCCGGTCGAGGGCCTCGGCCAGCTGCCCGTAGGTCGCGGTCCGTCCGTACGGGACGAACTCGGGGAGCAGCAGATTGGTGCGCCGGCTGAACGGGGTGGCCAGTCGCAGGTCCACCGGAACGGTGAATTCCCGGCGCGCGCCGCTCAGGTACTCGTCGATCTGCACCCGGGCCTCGTCCAGCACCTTGAGCCCCGGCGCTCCCGCGTCCCCGGTCTCCACCGGCCCCAGTCCGGCCCGGCCCAACCGCTCCGCAGCGGTCTCCGCCGTGCCGTAGCAGCACAGGACGAGCGCGTCGTCCGTGGCTGCCAGCACGAGCGACCCCAGGCGGGTGTCGTGGAACGCCACCGTGGCGACGCCGGTGGAAGGGCTGGTGGTCGGCATGGCGCGACTCCTTCGTTCGTCGTGATCCTCGTGCAGCCCGCTCGCGTCCCGCTCGGGAGACCCACGAGGCGGCCGACGGTAGAAACACCGTCTCCGTGCGAACAGTTGCGGAACGCCGCGCGCCACCCTCGCCGGGCCCGTCCGCAGCGCCCGCACCGGAAACACAAAAAGGTCCCCCGACCAGCGTTTCCGCAGGTCAGGGGACCTTTGATGATGTGGAGCCTAGGAGATTCGAACTCCTGACATCTGCCTTGCAAAGGCAGCGCTCTACCAACTGAGCTAAGGCCCCGTGAACTGGACGCACCCGTCCCACGCGAGAAGGGGGTCGTTCCGCAGAACAGAGTACCGGGTGTACCCCCTCATCTCGCAAAATGATAGGGACTCCCGTCGTGCGACCACTCTCCGTAAGATGCTCGCGAGGTTCGCACCAGCGAAGGGGAGTAGTAAGAGTGGACGCAGTACAGCAAGAGGCCACGGCCAGAGCCAGAGAGCTTCAGCGCAGTTGGTACGGGGAGCCTCTGGGAGCGCTCTTCCGCCGGCTCATAGATGACCTCGGCTTGAACCAGGCCCGCCTCGCTGCCGTGCTCGGCCTGTCGGCGCCCATGCTGTCCCAGCTGATGAGCGGCCAGCGCGCCAAGATCGGGAACCCGGCCGTGGTGCAGCGCGTCCAGGCCCTCCAGGATCTCGCCGGCCAGGTGGCCGACGGGAGCGTCAGCGCCGGGGAGGCCACCGACCGGATGGACGAGATCAAGAAGACCCAGGGAGGATCCGTCCTGAGCAACAGCGGCCAGACCACCATCAGCTCCGGCGCACCCACGGTCAAGCGGGTCGTCCGGGAGATCCAGTCGCTGCTGCGCTCGGTCTCCGCGGCCGGCGACATCATCGACGCGGCGAACAGCCTCGCCCCCAGCCACCCGGAACTGGCAGAGTTCCTCCGGGTGTACGGCGCGGGCCGCACCGCCGACGCGGTCGCCCACTACGAGGCCCACCAGAACTGACGGCACGAGGGCGGACGACGGGGACGGGGGACGGGCGCAGCGATGGGTGAGATCTTCGCCGGTCGGTACGAGCTGATCGATCCGATCGGGCGCGGTGGCGCGGGTGCCGTGTGGCGGGCCTGGGACCACCGCCGTCGCCGCTACGTCGCCGCGAAGGTCCTCCTGCAGAGCGACGCCCACACCCTCCTGCGCTTCGTGCGGGAACAGGCCCTGCGGATCGACCACCCGCACGTGCTCGCTCCCGCCAGCTGGGCGGCCGACGACGACAAGGTCCTCTTCACCATGGACCTGGTCGGCGGTGGCTCCCTCGGGCACGTGATCGGGGACTACGGCCCGCTGCCGCCCCGCTTCGTGTGCCTGCTGCTCGACCAGCTCCTGTCGGGGCTGGCCGCGGTGCACGCGGAAGGCGTGGTCCACCGCGACATCAAACCGGCCAACATCCTGATGGAGGCCACCGGAACCGGGCGGCCGCACCTGCGGCTGTCCGACTTCGGCATCTCGATGCGCAAGGGCGAGCCCCGGCTGACCGAGACCGACTACGTGGTCGGCACCCCGGGCTATTTCGCTCCCGAGCAACTGCTGGGCGCCGAGCCCGACTTCCCCGCCGACCTCTTCGCCGTCGCACTGGTCGCCCTGTACCTCCTCCGGGGCTCCAAGCCCGACTCCCAGGGCCTCGTGGAGCATTTCCTGGCCCATGGCACCCCGGGCGCCCCGGAGGGCGTTCCCGCCCCGCTGTGGGACGTCCTCGCCGGTCTCCTGCAGCCGGACCCCCAGCACCGGTTCCGTACGGCCACAGGGGCGCGCAAGGCCCTTGCCGAGGCCGTGGAACTGCTGCCGCCGCCCGCCCCGGACGAGGATCCGGTGGAGGTGTTCGACCAACTCGGCCCGCTCCCGCCCGGTTTCGGCCCGCAGGGACCGGTGGCCACGGCCGCGGTGACCCCGCAGGCGCCCACCGCCGGGGTGGTGCCGCTCGGCGCGCCCGCCTCCGTGACGACGGCCGCGGAGCCCGCCCGTACCGATCCGCGCGGGACGGCGGCGACGGCGGCGCCCACGGCCGCGACCGCTCCCACCTCGCCGACGACCCCGTATCCGGCCGTCCCGGCCCAGGTGCCCGCGTACGGTCCCTCGGAGACGGGCAGCTTCCACCTGCCGCCGCCCTCACCGGCGACCGTGCCGACGCCCACGGCCTCCGCCGCCCCGCCCGTCCGGGCGGCCGGCGGCATCGCCAAGCCCCCGGCCAAGGCCGTGGCCTCGATCCTCGCCGCGGCGCTGCTCTGCTTCGCCGTGGGCGTCTGGGCCCTCACCCAGCTGTAGGACCGCGTCCGCGCCGCCCCAGCAGGGTCCAGCCGCCGAGTACGAGCAGCAGCGCGGTCCCGGTGCCGAAGCCGGCCCCGGCCACGACCCGCATCACGGACCGCTTGTCGGCGGCCTGCGCGGCCTCCGGCTCGGTCAGCCCCTCCTCGGCGGCGGTCCGGTCCGCCTCGCCCACCCCGAAGCCGCCCGCGGCCGGACTCCCCTTGTACGCGGGCGCCTTGGCCGGGGTGCCGCCGACCTCCAGCCGCAGGGTCAGCGGCACGGGCACCGCGTCCTCGGTGAAGTCGGCGACCTTCGAGCCCATCGTCACCGCGACGTAGTACCAGCCCGCGACGGCCACCGACCGCAGGGTCCGGTCGCCGGCGAAGCGGTTCTCGTAGACGACGGGAGGGGTCTTCCCCAGGGTGATCCCGGCCTGCTTGCCGTCGTAGGAGACGTCCTTGTCGGAGACGAGGCCCCGGTACGGGCTGTAGAGCGCGACGGTGAGCCCGCCCGAGGCGGAGCCGTACGTCTTGGTCATCCGGGCGGCGGCGAGTTCGGCGCCGACCCCCAGCTGCTGTCCCCAGTCCAGCGGGACCCGGTAGTAGCGGGTCTGGCCGGGCCGCATCTCGTCGCGCCACACACCGGCGCCGAGGGCGCGCGCGTCGTTGAAGCCGGTGCCCCCGGTGCGGCCCACCGCCTCGGTGCCGGGCAGGGCGGGGGCCCCGGAGGGCCAGCTGCTCGGCGCGGTGGTGGGAGCGCCCGCGCCGCGCCCCGGCTCCCGCTGGACCTTGATCTCCAGCGGCCAGGGGCTCTGGTCGTATCCCTTGGCCGAGGTGCGGGTGATCTTGGCGTAGTACACGCCGGCCGGTGCGCAGTCCTCGTCCTCCCCGCCCCACCGGACGCCGGCGGCGCTGATGGGGTAGGGGTCGTAGCCGAAGTTCGCCCGGCCGACGCTGTCCCGGCAGGAGCTCCCGGCGGTGGTCATGATCTCCACCTCGATGCCGTCGCCGCCGGACACCTTCGCGCCCGCCGCGGGCCGGACCACGGCGGAGACGTAGACGTTCGAGTCGTCCTTGTCCAGGACGAGCCGGTACACGCGCTCCCCGGGGCCGAGGGTGTCCTTGTAGACGCCGCCGGGCTCGATCTGCGGGGCGTCCGCGGTGGAGGGCTTGCCCTCGATCGCCCGGGCGCCGTCCGCGGCCCGGTACGTCGGGACCGGCTGCGGCTGCGTCCCCTCGGCGCGGGCGGCCGCCGGCAGACCGGCCGTCAGGCCCAGGGCCGCCGCCCCCACCACGGCTCCGAGCCGCACCGTCGTCCGCACCCGACCCATCACGCCCACCCCGAGTTTGCTAGCGCAAGCCAAATCTTTGCATAACGTAAGTTTTCGTCACAGAACAGCACAAAGCCCCGGCCGCAGCGGCAGCCGGGGCTTCATGGGATCAGCCTTGGGTCTCACACACCGGAACCAGAAGGCACGGAGTCAGTTGCCTCCGTCCACAGGTCCTGCTCGGCGCGGTCCGCCTGGATCTGGCGGTACACGAGGAGCCCGCCGATGGCGGCCAGTGCGACCAGGAGCAGCTTCTTCACCGCGCGACCTCGTCTTTCGTTGACGTAGGGGACTTCTGGCAGCCAACAATACACACCGACCGATACCGATCGGTGACCTGGGAAGCCACCAACTGGCCCTACGACAAAGACCCCCAGGCCTTGGCCTGGGGGTCTTCGACACTGTGGGGCTAACAGGATTTGAACCTGTGGCCTCATCCTTATCAGGGATGCGCTCTAACCAACTGAGCTATAGCCCCATCCGCGCTGCGCGCTGACTCCTGAAGATTAGCGCACAGACCCGGTCAGGCCAAAATCCGTTCCGACGGGGCGTCTGCGCAGGTCATCCGACCCCTTGCAGCCGCTTCGGCGAAGGCCCTACTCGTCCTCGGCGAGGGTCAGCTCCACACCGCCGACGAAGCCCGCCGACAGGTTGTAGATGAAAGCGCCCAGCGTCGCCAGTGCCGTCGCCAGCACCACGTCGATCACCGCGATCACCGACGTGAAGGTCAGCACCCGCGGAAGCGACAGGAACGACTGGAGGTCGAAGCCGTTGCTCTCGTTCGAGCCGGTCGCCTCGCTGATCGTGCCGCCGACGGTCGAGAAGACGCCCATCGCGTCCATGACCATCCACAGCACCGCCGCCGCCACGATCGTGCAGATGCCCAGCGCGATCGACAGCAGGAAGCTGACCTTCATCACCGACCACGGGTCGGCCTTGGCCACCCGCAGCCGCGCCTTGCGCGTCCTGGGCGTCGTACGGACCCCAGGACGCGGCTTGCGCTGCGCGGCGGCTCCGCCGTTCGCCCGCGGCGTCCCCGGGCCCGAGGGCGCCGCGTAGGCCTGCGGCGGCTGGTACGGCGGCGGCGCGGGCCGGTCCTGGCCGGCTTCCGCGCCGGCCGTCGGCTGCGGCCCTCGGGTGTCCGTCACGGCGATCCCCCTGCCCTCGGCGGTGGCATCGCCACCCTGGGAGTCCGCGGCGGGGCCACGGGCACCGTTCGCCCCAGTCTTGGCCGGTCCGGCGCCCGTGGCTCCACTCACGACTTACTCCTCGTGCTCCCCGGCCGAAGGCTGCGTGCCCTCGGCGGCCTCGGCGGCCTGTCCGTCGGCCACCTCGGTGTCGTTCTCGTCGGCCTCGACCTCGTCAGCTTCCTGACCGGCCTCGGCGTTACGGGCGATGCCGACCACGGCATCGCGCTTGCCCAGGTTGATCAGCTGGACGCCCATGGTGTCACGGCCGGTCTCCCTGACTTCGTTGACGCGCGTACGGATCACACCACCGCCGAGCGTGATGGCGAGAATCTCGTCCGTTTCGTCCACCACGAGCGCCCCTACGAGCGACCCGCGGTCCTCCACGATCTTCGCGGCCTTGATGCCCAGACCGCCACGACCCTGGACGCGGTACTCGTCCACCGGCGTCCGCTTGGCGTAGCCGCCGTCGGTCGCGGTGAAGACGAACGTACCCGGCCTCACAACGCTCATGGAGAGCAGTTCGTCACCTTCGCGGAAACTCATGCCCTTCACGCCCGAGGTCGCGCGGCCCATCGGGCGCAGCGCGTCGTCGGTCGCCGTGAAGCGGATCGACTGCGCCTTCTTGCTGATCAGCAGCAGGTCGTCCTCGGAGGACACCAGCTCCGCACCGATCAGCTCGTCATCGCTGCCGTCCCCGGTCTCCCGGAGGTTGATGGCGATCACACCACCCGAACGGGGCGAGTCGTAGTCCTTGAGCGCCGTCTTCTTCACCAGGCCGCCCTTGGTGGCCAGGATCAGGTAGGGCGCCGCCTCGTAGTCGCGGATGGCGAGGATCTGCGCGATCTTCTCGTCCGGCTGGAAGGCCAGCAGGTTCGCCACGTGCTGCCCGCGGGCGTCACGGCCGGCGTCCGGGAGCTCGTACGCCTTGGACCGGTAGACCCGGCCCTTGTTCGTGAAGAACAGCAGCCAGTGGTGCGTGGTGGAGACGAAGAAGTGGTCGACCAGGTCGTCCTGCTTCAGCTTCGTGCCGCGCACGCCCTTGCCGCCGCGCTTCTGCGAGCGGTAGTCCTCGGTCTTGGTGCGCTTGACGTAGCCGCCGTGCGTGATCGTGACGACGATGTCCTCTTCGGCGATCAGGTCCTCGATGGACATGTCACCGTCGAAGGGCACCAGCTTGGAGCGCCGGTCGTCGCCGAACTTCTCGACGATCGCCGCCAGTTCCTCGCTCACGATGGAGCGCTGACGCTCCTCCGAGGCCAGGATCGCGTTGTACTCGTTGATCTTGGCCTGGAGCTCGTCGTGCTCGGCGACGATCTTCTGCCGCTCCAGGGCCGCGAGGCGGCGGAGCTGCATCTCCAGGATCGCGTTCGCCTGGATCTCGTCGATCTCCAGGAGGCCCATCAGGCCCTCGCGCGCGATCTCGACCGTGTTGCTGCGCCGGATCAGCGCGATGACCTCGTCGATCGCGTCCAGCGCCTTGAGCAGACCGCGCAGGATGTGCGCGCGCTCCTCCGCCTTGCGCAGGCGGAACTTCGTACGCCGGACGATGACCTCGATCTGGTGCGTCACCCAGTGGCGGATGAAGGCGTCGATCGACAGCGTGCGCGGCACGCCGTCCACCAGCGCCAGCATGTTCGCGCCGAAGTTCGTCTGCAGATCGGTGTGCTTGTAGAGGTTGTTGAGCACGACCTTGGCGACGGCGTCCCGCTTCAGGACGATCACCAGGCGCTGGCCGGTCCGCGACGAGGTCTCGTCACGGACGTCGGCGATGCCGCCGACCTTGCCGTCCTTCACCAGGTCCGCGATCTTCTGCGCGAGGTTGTCGGGGTTGGTCTGGTACGGCAGCTCCGTGACCACCAGGCACTGGCGGTTCTGGATCTCCTCGACCTCCACCACCGCGCGCATCGTGATGGAGCCGCGACCGGTCCGGTACGCCTCCTCGATGCCCTTGCGGCCCACGACCAGGGCGCCCGAGGGGAAGTCCGGGCCCTTGATCCGCTCGATGAGCGCGTCCTGGAGCTCCTCGTGCGAGGCCTCCGGGTGCTCCAGCGCCCACTGGGCACCGGCCGCGACCTCGCGCAGGTTGTGCGGCGGGATGTTGGTCGCCATGCCGACCGCGATGCCGGCGCTGCCGTTGACCAGCAGGTTCGGGAAGCGCGCCGGCAGGACCGTCGGCTCCTGGTTGCGGCCGTCGTAGTTGTCCTGGAAGTCGACGGTCTCCTCGTCGATGTCCCGGAGCATCTCCATGGCCAGCGGCATCAGCTTGCACTCGGTGTAGCGCATCGCGGCCGCCGGGTCGTTGCCCGGAGAGCCGAAGTTGCCGTTGCTGTCCACCAGCGGCATGCGCATCGACCACGGCTGGGCCAGGCGGACCAGGGCGTCGTAGATCGAGCTGTCACCGTGCGGGTGGTACGTGCCCATGACGTCGCCGACGACGCGGGCGCACTTGTAGAAGCCCTTCTCGGGCCGGTAGCCGCCGTCGTACATCGCGTACAGCACGCGGCGGTGCACCGGCTTGAGGCCGTCGCGCACGTCCGGCAGGGCGCGCGAGACGATGACGGACATCGCGTAGTCGAGGTAGGAGCGCTGCATCTCCGTCTCGAGCCCGACGGGCTCGATGCGCAGCACGGGCTGCTCCTCCGCGGAGTTCTCGGCGTTCTCTGCGGTGGGGGTGGTTTCGTCGGCCATTGCTGGTCAGAAGTCCTTTCAGGCGGCGGTCAGCGGAGCCGACTCAGATGTCGAGGAACCGAACGTCCTTGGCGTTGCGCTGGATGAAGGAGCGCCGGGCCTCGACGTCCTCACCCATCAGCACGGAGAACAGGTCGTCGGCCTGCGCCGCGTCGTCCAGGGTGACCTGGCCGAGGACGCGGTGGTCCACGTCCATGGTGGTGACGCGCAGCTCCTCGGCGTTCATCTCGCCCAGACCCTTGAAGCGCTGGATCGAGTCTTCCTTGATCCGCTTGCCGTTCTGCTTGCCGAGCTCCACCAGCGCGTCGCGCTCGCGGTCCGAGTACGCGTACTCGAAGTCGTCCCGGCCCCACTTGATCTTGTAGAGCGGCGGGCGCGACAGGTACACGTGGCCGGCCTCGACCAGCGGGCGCATGAAGCGGAAGAGGAAGGTCAGCAGCAGGGTGTTGATGTGCTGGCCGTCGACGTCGGCGTCCGCCATCAGGATGATCTTGTGATAGCGGAGCTTCTCGATGTCGAAGTCCTCGTGCACACCGGTACCGAAGGCACTGATCAGCGCCTGGACCTCGGTGTTCTGGAGGATCTTGTCGATCCGGGCCTTCTCGACGTTCAGGATCTTGCCGCGGATCGGCAGGATGGCCTGGTACATCGGGTTGCGGCCGGACTTCGCGGAGCCACCGGCCGAGTCGCCCTCGACGATGAAGATCTCGCACTTGGTCGGGTCGTTCGACTGGCAGTCGGACAGCTTGCCCGGCAGCGAGGCGCTCTCCAGCAGACCCTTGCGACGGGTCAGGTCACGGGCCTTGCGGGCCGCGACGCGCGCCGTGGCCGCCTGGATCGACTTGCGGATGATGTCCGCGGCCTCGACCGGGTTGCGGTCGAACCAGTCGTTCAGGTGCTCGTGGACGACCTTCTGCACGAAGGTCTTGGCCTCGGTGTTGCCCAGCTTGGTCTTCGTCTGGCCCTCGAACTGGGGCTCGCCCAGCTTCACCGAGATGATCGCCGTCAGACCCTCGCGGATGTCCTCGCCGGCGAGGTTGTCGTCCTTCTCGCGCAGCAGCTTCTTGTCGCGCGCGTAACGGTTCACCAGACCCGTCAGCGCCGCACGGAAGCCCTCCTCGTGCGTACCGCCCTCGTGCGTGTGGATCGTGTTCGCGAAGGAGTAGACGCCCTCGGTGTACTGCGAGTTCCACTGCATCGCGATCTCGACCGAGAGCATGCGCTCCTTGTCCTCGGCCTCGACGTCGATGACGGTCGGGTGGATGAGCTCGCCCTTGCGGGAGTTCAGGTACTTCACGAAGTCGACGATGCCGCCCTCGTAGTAGTACTTGACCGTGCGCGCGGTGGGCTCGGCCGTGTCCGCGTCGGGGTCGTCGGCGCCGACGGTGGCCTTCGCGGACTCGCGCTCGTCGGTCAGCGACAGGGTCAGGCCCTTGTTGAGGAAGGCCATCTCCTGGAAGCGCCGCGACAGCGTCTCGAAGGAGTACTCGGTCGTCTCGAAGATGTCGCCGTCGGCCCAGAAGGTGACCGAGGTACCGGTCTCCTCGGTCTCCTCGTTCTTGGCCAGCGGGGCCGTCGGCACGCCCAGCTTGTAGTCCTGGGTCCAGCGGTGGCCGTCCGTCTTGACCTCGACCGCGACCTTGGTCGACAGGGCGTTCACGACGGACACACCGACGCCGTGCAGACCGCCGGAGACGGCGTAGCCGCCACCGCCGAACTTGCCGCCCGCGTGCAGGACGGTCAGGACGACCTCGACGGCCGGCTTCCCCTCGGACGGCACGATGCCGACCGGGATGCCGCGGCCGTTGTCGATGACCCGGACGCCGCCGTCGGCGAGGATCGTCACGTCGATGGTGTCCGCGTGCCCGGCCAGGGCCTCGTCGACCGAGTTGTCCACGACCTCGTACACGAGGTGGTGGAGCCCGCGCTCACCGGTCGAGCCGATGTACATGCCTGGCCGCTTGCGGACCGCGTCCAGGCCCTCGAGGACCTGGATCGCACTGGCGTCGTACGAGGCGGTTACCTCGCCGTTCCCGCCGGCTGTGGACTGGTTGTCGTTGGGGTTGCCGGAATCGGCCACGAAGCGCCCTTTCTGGCACAGCACAGGCCGTACTCCGGGCCAGCAGGCATGCAAGCAGGAGCGGCTGCGTCGATCTGCGTTGTCAGCGTGTATCAGCTAGATCCCGCAAGCGGGCGGGATTCGCTTCAGTCTACCGGTACCACGGACATGAATGGGGGTTTGCCGGTACCTGAGTCCGCATGTGCCGCCCTGAACCTCCTCTCTCCGACTCCCCACATCCGGGAAGGGGCTCAAAGAGGCTCACACGGGCACCCAGCGCTTCGGCCTGTCAACCTCCGGCTACCGTGAGGGACGCCACCCAGAACAACCGATCTTCAACGCCTCAGGGCCGTTCCGGTCCCGCCGAACACTCCAGCCCGCCGGGGGCCAATCCAGCCCCGCCGGCGTTTGAGGCGCGGGGTCCGGGGCGGAGCCCCGGGTCCCGGCGCAGCCGGGCTCGGCCCCGCAGGGCCGCGGCGGCCTAGCCGTAGGTGTCGCCGGGGCCCTTGCTGCCCGGCGCCCGCCACGGCCCGTAGCCCTTCGGCCGCCCCCCGGGCCCCTGCACCTTGATCATCCGCACCGTCCCCTGCCCCAGATCCGCGTTCAGCCGCGCCACCAGCTGCGGCGCCAGCAGCTTCAGCTGCGCCGCCCACGCCGAGGAATCGCACCGCACGACAAGCTCACGGTCCTCGTACCGCTCCGGTTCACAGTGCGCCGCGATCTCCGGGCCGACGATCTCCGGCCAGCGCTCCATCACGCCCGCCACCGCCATCGGCATCTCCCAGCCGCGTTCGGTCCGCAGCCGGTCCAGCGCCGCCATCAGCGGCATCGGGTCCCGGCCGTCCGCGCGGGCCCCCGAGCGCAGCCCCGGCTGCCGGCCCTTCTTGGCGCCGGCCGCGTTGCCGCGGGCCCGCGCCTGCTCCCGCGCGGCCGCGAGGGCCTGGCGGGCGAGGTCCACCCCGGAGACCTCCGGGACCTTGCGGCCCTCCTGTGGGTTCTTTCCCTGCTCGCTCACAGCCGGGTCACCTCACCGCCGGACACCCCGAACCGCGTTCCCACCAGCACCCCCGGGACGTCGTCGTCCACCGCCGCCGTCACCAGCACCTGTTCGCCCGGCGCCACCAGCTCCGCCAGCCGCTCCCGGCGCCGCGTGTCCAGTTCCGCGAACACGTCGTCCAGGATCAGCACCGGCTCGCTGCCCTCCGAGCGCAGCAGCTCGTACGAGGCCAGCCGCAGCGCCAGCGCGTACGACCACGACTCGCCGTGGCTCGCGTACCCCTTCGCCGGCAGCTCCCCGAGCCGCAGCAGCACGTCGTCGCGGTGCGGGCCCACCAGGGTCACGCCGCGCTCCATCTCCTGCTTGCGGACGTCCGCCAGCGCGGCGAGCAGCACCTCGTAGAGCGCCTCGCGGGTGCGCGCGGTGCCGCTGTCCACCGGTTCGCCGGCCGAGGACTTGTACGCCAGCCCCAGCGGGCCGCCACCGGGCGCGAGCTGCTCGTACGCCTTGTCCGCGAGCGGCAGCAGCGTCGCGATCAGATCCAGCCGCTGCGCGAGCAGCTCCGCGCCCGCGCGCGCGAGGTGCTGGTCCCACACGTCGAGGGTGGACATGTCCATCGAGCGGCCGCCGTGCCTGCGCGCCATCGCCGCCGACTTCAGCAGGGTGTTGCGCTGCTTGAGCACCCGCTCGTAGTCGGAGCGGACGGCCGCCATCCGCGGCGAGCGCGCGGTGACGAGCTCGTCCAGGAACTTCCGCCGCTCCCCGGGGTCGCCCTTGACCAGGGCCAGGTCCTCCGGCGCGAACAGCACCGTGCGTACGATCCCCAGCACGTCCCGCGGCCGGACCTGCGAGGACCGGTTGATCCGGGCCCGGTTCGCCCGCCCCGGGTTCAGCTCCAGCTCCACCAGCTGCTGGCGCTCGCCCTGGGTGACGGCCGCGCGGATGATCGCCCGGTCCGCGCCCATCCGTACGAGGGGGGCGTCGGCGGAGACCCGGTGGCTGCCCAGCGTCGCGAGGTAGCCGATCGCCTCGACGAGATTGGTCTTGCCCTGGCCGTTGGGACCCACGAAAGCGGTGACGCCCGGGTCGAGGGGAACCTCGGCCCGGGCGTACGAGCGGAAGTCGGCCAATGAGAGATGCGAAACGTGCATACGGCGCCGACCTCCCCCGGCTTCCCACTACTCGCTGTGGTGCTGTGCTGCTGGTGGCTGCCGTTGATCCTCTGCAGCCCTGTGACCTGCTAAGCCTTCTCGACCGCGTGGCCGCCGAACTGGTTGCGCAGCGCGGCGATCATCTTCATCTGCGGGGAGTCGTCCTGCCGCGAGGCGAACCGCGCGAACAACGACGCGGTGATCGCGGGCAGCGGTACGGCGTTGTCGATCGCCGCCTCCACCGTCCAGCGGCCCTCGCCCGAGTCCTGCGCGAAGCCGCGCAGCTGCTCCAGGTGCTCGTCCTGGTCGAGGGCGTTCACGGCCAGGTCCAGCAGCCAGGAGCGGATGACGGTGCCTTCCTGCCAGGAGCGGAAGACCTCGCGGACGTCGGTGACCGAGTCCACCTTCTCCAGGAGCTCCCAGCCCTCGGCGTAGGCCTGCATCATGGCGTACTCGATGCCGTTGTGGACCATCTTCGCGAAGTGGCCCGCGCCGACCTTGCCGGCGTGTACGGCGCCGAAGTCACCCTCGGGCTTGAGGGCGTCGAAGATCGGCTGGACCCGCGAGACGTGGTCCTTCTCGCCGCCGTACATGAGGGCGTAGCCGTTCTCCAGGCCCCACACGCCGCCGGAGACACCGCAGTCGACGAAGCCGATGCCCTTGGCCGCCAGCTCCGCCGCGTGCTTCTCGTCGTCGGTCCAGCGGGAGTTTCCGCCGTCGACGACGATGTCGCCGATCGAGAGCAGCTCCGCGAGCTCGTCGACGGTGGACTGGGTCGCCGCACCCGCCGGGACCATCACCCACACGACGCGGGGGGCCTGCAGGCTGTCCACAAGTTCCCGCAGGCTGTGGACATCGGCGAGGTCCGGGTTGCGGTCGTATCCGATGACGGTGTGGCCTGCGCGGCGGATGCGCTCGCGCATGTTGCCGCCCATCTTGCCGAGACCGACGAGACCAAGCTCCATCAGGTGGTTCCTTAAGCGTTGTGGCCGTCTTTGCCGGGGCGTCCGTGGATCCCGGGGACACCCCAGGCCCCGAGCCTACGCCGGGCCGGGCCGCCCGGCCCCATGGGGCGCGCGCTGGCGGCCCGCTGTCCCCGCAACGTGCGCAGGCCCGGTCTCGCTGACCGCGAAACCGGGCCTGACCTGCGAAGAATCAGCCGGAGAGGCGTACCGGCATGATCAGGTACTTGTAGGTCTCGTCGGCTTCCGCATCGACCGCCGGACGGCCGCTGAGCAGCGCGGGCTTGGTCGAGGTGGTGAAGCTCAGCTGGGCCACCGGGGAGGCGATCGCGCTGAGGCCGTCCAGCAGGAAGGTCGGGTTGAAGGCGATCGAGATGTCGTCGCCGTCGAGCTGCGCGTCGACCCTTTCCACAGCCTGTGCGTCGTCGGAGGAGCCGGCCTCCAGGATCAGCACGCCCTGCTCGAAGCTGAGGCGGACCGGGGTGTTGCGCTCGGCCACCAGGGCCACGCGCTTGACGGCCTCGACGAACGGCGCGGTCTCGATCACGGCGACGGAGTTGAACTCGGTCGGGAAGAGCGTCCGGTACTTGGGCAGGTCGCCCTCGAGCAGCCGGGTGGTGGTGCGGCGGCCGGCGCCCTCGAAGCCGATCAGGCCTTCGCCCGCGCCGGAGCCGGACAGCGCCAGGGTGACGGTGTCACCGCTGGTCAGCGAGTTGGCGATCTCCTGGAGCGTCTTGGCGGGCACCAGGGCCACGGCCGACGCGTCCGGGTTCTCCGGCTTCCACAGGAACTCGCGGACCGCGAAGCGGTAGCGGTCGGTGGAGGCCAGGGTGACGCGGTCGCCCTCGATCTCGATGCGGACACCGGTCAGCACGGGCAGCGTGTCGTCGCGGCCGGCGGCGGTGGCCACCTGCTTGGCGGCGGAGGCGAAGACCTCGCCGGGCACGGTGCCGGTGGCGGTGGGCATCTGCGGCAGCGCCGGGTATTCCTCCACAGGCAGGGTGTGGAGTGTGAATCGCGAGGAGCCGCAGACCACGGTCGCCCGTACACCGTCTGTGGAAATCTCCACGGGGCGGTTGGGGAGGGCGCGGCAGATGTCGGCGAGCAGTCGGCCGGAGACCAGGACGGTGCCGTCCTCCTCGACGTCCGCCTCGACGGAGACGCGGGCCGAGACCTCGTAGTCGAAGCCGGAGAGGCTCAGCGTGCCGTCCTCGGCCTTGAGCAGCAGGCCCGCGAGAACGGGCACCGGCGGCCGGGCCGGGAGGCTACGAGCAGCCCAGGCCACCGCCTCCGCGAGTACGTCGCGCTCCACCCGGATCTTCACCGGAACCGCCTCCTGCTGTTGCTCGCTCGTCTGCCGGCCTTCGTCGTCGGCTCGTCGATGCCTCGACCGATGCCGGGGACCAGTCTGACGTACGGCGCCGACAGTCCGTGCGGCCGGCGGTCAAGTCGGGAGCGAGGCGTCGGGGCGGGCTCTCGACGAGTTGTGCACAGGACCCGCTTGAAAACCGAAACCGGCCTAACTCTCTATGGGGGTAGTAGTAGGGCCTGTGGAAACGGTGGATAAGCCTGTTCTCGCAGGTCACACCGCGTTTTTTATCCACCGACCCTGTGGGTGACACCGGTGGACAACCCCGTGTCTCTGTGGAGAACGAAAAGTTCTGCACAGGCCGTCCCCAGGGGACCCCGACTACTCCACAGGTGTGTCCCCAGCTTTCCCCCGGTACTCCACAACCCAAACGTCTACTTCCGTGTGACCGCTTTCACTCCGGGCGGTGAGAGGGGCTGGTGCGTTGCCGAACAGTGGACAAGGGTGTGGAGAACAGACCCGATCCTGTGCACAGGGTGCGCGAACCTGTGGGGAGGCGGTGGACAACGTCGTGGACAGGCCTGTGGACGAAATGTTTGTCCACAGGCTGTGGATGACGCTTGCGCACAATTCCACAGGGTGCTGACCTGGCCTGATGGTGCCTCACCCCGTATGCCTGTGGACAGATTGTGGGTGACGGAACCCGTCCCCAGGGTGTGGACGGAAGAAAGTCCCCGAATCTGTGGATGAGTTGCTCCTCAGGGGGCGTATTCGAACAGGTCAGGGGCGCGCGGACGAAGAAGGGCGCCCCCGTCGCAGTCCGGGAGCGCCCTCTGAAAGCGTTTGAAGGGGCCCTTTCGCGGCCCGGGCGAGCGGTGCGGGAGGCCGCGCTCAGCCGTTCTTGATGCGGTTGGTGAGCTCCGTGACCTGGTTGTAGATGGACCGCCGTTCGGCCATCAGGGCGCGGATCTTGCGGTCCGCGTGCATCACGGTGGTGTGGTCGCGGCCGCCGAACTGCGCCCCGATCTTGGGCAGGGACAGGTCGGTGAGCTCCCGGCACAGGTACATGGCGATCTGCCGGGCGGTCACCAGGACCCGGCTGCGCGAGGAGCCGCACAGGTCGTCCACGGTCAGGCCGAAGTAGTCGGCGGTGGCGGCCATGATGTCGCTGGCGGTGATCTCGGGCGCGCTGTCCTCGCCGCCCGGGATCAGGTTCTTGAGGACGTCCTCGGTGAGGCCCAGGTCGACCGGCTGCCGGTTGAGGCTCGCGAAGGCCGTGACCCGGATCAGCGCCCCCTCCAGCTCGCGGATGTTGCGCGAGATGCGGGAGGCGATGAACTCCAGTACCTCCGGCGGGGCGTTGAGCTGCTCCTGGACGGCCTTCTTGCGCAGGATCGCGATCCGGGTCTCCAGCTCGGGCGGCTGGACGTCGGTGATGAGGCCCCACTCGAAGCGGTTGCGGAGCCTGTCCTCCAGGGTGACGAGCTGCTTGGGCGGCCGGTCGGAGGAGAGCACGATCTGCTTGTTGGCGTTGTGGAGCGTGTTGAAGGTGTGGAAGAACTCCTCCTGCGTCGACTCCTTGCTCGCGAGGAACTGGATGTCGTCGACGAGCAGGATGTCCATCTCGCGGTAGCGCTTGCGGAACGCGTCGCCCTTGCCGTCGCGGATGGAGTTGATGAACTCGTTGGTGAACTCCTCGGAGCTCACGTACCGCACGCGGGTGCCGGGGTAGAGGCTCCGCGCGTAGTGCCCGATGGCGTGCAGCAGGTGCGTCTTGCCGAGGCCCGACTCCCCGTAGATGAAGAGGGGGTTGTACGCCTTCGCCGGCGCCTCGGCGACGGCCACCGCGGCCGCGTGCGCGAAGCGGTTGGAGGCGCCGATGACGAACGTGTCGAACAGGTACTTGGGGTTCAGCCGGGCGGTCGGCTCCAGCGGGCCCGAGGTGGAGCCGCCGGACGGGGCCGGGGGTGCGGCGGGCCGGCCGGGGGCCTGGCGCGGCGCGGGCTGCTCGTACTGCTGCTGTTCGTACTTCTGTTGCTCGTACTGATGTGACTGGTGGGGCTGCTGAGGCTCGTACGGAGACTGCTCGTACTTCTGCTGCTCGTAGGAGCCCTGGTCGTAGCCGGACGGCTCGGACTGCTGGAGGTAGCCGGGCTGCGGGGAGGCGTAGGGGTCGCGCTCGGGGAAGCCGCCGAGGCGGGGCTGCTGCCAGCCGTAGTCGTCCTGCTGGCCGCCGCGGGGCCAGGCGCCGGGCTCCGGGCGCGGCTGCTGGTAGTCCGGGTAGGCGGGGCGGGCGGTGGGCAGCTGGTCGTCCCCGTTGCCGGGGCCGCCGCCGGGGCGCTGGCCGCCGTACGGCTCGTACCCGCCGGACTGCTGCGCGGGCGGGGCGGGGGGCGCGGGCTCGCCGGCGGAGTCGTCCACCGTGATGGCGATCCGGATGGGGCGGCCGCATTCGCGGCTGAGCGCGTCACTGATCAGCGGGGCGAGCCGGCCCTCGAGGACGCGCTTGCCCCATTCGTTGGGTACGGCGAGCAGTGCGGTGTCGGCGACGAGTGCCAGGGGCTGGCACCTCTCGACCCACTGCTTGTCCTTCGGCTCGATCCCCGGCTGTCCCTCCCCGAGGAGCTTTTCGAGCACCCTTGGCCACACTGCGGCAAGATCGGCAGGTACGTCAGCCACAGAGCACGCTCTCTCACAGGGGTCCCACGAATGTGTGGTTCTTTGGGACGGTCGGGACAAAAAAACCGGGGTCGGACAACGGTAGTCAGGCCAGCGGGTACGGTTCAAGTCGTTGTCCACAGCCTGTGCACAGTGTGGGGCCACGTCGGCTCGGTTTGACCGGATGGCGTAGCCGCGCGTACCGTAACGAGGTCGAGTTGTCGATGGCTGCTGCCGCCTGCCTACCGATGGGCGAAGGTCACTGATAGTGATCATTTAGCGGTGCCACTCGGGCGAACACGCGAGTTTCTCCTCGTGGGCGCACGGTGACAGCCAGGCGATGTCCCGCCACAACGATTCATTCTCTGGAGCCCCCGAGTGAGCAAGCGCACCTTCCAGCCGAACAACCGCCGTCGTGCCAAGACCCACGGCTTCCGCCTGCGGATGCGTACCCGTGCCGGTCGCGCGATCCTCGCGAACCGTCGTGGCAAGGGCCGCGCCGCCCTTTCCGCGTAACAACACGCAGGTCGTGACGTCGTGCTGTCTCCCGAAAATCGGCTGAGGCGGCGCGAGGACTTCGCGAGCGCGGTACGTCGAGGTCGTCGGGCTGGTCGCCCGCTCCTCGTCGTCCACCTACGTACAAGCGGTGCAACGGACCCGCACGAGTCGGGGGAGATCGATCCCTCGTCGCGTGCGGGTTTCGTCGTCAGCAAGGCTGTCGGCAATGCCGTCATACGTAACCGGGTGAAGCGCCGTCTCCGCCATCTGGTCCGGGAACGGCTCTCTCAGCTGCCCGCCGGTAGCCTGGTGGTGGTACGTGCGTTGCCCGGAGCGGGTGATGCCGGCCCCGAGGAACTGGCCCGGGACCTGGATGCCGCTCTGGTGCGGCTCCTGGGAGGCGTGGCTCGATGAAGTACCCGCTGCTCGCTTTGATCAAGCTGTACCAGTGGACGATCAGTCCGCTGCTCGGCCCGGTGTGCCGGTACTACCCGTCGTGTTCGCACTACGGGTACACGGCCATCGACCGGCATGGTGCGGTGAAGGGGACGGCCCTGACCGCCTGGCGGATCCTGCGGTGCAATCCGTGGTCCCCGGGTGGCGTGGACCACGTCCCACCCCGTAAACGCCCGCGTTGGCACGAGCAGCTGCGCAGTGCGTTGCGTAGATCTCGCAATGCTCAAGGAGCCTGATTAGTGGACACGATTGCCGGTCTGTTCAGCTTTATCACCACGCCCGTCTCGTGGGTCATCGTCCAGTTCCACTCGCTGTATGGCGCGATCTTCGGCGCGAACAGCGGATGGGCCTGGGGTCTGTCCATCGTGTCCCTGGTGGTCTTGATCCGCATCTGCCTGATCCCGCTCTTCGTGAAGCAGATCAAAGCGACGCGAGGCATGCAGGCGCTCCAGCCGAAGATGAAGGCGATCCAGGAGCGCTACAAGAACGACAAACAGCGTCAGTCCGAAGAGATGATGAAGCTGTACAAGGAGACGGGTACCAACCCGCTCTCCTCGTGCCTTCCGATCCTGGCGCAGTCCCCGTTCTTCTTCGCGCTCTACCACGTGCTGGCGAGCATCGCCAACGGTGAAGAGATCGGCTACATCGACGGTCCGCTGCTGGCCAGCGCGCGTGAGGCCCACATCTTCGGGGCCCCGCTGGCCTCCAAGTTCACCGACAGCGCCGCCGAGGTCGCCGCCCTGGGTGCCTCGATCACCGACGTGCGCATCGTGACCGCCGTCATGATCGTCCTGATGTCGCTGTCGCAGTTCTACACACAGCGCCAGCTGATGCAGAAGAACGTCGACCTCTCGGTCAAGACGCCGTTCATGCAGCAGCAGAAGATGCTGATGTACATCTTCCCCGTGATCTTCGCGGTCATGGGCATCAACTTCCCCGTCGGTGTTCTCGTCTACTGGCTGACCACGAACGTGTGGACCATGGGCCAGCAGATGTACGTGATCAACCAGAACCCGACGCCGGGCAGCAAGGCGCAGGACCAGTACCTGACCCGCCTGCTGAAGCACATCGGCTCGCACGGTGACGTCAAGGGCCGGAGCAAGAAGAAGATCGTCGCGGCGATCGTGGCCAAGGGCCCGGACCGCAACGACAACGAGCGGAAGTTCATCACGGCTCTGACGAAGCAGGGCCTGGCGGCCCAGCCGGACGGCTCCGTGATCAAGAGTTCCGAGGCCACGGCGGATTCGGATGCGGCGAGCGGCGGTGTCGCGAAGCGGCAGCAGCCGAAGCGGCAGTCGAAGTCGCAGCGTCAGACGCCCAGCAAGCCCTCTCCCAAGAAGTAAGAAGGAGTCCCTCCCGTGACGGAAGGCACCACCACCGCCGCCGCTGAGAGTGGCGACACCCTGACCCGCCTTGAGCAGGAGGGTGAGATCGCGGCCGACTACCTCGAGGGTCTGCTGGACATTGCCGACCTGGACGGCGACATCGACATGGACGTCGAGGCCGACCGGGCCGCGGTGTCGATCGTCAGTGACTCCGCCAGCCGTGACCTGCAGAAGCTCGTGGGCCGCGACGGTGAGGTTCTGGAGGCTCTGCAGGAGCTGACCCGCCTCGCCGTGCACCGGGAGACCGGGGACCGCAGCCGGCTGATGCTGGACATCGCCGGGTTCCGCGCGAAGAAGCGCGAGGAGCTGGCGGCGCTGGGTGCCCAGGCGGCGGCGGACGTGAAGGCCTCGGGCGAGCCGATGAAGCTGGCCCCGATGACCCCGTTCGAGCGGAAGGTCGTCCACGACGCCGTGGCGGCCGCCGGTCTGCGGAGCGAGTCCGAGGGCGAGGAGCCGCAGCGCTTCGTCGTTGTGCTCCCGGCCTGACCCCCGGCGCGAGTATTCGGCCCCGTCTGTGTCGCAGGCGGGGCCGAAGTTTGTCAGCCTGGCAGTGCCGGCCCCGGCGGTGCCAGTTCGAGCAGTGCGTTTTCAACGATCCATGCGGTACGGAAGGACGGTCCCCGTGACGGAGGCAGCGGAGCTTCCCCCGGCGCCTGAAGAGGCGCGCGCGGTGTTCGGCGAGTTTTTCCCGGAAGCTGTGCGGTATGCGGAGCTGCTGGCGGACGCGGGGGTCAAGCGAGGCCTGATCGGCCCGCGTGAGGTACCGCGGCTGTGGGAGCGGCACCTGCTGAACTGTGCGGTGCTCTCGGAGGTGGTGCCCGAGGGCGTCACCGTCTGCGATGTCGGCTCGGGTGCCGGCCTCCCCGGCATTCCGCTGGCTCTGGTGCGGCGCGATCTGAAGATCACGTTGCTGGAGCCGCTGCTGCGGCGGACGACCTTCTTGCAGGAGGCGGTGGAGCTGCTGGGCCTGGACCATGTCACGGTGGTGCGCGGCCGGGCCGAGGAGATGCTCGGCAAGGTGCAGCCGGTACACGTGGTGACGGCGCGTGCGGTGGCCCCGCTGGACCGGCTGGCCGGCTGGGGCGTGCCCCTGCTGCGTCCGTACGGGGAGATGCTGGCGCTCAAGGGCGATACCGCCGAAGAGGAACTGGTGTCGGCGAAGACCGCACTGGCGAAGCTCGGTGTGGTGAAGACCTCGGTGCTGCACGTGGGCGAGGGTGTGGTGGATCCGCTGTCCACCGTCGTCAGGGTCGAGGTCGGAGAAAGCCCCGGAGGGGTGAGGTTCGCGGCCAAGCGGGCTAAGGCCGCGCGGACGAGCCGGACGCGTCGGCGCCGCTGATTCCCGGGGCATTGAGCCCTAAAGGTATGGATTTCGGAGTGTCGTAGCGGCCGGTAGACCCTGTCTGGGCGCTGTCCGTGCATCGTGTTTCACGTGAAACGTCGCTCTCTGCTGCACGGAATCATCAGCCGCGGTCGTGCGGCCGCGTCCCCCCTTCACCGCAAGGACGCAAGGGGGACGGAGTTGTCCACATCGGTGGATTCATCCACAGGAGTACGGGCCCCGCTGGTTCGCGACCCGGGTGACATGGCAGGCTCTGTTCATCGCGAGCCTGATGTCGAGGAGAGTGACACCGTGCGGTCCGACGCCAACCTCGCGGGGCCGATGGCCGATCCGGTCCCCGGTCCCCGCTCTGAATCGGCGGGAGAGGATGTTTCACGTGAAACATTGCCTCCGCCCCTTGTAGACAACGACGACACCCCCATCGGCCGAGCTGCCCAGCAGGCGGTCGAGGCACTGGGGCGTACCGGAGAGCGGCTGCCCCGGCCGGAGCAGACCCGCGTCATCGTGGTCGCCAACCAGAAGGGCGGCGTGGGCAAGACCACGACGACCGTGAACCTGGCGGCCTCGCTGGCCCTGCACGGGGCACGGGTCCTGGTGGTCGACCTCGACCCGCAGGGCAATGCGTCCACGGCCCTGGGCATCGACCACCACGCGGACGTGCCGTCGATCTACGACGTGCTCGTGGACAGCCGGCCCCTCCTGGAGGTCGTCCAGCCGGTCGTGGATGTGGAGGGGCTCTTCTGTGCTCCGGCCACGATCGATCTGGCGGGCGCGGAGATCGAGCTGGTGTCGCTCGTGGCGCGGGAGAGCCGGCTCCAGCGGGCGATCCAGGCGTACGAGCAGCCCCTCGACTACATCCTGATCGACTGTCCTCCCTCGCTCGGGCTGCTGACGGTGAACGCGCTGGTGGCCGGCGCGGAGGTGCTGATCCCGATCCAGTGCGAGTACTACGCGCTGGAGGGCCTGGGCCAGCTGCTGCGCAACGTCGACCTGGTGCGGGCGCACCTCAACCCGACGCTGCACGTGTCGACCATCCTGCTGACGATGTACGACGGCAGGACCCGGCTGGCCTCGCAGGTGGCGGAGGAGGTGCGCAGCCACTTCGGCAAGGAGGTGCTGCGGACGAGCATCCCCCGGTCGGTGCGCATTTCCGAGGCGCCGAGCTACGGGCAGACGGTGCTCACGTACGACCCGGGTTCAAGCGGTTCCCTCTCCTATCTGGAGGCGGCGCGAGAGATCGCGTATCGAGGGGTCGGAATGCAGTACGACGCCCAGCACGCCCATCTGGGCGCGGGCATGAACAGCACGCAGAGTGTGGCGGAGGGGATCCAGTGAGCGAGCGACGTAGAGGTCTGGGGCGGGGGCTCGGTGCGCTGATTCCCGCAGCCCCGCAGGAGAAGACGCCGCCGGTGATCAGTGCCGGTTCGACGTCTCCGTCGGCGGTGCCGGTCATGACGTCGGAGCGCGGGGTCGCGGCGGCGAAGCTCGCCTCGTTGGCGCAGGCGGATGTTTCACGTGAAACATCGCTCGCGGTCGTCCCGGCGCAAGAGCCGGATCCGGTGGGGGCCGATACCAATGTGGTGGCGGGGGCGACGTTCGCGGAACTTCCGATGGACGCGATCACGCCGAACCCGCGGCAGCCCCGCGAGGTCTTCGACGAGGACGCGCTCGCCGAACTGGTGACCTCCATCCAGGAGGTGGGCCTGCTTCAGCCGGTGGTGGTGCGGCAGTCGGCTCCCGGTCGCTATGAGCTGATCATGGGTGAGCGGCGCTGGCGTGCCTGCCGGGAGGCCGGGCTGGAGGCCATTCCGGCGATCATCCGGGCGACGGACGACGAGAAGCTGCTGCTGGACGCGCTGCTGGAGAACCTGCACCGGGCTCAGCTGAACCCGCTGGAGGAGGCTGCGGCGTACGACCAGCTGCTCCAGGACTTCAACTGCACGCACGACCAGCTGGCGGACCGGATCGGGCGTTCGCGTCCCCAGGTGTCGAACACGCTGCGGCTGCTGAAGCTGTCGCCGTCGGTGCAGCGCCGGGTGGCCGCGGGCGTGCTGTCGGCCGGGCACGCGCGGGCACTGCTCTCGGTGGACGACTCCGAGGTACAGGACCGGCTGGCGCACCGGATCGTGGCCGAGGGGCTGTCGGTGCGCGCGGTCGAGGAGATCGTGACGCTGATGGCCGCGGAGCCTTCGAGCGGGGTGAAGCCGAAGGGTCCGCGCGCGGGTACGCGGGTGGCTCCGGCACTCAGTGAGCTGGCGACGCGGCTGTCGGACCGGTTCGAGACGCGGGTGAAGGTGGATCTGGGTCAGAAGAAGGGCAAGATCACCGTCGAGTTCGCGTCGATGGAGGATCTGGAGCGGATTCTGGGAACGCTGGCGCCGGGCGAGGGCCGGGTGCTGGAGCAGGGTCTTTCCGGGGAGTGATCCCGGGGCCGTCGAGGGGCGGGTCGTGCCGGTGCGAACCGGCGCGGTCCGCCCCTTCGTCGTGCTGTCGAAGAACGTGGGGCCAGTGGATACGATGCGGTCATGGGTCGTCGGCTGGTACCGCTCACGCTGGACAACCTCCAGGACTTGCCGCGTCGTTGCCGGTCCTGTGTGTTCTGGGAACTGGACCCGGTCAGCGGTGAGGCCGCCGTGAAGGCGGGAACTCCGGCACTGGAGAAGGAGGCGTGGATCTCCGCTGTCCTTCTGGAATGGGGATCCTGCGGCCGCGTGGTCTACGTGGACGAGGTTCCGGTGGGGTTCGTGCTGTACGCGCCGCCGGCGTACGTGCCGCGGGCGACTGCGTTTCCGACCAGCCCGGTCTCGCCGGATGCGGTGCAGCTGATCACCGCGTGGATCATGCCGGGGTATCAGGGGCAGGGCCTGGGGCGGGTCATGGTGCAGACGGTGGCGAAGGACCTGCTGCGGCGCGGCTTCCGGGCGATCGAGGCATTCGGGGATGCGCGCTGGGAGGGTCCGGCGTGTCTGCTGCCCGCGGACCATCTCCTGGCCGTGGGGTTCAAGACGGTACGGCCCCATCCGGTGCATCCGCGGCTGCGACTGGAGCTGAGGTCGACGCTGTCCTGGAAGGAAGACGTGGAGCTGGCGCTGGACCGGCTGCTGGGCGCCGCGCGCAAGGAGCCGGCGCTGCGCCCCCTCTGAGCGGGATACGGGAAACGGGACCGCCCCGAGGAGGGGCGGTCCCGTTTCACGTGGAACGTGGGTTGCGCGTCAGGCGGTCTTGACCTGGACGAAGTCCGAGAGGTCACGCAGGATGGCGGCCTTCGGCTTGGCACCGACGATCGTCTTGGCGACCTCGCCGCCCTGGTAGACGTTCAGCGTCGGGATGGACATGACGCCGTACTTGGCAGCCGTGGCCGGGTTCTGGTCGATGTTGAGCTTGACGATCTCGATCTGGTCGCCGTACTCGGCGGCGATGGCCTCGAGGGACGGCGCGATCTGGCGGCACGGTCCGCACCACTCGGCCCAGAAGTCCACCAGAACCGGCTTGTCGCTCGCCAGTACCTCGGCGTCGAAATCGGCGTCGGTCACGGTCTTGAGAGCCACGGCGGGCCTCCTTCTTTCCTGCGGGGTGGGGTGTGGGATGAAGCGGTCAGACGGTGGCGGTCGCGGTCGCCTTCTCGGCGTCCGCGAGCGCGGCGAGGAAGCGCTCGGCGTCGAGGGCGGCGGAGCAGCCGGTGCCCGCAGCCGTGATGGCCTGACGGTACGTGTGGTCCACGACGTCGCCGGCGCCGAACACGCCGGTGACGCTGGTGCGGGTGGAGGGGGCGTCGACCTTGAGGTAGCCCTCGTCGTCGAGGTCCAGCTGGTCCTTGAACAGCTCGGTGCGCGGGTCGTGGCCGACGGCGATGAACAGGCCGGTCACGGGCAGCGCGGAGGTCTCACCGGTCTTGGTGTTGCGCAGGGTGAGGCTGGAGAGCTTCTGGTCGCCGTGGATCTCGGCGACCTCGCTGTCCCAGGCGAACTTGATCTTCGGGTCGGCGAAGGCGCGGTCCTGCATGGCCTTCGAGGCGCGCAGGCTGTCGCGGCGGTGGACGATCGTGACGGACTTGGCGAAGCGCGAGAGGAAGGTGGCCTCCTCGATCGCGGTGTCGCCGCCGCCGACGACGGCGATGTCGTGGTCCTTGAAGAAGAACCCGTCGCACGTGGCGCACCAGGAGACGCCGCGGCCGGAGAGCGCGTCCTCGTTGGGGAGGCCGAGCTTGCGGTGCTGGGAGCCGGTGGTGACGATGACGGCCTTGGCGCGGTGCACGGTGCCGGCGGTGTCGGTCACGGTCTTGATCTCACCGCTGAGGTCCACGGACACGATGTCGTCCGGGACCAGCTCGGCGCCGAAGCGCTCGGCCTGACCGCGCATGTTGTCCATGAGGTCCGGGCCCATGATCCCGTCCTGGAAGCCCGGGAAGTTCTCCACCTCGGTGGTGTTCATCAGGGCGCCACCCGCGGTGACCGCACCTTCGAAGACCAGGGGCTTGAGCGAAGCGCGTGCGGTGTACAGGGCGGCGGTGTAACCGGCCGGCCCGGAGCCGATGATGATCACGTTTCGTACGTCGCTCACGGGTTTCTTCCTCGTCTCTGCGGACTGCGTGCTGCCTACCGGGGGCCGGTGCGGACTCTCACCCCACCCAACGGATCCTACGGCGCATGCATTCCCCACCCGCCCCACTGCGGACCTGAACCGGTCAGCTCCGGGGATAGGTACCCGTCAAGAGGACCTTTCCGGGGGTGGCCGAGCCGCTTTCCTCGCAGCCCGAGTCGACCAGGAAGGCGTCCACGCGCGCGGAGTCGCCCGGGTGCGGCAGGACGAGGAGGTAGACGCCGGTGCCCTGGTAGTTGCCGAGCTCGGCGGCGAGCGGGGAGTCCGGGCGGCCGGTGGCGCTCTGGACGCAGGCGGGGACGGGCACCGCCGCCCGCTTGTCGCCGGGGGCGACTCCCGGAGCCGGAGCCGTGTTCTCCATGCCGTACGTGTTGTTCTGCTCCCCCGGAGGAGTCTTGGCCCCCTGGGCCGCGATGAGCCCGCGCACCGTGTCCTGGAGCCCTTGTGCCGTGTAGTTGCCACCGGCCGAGACGGCTGCGCTCCGATCCGAGGAGTTCGGGGTCTCCGTACGGGCGGCTGTGTCGCCGGTGGGCGTACCGGAGAAATCGCCGAACAGGAAGAGGCCGAGGGCACAGGCAGCGGCTCCGACCAGGCCCGAGAGCACGGCGATCCGACGGCGGGCGCGGCGTCGGCCCGGGCCGGTTGGGCCGGTCGGGTGACCGGCGGGCGATGTTTCACGTGAAACATCGCGATCCGGGGTGCGCGGCCGTCGCTCGGGTGCGGCCTTGGCCCGGGGCTGGGTGGCGTCGAGGAGGGCCTCGGCGGCGAGGGCCGCGTCGATGCGGCCGGCGATGTCACCGGGCATCCGGGCCGGCCCCGGGAGGGTGCCGAGGAGCCCGCGGATCTCCTCCAGAGAGGCGCGGACGTCGGCGCACAGGGCGCAGTCGCCGAGATGCCGGCGGACTTCGGCGGTACGGGACGGGGAGAGGAGACCTTCGGTCAGGTCGGAGATCTCCGAGACGTCCGGGTGCCGGATCGTGCCGGTCGTGCCGGTTGTGGGGCTCACGGTCGTCCACCTCCGCCCTTCACAGCGTCTGGGTCTGAATGCCTGGGCTCTGTCGCTGGTGGGACGGGTGGACCCGGCGTCCGGTTCCTTCCCCGCTCGGTGGCGGTGTTATCCCCGGCATTCGTGCGCAGATGAGTGAGGAGGGGGACGAGTTTCGCCCGGCCGCGTGCGCACCGGCTCTTCACCGTGCCGGTGGGGACCTCGAGGACGCGGGCGGCTTCGGCGACGGGGTATCCCTGCATGTCGACGAGGACCAGCGCGGCCCGCTGATCGGCCGGGAGGGTGCTGAGGGCGGCCAGGAGCTGGCGGTGGAGGTCCTGGCGCTCCGCGGGGGCCTCGGCGGACTCGTGGGGCTCCAGGAGCCGCTCCAGGCGGTCCGTGTCGTCGAGGGGAGAGGTCCTGCGGGAGGCGGCCTTGCGGGCGCGGTCGAGGCAGGCGTTCACGGTGATGCGGTGCAGCCAGGTCGTGACGGCGGATTCCCCGCGGAAGGTGTGGGCGGCCCGGTACGCGGAGACCAGGGCGTCCTGCACGGCGTCCGCGGCCTCCTCGCGGTCCCCGAGGGTCCGCAGCGCCACCGCCCACAACCGGTCCCGGTGCCGCCGCACAAGCTCCCCGAACGCATCGGGATCGCCGGCCACGTGCCGGGCCAGCAGATCCGCGTCACTGGCGTCGCCGGTCGTCGCGTCGTGCATCACACCTCGCCTCCCGGAGGGAGATTACGGCCTGGGTGGGGGAATGACGAGGGCCCGCCGTGCCGGTGCGCAGCGGGCCCGCGATGGTGGACAGGACCTACGGGTTCGTACCGGGGATCTTGATCTCGCTGATGCCGCCGCGGTAGCTGTCCGCTCCCTCGGAGGGCAGCGCGGTGAGGTGGATCAGGATGTAGCGGGTCTTGATCGTGTGCCCGAGCGTGACGGCGAGGTTCTTCTCGACGGTCTTCTCCTCGGCGATCTGCTGGGGGAACTTGGACAGCGACGTCGGTGAGGAGGCGTCGGGCGCGGCGGCGCGGACCTGGAGCTTGTGCCCGGGGGCATAGAGGTCCAGGTCGATGCCCGCCACCTCTTGCACGCTGCCGAGGTCGACGATGATGCCGCTGCCGGCCTTCCGGTTGTGGGTGTCGAGGTTTCCGAAGTTCGCGTACCCGTCGTACCGCGGGGTGATCCAGCTGGTGGACGGGTCGTCGTCGACCGTCTTGCCCGCGTCCTCCGGCTTCAGCGGGTCCCCACCGGGTGCGAACACGGAGACGCCGTTGACGGTGAGGGGCTTGCCGAGCGTCACGGGCTTCGGGTCGTCCTCGGAATCGGTCTGTGTCTGCTGCGGGCCGTTGGTGCCGCCGTTGTTGCGGCCCAGGAGGGTGCCGGCCAGCTGCCAGCTGCCCAGGCCGAGGGCGGCGATGAGCAGGGCGGCTACACCCCATTTGAGGGCCCGGCCGGTACGGCTCTGCAGCGGGGGAGGCGGCGGCTGGACGGGCCGGACCTGGGTGGTGTGGACACCGGGAGGCGTGGGACGGCCGTAGTTGCCCTGCTGGTAGGTGGTGTGCTGGTACTCCGGCGGGGCCGTGAAGGCGGGCTCCGGCGGCCGGATGCGGGGCATCGCGGCGACGGCCTTGGCCAGCTCCTCGGGGCTCGTGCAGGCGGGCTCCTGACGGGACGCGGTGGCCCCGTCGTTGGCGAGCGCCCGCATGGCGAGCTCGCCCAGACCCCGGTGGACGCCGGCGCGCACCTGGTCGGGCGCGATCAGGCCCACGCCCTTGGGCAGGCCGGCGAGGCCGTACGCGTCGTTCTCGTACGGCCACCGCTGGGTGAGGGCGGCGTACAGAAGGGCACCGATGGCCTCGGTGTCGGCGCGCTGCGGGGTCTCGCTGGTGATGCCGCGCAGGGCCGCGTTCACGGCGAGGCCGCGGATCCGGTACTGGCCCGAGGAGGTGCGCAGTATCGCGCTGGGAGTCAGCCGCAGATGGGCCAGGCCTTCGCGGTGTGCGGCGGCCATGGCCTGGGAGACCTGGCTGACGAGCTGGTAGGCCTCGTGGGGCTCCAGGGGGCCTGCGGCGAGGAGTGCGGTGAGCTCGGTGGCGTCGGGCAGCCATTCGTGGACGACGTAGACGAGGTCGTTCTCCTCCACGGCGTCGAGGACCTGGACGAACCGGGGGTCGCCGAGGAGGGCGGAGGAGCGCGCGGCGGCCAGGACGGAGCGCGCCCGCGCGTGGTCGGCGGGCATCAGGTGGACGCCCACGGCACGCCGCAGTTTCTCGTCCATCGCGCGCCAGCTGCTGAACCCGTCCACACGGGTGACGCACTCCTCCAGCCGGTAGCGTCTGGCGAGCTTGTGGCCGCTGTGGAGTTCGGGTGCGGCCGCGGGGGCCGCTTTCGTGCGTTCGCCGTCCTTGTCGGGCATGGGTCCGTCCGCGGCTCGTCCGTTCTGGGTGTCCACCCCGTCGGACGTGGCCTTTGCCGCTTGCGCGGTCAGCGGCTCATCGCCGCTGTTGTCGGCCACGTCGACGGCAGCCGTGCTACGTTCCGCCACCGTCGTTCCTGCCTCCCCATCCGTTGCGCGCTGTAGGCCAGTCTGCGAAGCCATGCCAATTGTGCCCACAGTCCGACGCTATGCACGACACACGAACGGGGGCGACGGTTGTGCGCATCAGCGCCCCAAACGTCCGCGGACCATTCCGACCATCGCGTTGAGCTCTTCGATCCGCATCCGCTTGGCGGCGATGAGGAACACGGCCGCCAGGGCGATGCCCCCGGCCACGAGGGCGGCGGCGGAACCGGCGACTCCACTGCCCAGCCACTGGGTGACCGCGTAGGCGACGGCGCCGGCCACCGCGGCGGCGGGGACGCAGGCGCCGGTGAGGCGGGCGTAGGTGCGCATCACGTGGGCGCCGTCGAGGTCGCCGCCGAGGCGGGTCTTGAGCCGGCGCCAGGCGACGCCCACGCCGACGGTGTAGCCGAGGCCGTAGGCGGCGGCCATGCCGACGACCGCCCAGCGGGCGGGGAGCACGAAGAAGGAGGCCGCGGAGACGGCCGCATTGACGGCGGCGACGATGACCGTGTTGTAGAAGGGCGTCCGGGTGTCCTCGTAGGCGTAGAAGCCGCGCAGGACGACGTACTGGACGGAGTACGGGATCAGCCCGAGGCCGAAGGCCATCAGGATGTAGCCGATGTTCTGCGCGCCCGAGCCCGAGCCGGCGTAGAGCAGGGTGGCCATCGGCACGCCGAGCGCGAGGAACGCGAAGGCGCACGGCACGATCGCGACGGCCGAGGTGCGCAGCCCGTAGGAGATGTCGTCGCGGACGGCGGCGGCGTCCCCGTCGTGGGCCGAGCGGGAGATGCGGGGCAGCACGGCCGTCATGACGGAGACGGTGATGATCGCCTGCGGCATCTGCCACAGCAGCAGCGCGTAGTTGTACGCGGTGATGCCGGTACCGGAGTGGCCCTGCTCCTCGGCGATGGATCCGGCCCAGGTGGCGAACTGGGTGACGACGACGAGGCCGATCTGGTTGGCGAGGACGAAGAAGAACGTCCACTTGGCCAGGCGGGCGGCCTTGCCGAGGCCGTGGCCCTTCCAGTCGAAGCGCAGGCGCGGCCGGAAGCCCGCGTCGCGCAGGTAGGGCAGCATCGCGAGGGCCTGCACGGTGAGGCCGAGCAGCGTGCCCACACCCAGCAGGCGCACACCGTCGGCGGTGACCGTGGAGGCGTTGACGCCGGAGGTGGTGAAGCCGCCGAAGGCCCAGATGAAGGCGCCGAACGTGGCGATGACCACGATGTTGTTGAGGACCGGGGTCCACATCATCGCGCCGAACCGGCCGCGGGCGTTGAGGATCTGACCGAGGACCACGTGGACGCCCATGAAGAACATGGTGGGCAGGCAGTAGCGGGCGAAGGCGACGGCCACTTCCATCTGCTGCGGGTCGGAGGCGATCTTCGGCGACATCATCGTGATGAACACCGGTGCGGCCAGGACACAGATGGTGGTGATGGCGGCCAGCAGGACCACGACGAGGGTCAGCAGCCGGTTGGCGTACGCCTCTCCGCCGTCGTTGTCGTTCTTCATGGCCCGGACCAGCTGCGGGATGAAGACGGCGTTGAGGGCGCCGCCACCGACCAGCACGTAGATCATCGTGGGCAGGGTGTTGGCGATCTGGTACGTGTCGTTGAACGTGCCCACGCCGATCGCGCCGGCGATGACCAGGGTCCGCCCGAAGCCGGTGATGCGCGAGACGATCGTGCCGGCGGCCATGAGCGCGCTGGACTTCAGGAGGCTGGAGGCGCGTCCGGCGGGCTTGCCGGGCGCCGGCGCCGCGACGGGAGGCTCCTCGGCGGGGGTGCGGGGCGCCGCCTCCTGGTCCCGGTAGAGGTGGGCGAAGGCATCGGGTTCCGGCTGCTCGTCCCCGGCCTGGGTGACGAGGGAGTCGACGCCGACGAACTGGGTGGTGGTGGCGTGGTCGCCGTACGGCAGGTGGCGGGAGGGACCGTCCGGCTCGGGCGGCGGGGTCTGGGCCCAGACGCGCGGGTCGGGGGAGTACGCGGGCGCGGTCGGCGCCGCGTAGAGCGGCCCGGGCTCCTGGTAGGTGCCGGGCGGCGGCGGGGGGTGCGAGGCGCGGTCGTAGAGGACCTCGGCGACGGGGTCCTGGGCGGACAGGTCCTGGGCCCGGTACGGGTCGTAGTCGTAGGCATCCTGGACATACGGGTCGCGTTCCGGCGCGGGCGCAGGCGCGGGAACCTGCCCGGGCACCGGGGTGCCCGGGGCAGTGCCCTGGGAGGGCGCAGGCCCACCAGTGCCCTGCGCGCGGTCACCGTCGTACGGCGCGTTCATCGAAACCCCACCTCATCGTCCCCAGGCCGACCGGCCACGGCATCGCTCAACGGTCCACTGTCTCACCCGTGCCGGACCCCTCGGTGCTTTGCGGTCCGGTGTCCGTGGACTCGTCACTCGGCTGCGTGCTCTCCTCGGCGGCCGCACGGGCTGCGACGCGCTTGCGGCTGGCGTACATCTTGATGCCCGCCAGGACCAGGAGGAGCACACCGCCGGCGATGACGAGCATCACGGTGGGGGTGATCTCGGTGGCCTCGACGGTGAACCGCCGTGCCTTGCCGTAGGGGACGCCGTCCTTGGTGAAGAGCTGCGCCGTGACCTCGACGGGACCGCTCGCGGTGGCGTTGGCGGTGAACTTCACGGTCTGGGTGTGATCGCCCTGGACGGTCACCTGCTGCTCGGCCTGGCCGCTGTCGCCGAACATCAGGCGGGTCGGGTTGGCGGACTTCACCCGCAGGACCAGGTCGTGGACGTCCTGGACGAGGCTGTTCTGGACGCTGACGGGGATGGTGGCGCTGTGTCCGGACAGGGTGGCGTCGGACTTGGGGATGACCTTGACCTTCTCGGTGAGACCGATCAGGTACTCCTGCACCTGGTCCCGGTAGAGGCGGGCCTCCTCGGGACGCCCGCGCCAGGACGTGGACATCTCCCGGTTGGTGGTGTTGCCGAAGGGGATCTCCACGCGGTCGGGCGCGGCCAGGATCACCTTGAAGTGGTCGAGGGTGTTCTGCGTGGTGCGGATCTTCTCGAAGGCCGACACCGGCATCTCCTGCTTGCGCAGGGCCTCGGGGTACTGTCCGGCGCCCGGCACCTGGGTGGCGGCGCCGGGATCGGGCTTGGCGGCGGCCGCGGCCTCGAGGTCCCCGGGCTGCGTCCACCGGCCCGCCTGGAGCCCGCGTACGGCCGCGGCCATCGTCTGCACCTGGCTGACGCTGGGCATCCGCTGCGGGGCGACGACGAAGCTGCGCTGCTCGTCGGTCTTCTGCAGGTTGAGGGCGAGGCTGTGGGCGAGGAACCGCTGCACGGCCAGGGTCGAGGCCCCGGCGTTCAGCATGTCGCCCTCGAAGGCGGTGGACAGATCGGCGTCCGCGACGACGGCGGTGGTGCCGGCGCCGATGGGCCGGGCGGCCGAGGGCGTGTAGCCGAGGGCTCCGCTCTCCACGAGGCTGTCGCTGCGGGTGAGGACGTTGTGGGCGCCGGCCGAGGTGGCGACGTTGACGATCGAGGGATCGATGGCGCCGTCCACGGGCCAGGAGAAGTCGGTGGACGCCGTGACGTGCAGCACGGTCTCGACGGCCTGCTTGGCCTTGTCCGTGGCGGGGCGCAGCTGGCCCAGGGAGCCCGAGACGTCCTTGCCGTGGTGGGCGAGGGAGGCGAGGTCGGGGTCCGCGAAGGGCAGGGCGACGACCTTCTTGCCCTGGACCGCGGCTTCCAGGGAGCTCAGCCACTGCTCGGCGACGGCCTTGTTCTTGCCCTGGACGGGCTTTCCGCCCGGGGTGCGGACCCGGTAGCCCTTGGTCATCGCGTCGACCGTGTAGAGCAGGTCGGGGTCGATGACCCAGGTGATCGGCAGGTCCTTGCCGAGGGTGACCATCTGCTCCAGGCGGCCGCCGGGCTTGAGCTCGTCGGCGAGCGAATCGTCGAGGAAGACGGGGGTCTGCAGCTCGTCGGAGCCGGTCTCCGCGGTCACGCGGGTGGTGGAGATCAGCGGCCACGCGTAGGTGAGCTGGGAGCGCTTGGAGGCCGCTTCCGGCTGCCAGGGCAGGAAGGTCCGCTTGATGCCCAGGACCTGTTCGGACGGGCGGCTCTCGGTCGCCCCGGACAGGGAGACGCCGAGCTGGTAGACCCCGTCCTTGTCCAGTTCGAGCTTGTTCACCGGAACGGTCAGGGTGAAGTCCTGGCGGACCTTCGACGGCAGCGAGGCGATCTTCACGGCGTAGGCCTGATCGATCTCGCTCGGGTCGGCGCCGGCCCGGAACCCGTTGCGTTCCGCGGCCTCGTCGATGGAGGACCGGTCCGCGAGCGCGGGTCCGACCCGCAGGCCGACGTGTGCGTCGTTGATCGTCTCGGAGCCGGTGTTCACCACGGTCCCGGAGATCGTCAGGGTGTCGCCCTTGACCGGCGCGGCGGGGGTCATGGAGGTCAGCTGGACGTCCACACCGGTCCCCTGGACCGCCTGGGCCTTGGGGGCGGGAGAGTAGACCAGGGCGGCCATCACGGGCGTCCCGGCGAGCAGGACGATCGCGCGCCGCAGCCAGCGGCGCCGGACAGGAGCGGGGGACGCCCCCTGGATGTCTGCCGCCTCGGCCACGCGCTAGCCCGTTCCTCGAAGTGTCAGTGCTCGTCTTTTGTGCGTCCAGGCATGGTAACGAGGCCCGCTGTGTGCGAGTGCCGCGCCTTGCTCCACATGATCGGCTCAGCCCGGGGGCTGCCGTGTACCGGGGTCGCGTAAAACGGGGCGGTCCCCGGTGGGCCGGGCACGTACCCTTTTCTGTTGTGCCGAACGCCAACGAAGACACCCCCAGTGCCCTGAGTCAGGTGCAGCGCCGCGCGGTCAGTGAACTGCTGCGGGTCGCCCCTGTCGCCGACGAGCTCGGCCGCCGATTCCAGGAGGCGGGCTTCCGCCTCGCCCTGGTCGGCGGGTCCGTCCGCGATGCGCTGCTCGGGCGTCTCGGCAACGATCTCGACTTCACCACCGACGCCCGCCCCGAGGACGTGCTGAAGATCGTCCGGCCGTGGGCCGACTCGGTGTGGGACGTGGGCATCGCCTTCGGCACCGTCGGGGCGCAGAAGAGCGCCCGCGCCGGGGACGTCGTGCGGAACTTCCAGATCGAGGTGACGACGTACCGCTCGGAGGCCTACGACCGCACCTCGCGCAAGCCCGAGGTCTCCTACGGCGACTCGATCGACGAGGACCTGGTCCGGCGCGACTTCACGGTCAACGCCATGGCCCTGGCCCTGCCCGAGCAGGCGTTCATCGACCCGCACGGGGGCCTGGAGGACCTGGCCGCCGGTGTGCTGCGCACCCCCGGGACCCCGGAGGACTCGTTCTCCGACGACCCGCTGCGGATGCTGCGGGCGGCGCGGTTCTCCGCGCAGCTGGACTTCGAGGTCGCCCCGGAGGTCGTGGCGGCCATGAAGGCGATGTCCGACCGCATCGAGATCGTCTCGGCGGAGCGGGTCCAGGGCGAGCTGAACAAGCTGATCCTGTCGGCCAACCCGCGCCGGGGTCTGGGACTGCTGGTGGACACGGGGCTGGCGGACCGGGTCCTGCCCGAGCTGCCCGCGCTGCGGCTGGAGAGTGACGAGCACCACCGGCACAAGGACGTCTACGACCACTCGCTGATCGTGCTGGAGCAGGCGATCGCCCTCGAGGAGGACGGCCCTGACCTGGTGCTGCGCCTCGCGGCCCTGCTCCACGACATCGGCAAGCCCCGCACCCGCCGCTTCGAGAGCGACGGCCGCGTCTCCTTCCACCACCACGAGGTGGTGGGGGCGAAGATGACCAAGAAGCGGCTGACCGCGCTGAAGTACTCCAACGACATGATCAAGGACGTGTCCCGGCTGGTGGAGCTGCACCTGCGCTTCCACGGCTACGGCGACGGGGAATGGACCGACTCCGCGGTGCGGCGCTACGTCCGCGACGCCGGTCCGCTGCTGGAGCGCCTGCACAAGCTGACCCGGTCCGACTGCACCACCCGCAACAAGCGCAAGGCCAACGCCCTCTCCCGGACCTACGACGGGCTCGAGGAACGCATCGCGCAGCTGCAGGAGCAGGAGGAGCTGGACGCGATCCGGCCCGACCTGGACGGCAACGAGATCATGCAGGTGCTGGATGTCGGCCCGGGTCCGGTGATCGGCAAGGCCTACGCCTTCCTGCTGGAGCTGCGGCTGGAGAACGGCCCGGTGGGGCGTGACGCCGCCGTCGTCGCGCTCAAGGAGTGGTGGGCCGCGCAGGCCTGAGGAAGGACCGCCGGCGTCGATGTTTCACGTGAAACATCGACGCCGGCCGTCGATCGGGGGCGGCGTCCGACGGGCCGCCGCGCCGCCCCGCCCCCCCGCCGCCC